>NZ_KV811377.1:375-74199 GCF_001813025.1 Pseudomonas sp. HMSC066A08
TGTGCAGCTTCTCATCGGGGGCGTACCACATTCTATCGACATCTGGGCTGGCTTTATCAAAAACACCGGCAACAAATAAAGCCGCGCTCTTGCCGCCCTGAGAGACTGACACCTGATAGTAACCCAATGCTTTTGGAAAATTATGCTCGACGAGTTCGTAGTAACTTCCCAACTCATAGTTTGCCGGAGCATAACCCTGACTGGCAGCACATTGAGTATATGCCAAACCCAACTCTCTGTTTTTGGCAACATAAATATAAAGCTTACCCAGCTCGGTTAGCGCCGGCGGATTTCCTAGGCTAGCAGCCTTATCAAGAAAAGTCAGACCATCAGTTGCAGGATTCTTGACCCCGGCACGATTACCGATCATTGCCCCCATATCATAGAAACCTTGAGGAATGTTCAGTTCGATCATCTTCTGATAGATATCCAGTGCCTTCTGTGTATCTTTCTCCACGCCCCCAGGCCACCCTGTACGATAAAGATTCGCCAAGTTGTGCATCGCCTTCCAGTGGCCGCGCTCAACTGCCTTGCTGTAAAGCTCGACGATACGACCCCAGGGCCGTAGAGTATCGGGCTTGGCCAAGGCGGCTGCTTCGCGGTACCAAGCATCGGCTTGCGAATCCAACGGCGGCAGATGGTCTTTTTCATTAACGCAGACGAATGATTTGCTGTCGGCCATAACGGAAACTCCGAAACTCAGCAGGAAAGTGAACAGATAAATAGAGATACGCATCGCTCAGTCCACCGTAAAATTGGGACTATAGGGCGTGGTGACATCCCAGAATCGTAATAAATGGGTCGTTAGAGGTTCACCATTTCGCTGCTGCTTCCAGTTCTTATCCATCTTCTGATTCCACAACTCGAAGTTTTTTTCGGTCGTTTCGGCCAACTTATAAGCATGTGCCCCCCACAACTCCTTCCGCATCGCCCTCGCCAAATCCGGATTGGGTTGGGCAATCCCCAACTCGCTGTCGCTATGCATGCTGCGGACATTGATATTGGCCGAGCTGAGCAGGGTATAGAGGTCGTCCACCAGCAGCAGCTTGGAGTGCACGTAGATGTGCTTGTAGCGCGCCTTCAGCGGCGGCGCCCCGAGGGCGGCCTCGGCTTCGGCGGACATGCGTACTGGCGGCGGGCTGCCGGGGGCGGGGTCGCTGGTGGCCAGGGTGGCGACGACCACCTTGAGGCCGGGCACGTCGGCGAGCTGGTAGGGCTTGTCGTCCTCGCCGGTGTTCTTCGCCAGTTCGGGAATGTCCTGCGCGCCGAGACCGCCGAGGCGTTGCTCGACTTCCGGCGTCACGCCTTTCTCTTCGAGCGCCTCGATCTTGCGTTGCAGCCGTTCAATGTTGTTTTCCTGGCCGCGCCGGACATAGGGATCGGGGTGCGGGTTTTCCCTGAGCTGCTTCAACTGCTCGCGCTTTTCCCGCAGGTCATGCGCCAGGTCGCGCTGCACTTGCGGCATCAGCTGCTCCTGGCCCAGGCCTTTCATCATGTCGTAGGTGGTCTTCGAGGCGTCGCTGGAGTCGGGGGTGTTGGTCACGACGAACAGGTACAGGTCGCCGGGCACGCCCCGGGCCTTGCGGGCCTGCGCGGTCTTCCGCAGGCGCTCGGCGAAGCCGGCATAACGGAAGTACTGGTTTTCCATGTAGACGTAGTCGGTGGCATTGCCCAGGGCCTTGAGATAGTGCTCCAGGATCGAGCGCTCGCCGTCCTGTGGCTGGGTCCGGCAAATCTGCGCGACGCTGTTGCTGGCGGGCGTGGCGATCTTCGGCAGCGGCAAGGCGTCGCGCTCGGCGGTCAGCGATGGCGTCGAGAACCAGCGCTTGTACCACGGCGTCTCGAGGTCCCAGGCCTCGCTGAAGTTGCGGCTGAGGTCGGCCAGCACCGGTCCCTGGACCTGCATGGAGATATCCTGCCAGGGCCCGAACCCGGGATCGCGACCGGCGGCGCGGTCGTCGAACAGGTGGGCGCTGGTGTCCCAGTAGTTGCGGTGCATGTTGTGACCCATGACGAAGCCGATGGCCTGCGGGCTGCCATAGTCGACCAGGACCATCTTCTGGTGATGGCTGGCGAACTGGGTGAGTACCAGCAACTGGCCGATGCCCAGGTCGTCGATGCCATCGGCGCGCAGCAGGTGGATCAGGCTTTGCAGCCGCCCGTTGACGAGGCGTACCTGGTCGCCGTTCATCACCGGCCTGGCCGTCTGCTCGAAGTCGCGGGTGCGGAACTCGACGTTCTGCAACCCGCCGCCGCGTACCGCCTTGAACCAGTCGCGGGTGAATATCTGCCCCCAGGGGTCCTGGCGGGTGCCGCCGGAACCGCTCTTGCCGCCATAGCCCTGGGCCTCGCTGCTGTCGAAAGTGCGCTGGATCTCGGCGTTCTCCGCCTCCAGTTCGGCGATGCGCGCCCGCGCGTGGGCGGCGCCCCGCGGGTCGAAGCTCGGCAGCCTGCCTTCGCGGTGCAGCCGTTCCGAGCGCTCCAGGGCTTCCTTCTGCCGCGCAATGACGTTGAGGTTATGCTGGCGCCGCTGCTCCAGCCGCAGCACCTCGTTGTCCACCGCGCTGCCGCTGGCGACGCCCGAGCCCGCCCAGGTGCCGCCGGAACCGCCGACGCCGGCCCCGGGGATGGTGTTTTCCTTGAGCCTGGCGAGCTGGTTGCTCCAGACCAGCACCCGTGCCTGCACCCCTTCGCGGCCCTTCGTCTGCAGCAATTCGCCGACTCGCGGTCCACCGGGGCGCTTGAAGCGCATGGCCGGGTCGAAGCCCCAGGTGATGATGTCGATGCTGTGCCGGGCCGCTTCCATCGCCGCATGCACCGCGTCGAAGACCGCCTGGCCGTTGATCAGCGGCTTGATGTGCACGCCCGCGCGCGGTGGGTAGAAGGCCTTGTTGGCGAACCAGTCGAGGGTCAGCCGGACGCTGCCGGCCTGTTGCGCGTACAGCTTGAGGGTCTGCGGTTTGTACAGGTCGCTCATGGCGTGGGGTCATCCTTGTCGGCGGCGCCGGGCCGCGAGGCGTCGCGCCGGTAGGCGTCCGGGGCGGAACGCGGCTTGTGCTGGGGCATTTCCGCCCGGTAGTCGCGGAACCCCTGCTGGGCGAGGCGGTCATCGGCCTGCAGTGCGTCCGGCTGGTCGACCATCTCCACGTCGTAGGCGTGGCCATTGGCGGTCTCGATCCGATAGGTGCGTTCGCCCGGCAGCGGCTCGAAGCTGATTGCGCCGCCTTCATCGGCGATGCCCTCCTCCTTGAGGGCACCGTTGGCGTAGAGCCGATACGGCTGCCTGGCCGCCGACGGCACGCCGGGTAACGGGCTGAGTTCGAAGCGCAGCAGCTTCTGCGGCGCTTCGCCGGCCTTCTGGGCGATAGCTCCCAGCAGCGCGCCGCCGGCCGCGGCGGCGTCGGCCGCGAGCGGTTGCAGCGGCAACAGCGCTCGCATGCCGCTGCCGATGCCGGGGCTGCCGCCGCTGTTGATCATCACCTGGGCGCCGTCGAGGGTGACGCCGCCCGGGTCGAGCCTGGCGAAGCTGCCACCGCCCTTTAGGGTCAGCTCCATGCCTGCCTCGATCACTACCTTGTCGCCGGCCTTGAAATGGATCTCGTCGCCCGCCTCGACGAACTGGCCGGTGCCGATCCTCAGGTGCAACGCATCGGCGACGCTGAGGTGGTCGGCCGCCTTCAGTTCGACCTTGCGGTCGGCGTGGACCGTGCGCTGTTCCTCGGCCCTGAACTCGCTGTAGCTATCGCCCTCGACCGTGTCGTGGCGCTCGTGGCCGACACGGATCTTCTGGTCGTGCTCGATGTTCTCGTCCCAGTCGCGCTGGGCGTGGATGAAGATCTGTTCCTGGCCCTTGCGGTCCTCGATGCGCAGTTCGTTGAAACCGCCGCCGCCGGGGTAGCTGTCGGTCTTGAAAACGCTGCGGGTCTTGTTCTGCGGCAGCTCGTAGGGCACCCGGTTTTCGCTGTGGTAGAGGCAGCCGGTGACCAGCGGCTGGTCCGGGTCGCCCTCCAGGAAACCCACCAGGACTTCCATGCCCACCCGCGGAATGGCGACGCCGCCATAGCGCTGGCCCGCCCAGTTGGAGGCGACGCGCAACCAGCAACTGGTGTCGTCGTCGGCCTGGCCGAGGCGATCCCAGAAGAACTGCACCTTGACCCGGCCGTATTGGTCGCAGTGGATGGTCTCGCCGGCGGGGCCAGTGACCACCGCCGACTGCGTCCCCAACACGTGAGGCCTGGGGTGCTCCAGCGCAGGGCGAAAAGGTACGTCCCAGGGGGTGGCGACGAAGCGGTTGCGGTAGCCCTGGCGGAAATCACCCCGGCCCTGCGCGACGTCGCTGTCGATCGACTCTTCCAGTACCTGCGGCTGCCGCCCTTCGTGGAGGACCTCGGTCAGCAGCCAGAGATCGTTCCATTCGCCGCGGGGATGCGCGGACAGGGTCAGGAAATGCCCGCTGACCAACGCCGGCTCGTCGCTTTCGCCCCTGGCCTGCCGGTAGTCGGCGCGGTGCCGCTCCAGCGCGCGCCGACTCAGGTGCTTGCCGCGCTCGCGGTGGGTGAAGCGGCCGGGGTAGTCGTAGTCCTCCAGGTCCGGCTGCTGCGCGTCGAGCGTCGGGCCATGGGCGGCCTGCATCTGCAACGCGGGTTGCTCGAAGTCGTAGTCGCGCCGGCTGACCCGGCTGGTACGGGTGTCGAAGCGCACGCCGAAGCGCTTGACCACCGGCTGGTCGGCGACCAGCCCGGCGTCCTGCACATAGGCGACGGGGCGTTGCAGCTGCGGAAAGGAGGTCTGGTCGTCGCCGAAGACCAGCACATGGCCGTCCGGGGAAAACTCATGGTGGTAGTGGATGCCCTCCTCTTCGCAGAGCCTGCTGAGGAACGCCAGGTCGGTTTCGTCGTACTGGGTGCAGTACTCGCGAGGCGGATACACCGTCGGGCCGAGTTGGAAGCGGTAGGCGTCGGCGAGGATACCGTGGCCTTCCAGCACCTGGGCGATGACCTGCGGCACGCTGAGGTGCTGGAATATCCGCTGGTTGCTGCTCAGAGCCAGGTAGGCGAGGCGCGGCACGAGCGTCACCTGGTAGCGTGTCAGGCGCTTGCCCGAATCGCCCTGGGCGACGCTGAATATCTGCCCGTGGATGCCGCCCCCTGCCGGCGACAACGCGAGGAATGCCGGCTGGTGCAGCAGCGCGTCGAGGTCGAGGTCGGGTCGTTCGCTGACCAGTTCCAGGTCGAAGCGGTATGGCTGGCTGATGGCTTCGCGGCCGGTGAAGGCGAGCACCTGCAGGTCGTGCCGAAGGTTCTCGATACGAAGACTGAAGTGCGTCTGGTTAGCGGGAGCGAACATTCACTGTCCTCTGTAAAACGCGTCCCTGCGTTTCTGGGCGGCCGGAGCCTGGAATACGGCGGGCTCGTGCCCGCGCGCGTCAAATAGTCCGAGAGGATAAAGAAAAAAAGTTGCGCAACTCTTTGCGCACCTGCCCTGGCAGGCCCGTCGTGCATGACTTGCATGACTTTGTAACCATATATTTCTGAGCGAGACATATCGCGATGGGCGCTACGACAAGACGGGCGCGGCCACCCGCGCCCGTCCCTCCTCCTCGGCCCAGCCAGCGGTGTCGACGGACGACACCTCAGGCGTAGCGTTCGCGCCCCCAGGCCAGCAGGGTTTCCAGCAGTGCACGAATGACCTCGCGGGTCGCTTCGGCGAGATCGGCGCGGTAGGCGAAGGGGACTCGCTCCTCCATGTAGGTGCACTGCGCCAGCTCCAACTGGACGGCATGGACATGCTGCCCCGGCTGGCCGTAGTGGCGGGTGATGTGGCCGCCCTTGAAGCGCCCGTTGAGCACATGGCTGTAGCCTTCGGCGGCGGCGCAGACCGCCTCCAGGCGGGCCGCCAGCGCTGGATCGCAACTGGCGCCGGCGTTGGTGCCGAGATTGAAGTCGGGCAGTCGGCCGTCGAACAGGTGCGGCACCTGGGAACGGATCGAGTGGGCGTCCCAGAGCAGCGCGTAGCCGAACTCGGCCTTCAGCCGCGCCAGTTCCTCGGCGATGGTCCGGTGGTAGGGCGTCCACACTTCGGCCAGGTAGCGCATGCGTTCCTCGGCGGACGGCGCCATGCCTTCGCGGTAGAGCGGCCGGCCGTCGAACAGGGTGTCCGGATACAGGCCGGTAGTGGCGGTGCTGTACAGCGGCTTGTCGTCGGAAGGGCGGTTGAGATCGACCACATAGCGCGAATAGTGGGCAGCCAGGGTGCTGGCGCCCAGTTCCTCGGCGAAATCGTAGAGCCGGGGAATGTGCCAGTCGGTATCGGTCAGCGCCCGCGCCTCCTCCACCAGGCCGGCGTCCACCGCCGGGGTCAGGCGCGTGCCGGGGTGCGGCATGCTGATCAGTAGCGGCACGCGGCCGCGCTTGAAACTCAGGACTTCATCCACGGTATACCTCCTCGGCGTGGCGAATGACGCGTTTCGGCAGATCGCCGCCCAGCCAGTAGGCCAGCTCCGCCGGACGCTCGATGTCCCAGGCGACGAAGTCGGCCAGCTTGCCGACCTCCAGGCTGCCGTGGCTGGCTTCCAGCCCCAGCGCCCGGGCCGCGTGCAGGGTGACGCCGGCCAGCGCCTCCTCCGGGGTCAGGCGGAACAGGGTACAGGCCATGTTCAGCATCAGGCGCAACGACAGCGCCGGCGAGGTGCCGGGATTGAGGTCGCTGGCGATGGCCATGGCCACGCCGTGCCGGCGCAGGGCATCGATCGGCGGCAGCCGGGTCTCGCGCAGCAGGTAGAAGGCGCCCGGCAGCAGCACCGCGACGGTGCCCGCCTCGCCCATGGCGCGGGCGTCGTCCTCGGTCATGTACTCCAGGTGGTCGGCCGACAAAGCCCGGTAGCGCGCCGCCAGGCTGGAACCATGCAGCGAGGATAGCTGCTCGGCGTGCAGCTTCACCGGCAGGCCCAGCTCGCGGGCGGCGACGAATACCCGCTCGACCTGCGCCGGGGAAAACGCCAGGTGCTCGCAGAAGGCGTCCACCGCGTCCACCAGTCCCTCCCCGGCCAGCGCGGGGAGCATCGTCGAGCAGATATGCTCGATGTAGTCGTCGGCGCGCCCGGCGTATTCCGGCGGTAGCGCATGGGCGGCCAGGCAGGTGCTGCGCACGGTCGCCGGCAGGCGTTCGCCGAGGCGGCGGACGACCCGTAGCATCTTGCGTTCGCTGGCCAGGTCGAGGCCGTAGCCGGACTTGATCTCCAGCGCCGTCACGCCGTCGCGCAGCAAGGGGTCCAGGCGCTTGCGCGCGCTGGCCAGCAATTCTTCTTCGCTGGCCTCGCGGGTGGCGCGTACGGTGCTGGCGATGCCGCCGCCGGCGGCGGCGATCTCGGCGTAGCTGACGCCCTCCAGGCGCTGCTCGAATTCGCCGCTGCGGTTGCCGCCGAACACCGCGTGGGTGTGGCAGTCGATCAACCCCGGGGTCAGCCAGGCACCGCCGAGGTCGATGCGTTCGGCGTAGTCGTCGGGCGGCAGTTCGGCGCGCGGGCCGATCCAGTGGATCAGCGGACCGTCGGTGACCAGGGCGGCGTCCTCGACGATCGAGTACTTGCCGCCCTTGAGGGTGGCGGCATGGCAATGCTGCCAGAGTCGTTTCATTGCAGGTCTCCTATGCTCGCGGCCAGCCGGGCGAGACTCTTCCGCTCGCCGAGGATGGCCGCCGCGCTGGCGATGTCGGGAGCCAGCCAGCGGTCGGTGTCGTACGCGGGCACGCGCTCGCGCAGGATGCCCCAGGCCGCCGCGGTGCCCTGGCCGAAGCGTTGCGGGGCGAGGAACTCGAAGGCCTGGGCGGCCAGCAGGTACTCGATGGCGAGGATCCGCCGGAGGTTCTCCAGGGCCTTGCCAAGCTTGAGCGCGGCACTGGTGCCGAGGCTCAGGTGGTCCTCCTGGAGCGCCGAGGTGACGAAGTTGTCGACCACCACCGGCTGCGCCAGCTGGCGGTTCTCGCCAGCCAGGGAGGCGGCGACGTACTGGGTGATCATCATCCCCGAGTTGACTCCCGGCTTGCCCACCAGGAACGCCGGCAGGCCGCTGACCAGCGGGTTGACCAGGCGATCCAGGCGCCGCTCGGCGACCCCGCCCAGCTCGGCCACGGCGATCGCCAGCAGGTCGGCGGCCATCGCCACCGATTCGCCGTGGGGATTGGCCTGGGATACCACCCGGTAGGCTTCCGGCGTACCCAGCAGCAGCGGGTTGTCGGTGGCCGAGTTGAGTTCGGTCTCTATCTGCCGCTCCGCGTGGGCCAACTGGTCACGGCAGGCGCCATGGATCTGCGGTATCGAGCGGATGCTCAGGGCATCCTGGGTGCGGATGCCGCGGGCGTTCTCCAGTACCTGGCTGCCAGCCAGCAAGGCCCGCAGATTGGCGGCGACCCGCTGCATCCCGGGATGCGGCTTGAGCGCAACGACCTCGGCGTCGAACGCCGCCAGTTGGCCGCGCAGGGCCTCGAAGCTCATCGCCCCGATCACGTCGGCCCACTGCGCCAGGCGCTGCGCGTCGTCCAGGGCCAGGCAGGCGAGGCCGGTCATGCACGGCGTGCCGTTGACCAGGCAGAGCCCGTCCTTGGCTCCCAGGCGCACCGTCGCCAGGCCTTCCGCCGCCAACGCGGCGGCGGCCGGCACGACGTTGCCGCGGTAGCTGACCTCGCCGATGCCGAGCAGGGCGATGCCGACGTGCGCCATGTGGGTCAGGTAGCCCACCGAGCCCTGGGCCGGCACCTGCGGGGTAATGCCGTGGTTGAGCAGCGCCAGCAGCCCTTCCACCAGCGAACGGTCGAGCCCGGACTTGCCCTGGCTGTAGTTGGCGACGGCGGCACAGATAATCGCCCGGGTCTGTTCGTCGCGCAGCGGCTCGCCGACCCCGCAGGCATGGCTGAGCAAGGTGTTGCGCGACAGCTCGGCGAGCTGCTCGCCTTCCAGCAGGACGTCGCACAACGCGCCGAGGCCGGTACTGATGCCGTAGGCACGCTCGCCGTTGGCGACGATACGGCGGACGATGGCGCGGGCATTGTCGATCCGTGTCCAGGCCGCCGCCGACAGCTCCAGGCGCGCACCATGCCGGGCCACCGCGACCAGGTCCTGCCAACGCAGCGGACCGTCGCCGAACACGACGCTCGGTAGGTCGCTCATAGGTTCGCCACCCGCCGCTGGACGAAGCGGTCGACGTAGTCGTCGGCCGGCTGGTGGAGGATTTCCCGTGGCGTGCCGACCTGGATCAGTTGGCCGTCCTTGAGGATCGCGATGCGGTTGCCGATGCGTACCGCCTCGTCGAGGTCGTGGGTGATGAAGACGATGGTCTTGTGCAGGGTTTTCTGCAGTTCCAGCAACTGGTCCTGCATGTCCGCGCGGATCAACGGATCGAGGGCGCTGAAGGCCTCGTCCATGAGGATGATCTCGGTGTCGGCGGCCAGCGCGCGGGCCAGGCCGACGCGCTGGCGCATGCCGCCGGAAAGCTGGTGCGGATAGGACTTCTCGTAGCCCTTCAGGCCCACCGTGGCGATCCAGTGCAGGGCCCGCTCGTGGCACTGCGCCCGGCTTTCGCCGCGAACCTTCAGGCCGTAGGCGACATTGTCGAGCACGCTCTTGTGCGGCAGCAGGCCGAAACTCTGGAACACCATGCTGATCTTGCGCCGGCGGAATTGCCGGAGGGCTTCCATGTCGTAGCGCAGGATGTCCTCGCCATCCACCAGGATCTCGCCGCTGGTGGGGTCGATCAGGCGGTTGAAATGGCGCACCAGGGTCGACTTGCCGGAACCCGACAGGCCCATGATCACGAAGATCTCGCCAGCGCCGATGGTCAGCGACAGGTCGTTGACGCCGACCACGCAGCCGGTCTGCGCCAGCACCTCGGCCTTGCTCCGCCCCTGGCGGATCAGCGCCAGCGCGGCATCGGCGCGCGGGCCGAAGATCTTGAACACGTTCTTCACTTCGATCTTGTTCATCTGCGCACCGCTCATTTGCTCGTCTCGTGCCGGGAACGGCCGTAGGCCTGGGTGATGCGGTCGATCACCACCGCGAGGATGACGATCGCCAGGCCGGCTTCCAGGCCCTTGCCCACGTTCAGCGTCTGGATGCCCACCAGTACGTCCTCGCCGAGGCCGCGGGCGCCGATCATCGAAGCGATCACCACCATCGACAGGGCCATCATGGTGGTCTGGTTGATCCCCGCCATGATGCTCGGCAGGGCCAGCGGCAACTGCACGCCGAACAGTTGCTGCCAGCGGTTGGCGCCGAAGGCGTTGACCGCCTCCATCACCTCGCTGTCGACCTGGCGGATGCCCAGGTCGGTGAGGCGGATCAGCGGCGGCGCGGCATAGATCACGGTGGCGAAGATCGCCGGCACCTTGCCCAGGCCGAACAGCATCAGCACCGGGATCAGGTACACGAAGCTGGGCATGGTCTGCATGATGTCCAGCAGCGGCATCAGCACCGCGCGCAGGCGGTTGCTGCGCGCGGCGAGGATGCCCAGGGGAATGCCGATCAACACCGAGATGAAGGTCGCCACCAGCATCAGCGCTAGGGTCTGCATCAGCTTGTCCCAGAGGCCGACGGCGCCGACCAGGAACAGCAGGCCGGTGATCACCAGGGTCGGCAGCAGGCGCCGGGTGGCGTGCCAGGCGATCGCCGCGACGATCGCCAGTAACAGCCACCAGGGCGTGGCGCGGAGCAGCCCTTCGAGGTTGACGATGGCCCACAGCAGGGTGTCGGAGATCTTGCGGAACAGGTCGCCGTAGTTGGTCACCAGGGCGTCGACCCACGCGTTGACCCAGTCGGCGATGGAAAATGTCAGGCGTTCGGGAAACATGGTCTGCTCTCGTCGGTCGTGGGTTCAGAGTGCCGCTTCGATCTTCTTCGCCGCGTCCTCGTCGACCCAGGCGTGCCAGACCTCGGGGTGCTCCTTGAGGAACTCGCGCGCCAGGCGCGCCGCATCGATCCTGTCCTTGGCCATTCGCGCCAGGTCGCTGTTCAGCAGCTCCGCCGGCAGGTTGACTTTCTCCAGTACCGCCACCAGCTCCGGCGCCTGGTCGTGGAAGGTCCGCGACAGGCCGACCTGGATCCTGATGCGCTTGTCGACGCCGGGCCTTTCCTCCAGGCGCACCAGGTCGGCGCGGCCCATCAACGGCGTCGGCGACCAGTAGTAGAACAGGATAGGCTCGCCGCGCCGATAGCTCGACAGCACCGCCGCGTCCAGTGCCGGGCCGGTGCCCGGGCGGAAATTGGTGAACGTCTCCTCCAGGCCGTAGCTTTTCAGCATCTCGCTGTTCTCCAGCTCGCAGGTCCAGCCGGCCGGGCAATTGTAGAAGCGCCCCTTGCCCGGCTCTTCCGGGTCGCGGAAGACCTCGGCGTACTGCGCCAGGTCGGCGATAGAGCGCAGCTTCGGCGCCTTCGCCTCGAGCTTGCGCTGCGGGTCGCCCTCGATCACGTAGCGCGGCACGTACCAGCCCTCCACCGCGCCGACGATGGGTTCGCCGACGCCGACCACCTTGCCGGCCGCGGCGGCCTTGTTCCAGGCGTCGCTGCGACCGATCCACTCCTCGGCGAAGACCTGGATGTCATTGGTGCTCAGCGCCTGCTCCATGGTGATCGAGTTGCCCGGCAGGCTATCGGTGGTACAGCCGTAGCCCTTGGCCAGGACGAACTGCATCAGCTCGGTGAGCAGGGTACCGCTCTCCCAGTTCAGCCCGGCGAACTTCACCGTCCTGCCGGACTCGCACCAGCCTTCCGCCTGGGCGCCCGCCGCGGCGGCGAGCAAGCCGAGGGCACAGAGAACACTCAACATCGACTTCTTGTATCGCATGGTTCGACGCTCCAGATGCACGATTGGGAAAGGCAGTTGGAAAACCTGCGGGCCGCGGGCGGCCCTGATCGTTGTTATTGGACGGCGAGCGCGCTCGCCGCTGGTTCCGTTGCAGCCCTCCCTGGGCATCGGGGGCGGACGCCCGCCCGGTATGTCGTGTCTCCTTTCAATGGGTACGGCAGGGAACGCCCGCCCTTACAGGCTCGGCAACAGCCGCGCCGGTAGCAGCGCGTTCAGGCAGCCGCTGGCCAGGAGCTGGCTGGCGGCCTCGATGTCGGGAGCGAAGAAGCGGTCCTCCTGGTAGTACGCGACCTTGGCACGCAGCAGGCCACGGGCCTGCTCCAGCTTCGGCGAACTCTTCAGGCCTTCGCGGAAGTCCAGGCCCTGGCAGGCCCCCAGCCATTCCACGGCAAGGATCCCGCGGACGTTCTCGGCCATCGCCCAGAGGCGCTTGCCGGCGTTCGGCGCCATCGACACGTGGTCTTCCTGGTTGGCCGAGGTCGGCAAGCTGTCGACGCTGGCCGGGTGGGCCAGGGCCTTGTTGTCGCTGGCCAGGGCGGCGGCGGTGACCTGGGCGATCATGAAGCCGGAATTGACCCCGCCGTTGGCCACCAGGAACGGCGGCAGCTGCGACATGTGCATGTCCATCATCAGGGAGATGCGCCGCTCGGACAGCGAACCGATCTCGGCCAGCGCCAGGGCCAGGTTGTCGGCAGCCATCGCCACCGGTTCGGCGTGGAAGTTGCCGCCGGAAACCACATCGCCTTCGGCGGCGAACACCAGCGGGTTGTCGGACACCGCGTTGGCCTCGATCTCCAGCACTTCGGCGGCCTGGCGCATCTGGGTCAGGCAGGCGCCCATCACCTGCGGCTGGCAACGCAGCGAGTAAGGGTCCTGGACCTTGTCGCATTTCTCGTGGGAACGCGCCACCTCGCTGCTGGCGGTGAGCAGGTCGCGGTAGGCCGCGGCCACGTCGATCTGCCCGCGCTGGCCACGCGCCGCATGGATGCGCGCGTCGAACGGCGCCCGCGAACCGAGCATCGCCTCGACGCTGAGCCCGCCGCAGACGGTGGCGGCGGCGAACAGGTCCTCGGCCTCGAACAGGCCGCGCAGGGCGTAGGCGGTGGACACCTGGGTGCCGTTGAGCAGCGCCAACCCCTCCTTCGCCGCCAGGGTCAGCGGCTCCAGCCCGGCCAGCGCCAGCGCCTCGGTCGCCGGCAACCATTCGCCGTTGTGGCGGGCCTTGCTCTCGCCGATCAGCAACAACGACATGTGCGCCAGTGGCGCCAGGTCGCCGGAAGCACCCACCGAGCCTTTCAGCGGAATATGCGGATAGACCTCGGCGTTGATCAGCGCGATCAGCGCGTCGATCACCTTGCGGCGGATGCCGGAGAAGCCGCGCGCCAGGCTGTTCACCTTGAGCAGCATGACCAGCCGCACCATCGCATCGTCCAGCGCCTCGCCAACGCCGGCGGCATGCGAAAGGACAATGGAGCGCTGCAGCTTCTCCAGGTCGGACGGGGAGATCCGCGTCGAGGCCAGCAGGCCGAAGCCGGTGTTGATGCCGTAGGCGGTGCGGCCCTCGGCGATGATGCTCTCGACGCAGGCTACGCTGGCGGCGATCGGCGCCTCGGCGCTGGCATCCAGGCTCAGGTGCAGCGGGGCGAGGTAGGCTTGACGCAGTTCGGCGAGGGTCAGCTGGCCGGGTTTCAGGTGCAGGCTCATCGAGGGTCTCCTTGGCCGTTCGTCGGTGCCGGCGGCTTCGTTATCCATTCACGGTGCTTCACGGGACCGGAGGACGGCACACCGGCCTCCGGCAATGCGGTTCAGGCGCCCGGCTCGACGAAGGCGCCGCGGTCCTGCGGCAGGACCAGGCGTTCGGGCGCCTGGCGCGAGGCCTTGCGACGGGCTACCAGGTAGTAGAGGATGGCCGGAACCACCAGCCCGATGATCCAGGAAATGTCCACGCCGCCGAGGTGCTCGACCATCGGCCCGGTATACAGCTTGGTCGCCAGGAACGGCATCTGCACCAGTACGCCGAGGGTATAGACGGCGATGCCCGCTACGTTCCAGCGGCCGTAGCGACCGTCGGGATCGGCCAGCGCCGGGACGTCGTAGCGCTCGCGGGTGATGAAGTAGTAGTCGACCAGGTTCACCGCGCTCCACGGAGTGAAGAAAGTCAGCAGGAACAGGATGAAGGACTTGAACGCCGCCAGGAACGAATGCTGGCCGAGCAGCGCGATGACGGTGGAGGCGCCGACGATCGCGAGGACGAAGAACAGGCGTTGCAGGCGGGTGATCTCCAGTTGGCCGCGCACGCTGCTGATGATGGTGGCGATGCACATGAAGCTGCCGTAGGAGTTCAGCGTGGAAATGGTCACCTTGCCGAAGGCGATACTGAAGTAGAGCAGCGCGGCGATCGTCCCGCTGCTGCCCAGGCCGACGATGTAGGCCACTTCGCGACCGGCGAACTGGCCGTTGGCCATGGCCGCCGCGAGCACCCCGAGGACCATCGAGGCCTGGGCGCCGAGCACCGAACCGAGGCCGACGGCGAGGAAGGTCTTCCAGCCCGAGGTCGACGCCGGCAGGTAGCGCGAATAATCGGCCACGTAGGGACCGAAGGCGATCTGCCAGGACGCCGCCAGCGACACCGCGAGGAGGAACGAGGCCCAGCTGAAGTGACGGATGGCGAGCAGTTCGCCGATGTCGCCGAGCAGCATCACGCGGCTGAACAGGTAGACGAAGGCGATGATGCCGAGGACGCTGGCGATCCGCCCGATGATGTGGATGACGCGGTAGCCGAGTACCGTCACCAGGACGATGAAGCTGGCGAAGATGAGGATGCCGGCGCTGTCGCTGAGTCCGCTCATCTGGCCGATGGCCTGGCCGGAAAGCACCGTGCCGGTGGCGGTGAAGCCCAGGTACATCAGGCACACCAGGGCGATCGGGATGCAGGCGCCGTAGACGCCGAACTGCACCCGGCTGGAGATCATCTGCGGCAAGCCCAGCCGCGGCCCCTGCGCGGCGTGCAGGGCCATCACCGCGCCGCCGAGAAGCTGGCCGATGAGCAGGCCGACCAGCGACCAGAACACGTCGCCGCCGAGCACCACGGCGAGGGCGCCGGTGACGATGGCGGTGATCTGCAGGTTGGCTCCCAGCCAGAGGGTGAACTGGCTGTAGAGACGGCCGTGGCGCTCGTTCGCCGGGATGTAGTCGATCGAGCGCCGTTCGATCAAAGGCTTGCTGTCGCTGCCCTGGGTCATACTGCTGTACTCCGCGGCGGCTCGCGCGCCGCCATTCTTGTTGTGGCCTGGTCGGGACAGTGGGTGGCCGCCCCCACGCCCCGCCGGCGTGGAGGCGGTTTCCGAGGTCAGCGCTTGGCGGTGATCATCGGCAGGTTCAGGCCCTGCTCCCTGGCACAGTCGATGGCGATCTGGTAGCCGGCATCGGCGTGGCGCATCACGCCGGTCCCCGGATCGTTGGTCAGTACCCGGGCGATGCGCGCGGCGGCCTCGTCGCTGCCGTCGCAGACGATCACCATCCCGGAGTGCTGGGAGAAGCCCATGCCCACGCCACCGCCGTGGTGCAGCGAGACCCAGGTGGCGCCACTGGCGGTGTTCAGCAGGGCGTTCAGCAGTGGCCAGTCGGAAACGGCGTCGGAGCCATCCTGCATCGCCTCGGTCTCGCGGTTCGGGCTGGACACCGAACCGGAGTCGAGGTGGTCGCGGCCGATGACGATCGGCGCGGACAGCTCGCCGCTGCGCACCATCTCGTTGAAGGCCAGGCCGAGCTTGGCGCGCAGGCCCAGGCCGACCCAGCAGATACGTGCCGGCAGGCCCTGGAAACTGATGCGCTCGCGGGCCATGTCCAGCCAGCGGTGCAGGTGGGCGTCATCGGGAATCAGTTGCTTGACCTTGGCGTCGGTCCTGTAGATGTCCTGCGGATCGCCCGACAGCGCGGCCCAGCGGAACGGGCCGATGCCGCGGCAGAACAGCGGGCGGATGTAGGCCGGGACGAAACCGGGGAAATCGAAGGCGTTGGCCACCCCCTCTTCCTTGGCCATCTGGCGGATGTTGTTGCCGTAGTCGAAGGTCGGGATGCCCTGTTTCTGGAACGCCAGCATGGCCTCCACGTGCTTCGCCATGGACTGCTTGGCGGCCTTGACCACGGCGGCCGGGTCGGTCTGCGCGCGGTCGCGGTACTCTTCCCAGGTCCAGCCGGCCGGCAGGTAGCCGTTGAGCGGGTCGTGGGCGCTGGTCTGGTCGGTGACCATGTCCGGGCGTACGCCGCGGCGAACCAGTTCCGGCAGGATCTCGGCGGCATTGCCCAGCAGGGCGATGGAGATGGCCTTGCCTTCGGCGGTGTAGCGCTGGATCCGCGCCAGGGCGTCGTCCAGGTCCTTGGCCTGCTCGTCGACGTAGCGACTGCGCAGGCGGAAGTCGATGCGGCTCTGCTGGCACTCGATGTTCAGCGAACAGGCGCCGGCCAGGGTCGCCGCCAGCGGCTGGGCGCCGCCCATGCCGCCGAGACCGGCGGTGAGCACCCAGCGCCCGGTGAGATTGCCGTCGTAGTGCTGGCGGCCGGCCTCGACGAAGGTTTCATAGGTACCCTGGACGATGCCCTGGCTGCCGATATAGATCCAGCTGCCGGCGGTCATCTGGCCGTACATGGCCAGGCCCTTGGCATCCAGCTCGTTGAAGTGCTCCCAGTTGGCCCAGTGCGGTACCAGGTTGGAGTTGGCGATCAGCACGCGCGGCGCGTTGGCGTGGGTTTTGAACACCCCGACCGGCTTGCCGGATTGCACCAGCAGGGTCTCGTCCTCGTTCAGCTCTTTCAGGGTCTCGACGATCCTGTCGTAGCATTCCCAGTTGCGCGCGGCGCGGCCGATGCCGCCGTACACCACCAGCTCCTTCGGATTCTCGGCCACCTCGGGGTCGAGGTTGTTCATCAGCATGCGCAGCGGCGCTTCGGTCAGCCAGCTCTTGGCGGTCAGCGTGTTGCCGCGCGGCGCGCGGATTTCGATATCGCGGAATTTGCTCGGGGTGGTCACGGCAGGCTCCTGGGGCGTAGCGTTGAACGGCTGGCGCCCCATGCGGGGCGCCCGAATCCGGGTGGAAGCAGAGGTTGCGGCGGGCTTGCCGTACACATCTATGCTTGTACATACAAGTATAAGCAAAGGCAGGGCCAAGTCTGCCGCAGCACCTCGCGAAACGCCTCCGACCGACCCTGCAGTTGAAAATCAACCCATTGATTCGAATGATCTTTTTCTCAAGGAAGAAGTGGCGATGATCCTAGGTGGCGAACGCGGCAAGCGACCGTGGGCGCTCCCCAGACAGAAACTTCCGCACCCGAGTGGGGCATTCGGTAACACCTCTCAGCGCAAATGTGGGTAGCCCCAGCCCTGCGCCTGCCGCTCGTAGTCGAGGAGAATCCGGTAGTGTTCCTCGCCGGCCGGAAGGAAGGACTTCAGCACCAGGGTGCGGGCCAGCTCCGGGCACTCCACGAGAGTCAGGTTCAGTGCCTCGAACAGCTCGCTGCGTTGCGCCGCGCTCCACTGCAGCGAGGTAATCAGCGGCAGCGCCGGGCTCGGTGCGCTGCGCCCGAGCACGCGCAACCCGGCCAGGCGCTGCGGGGCATGACGCTGCAAATAGCCGAAGGTCACCGCGTCCACCGAGGTCAGTTCGGCCTCACCCGCCGCGACCATGGCCAGGCTGCGCAGGTGGCCGCCGCTGATATGCACTTCGGCGAAGAACGCCGAGTCTCGTCCCAGCGGCGCCAGCGCATGGCGCAGCAGGTTCATGCCGCTGTTGGAGTCGTGGTCGTTGAGCGCCAGGCGGGTATTGCGGAAGTCGCCGAGGCGCTGGCGCGCCTGTCCTTCGGCAGCGACGAACAGACTGCAATGCTCGCCGGGAGCGCAATCGGGCAAGTCGTAGCTGGGCACCGCGAGCACCGCCACCTGGCCACGCAACTGGGTCATCAGCGGATAGCCGCAGGTCTGCGCGAACAGCAGGTTAGGCTGTCGCCACTGCACCGCCAGATCGGCGGCGGCCGGCGCGTAACGGCGCACGCCCAGGCGCCGGCAGACCTCGCCGATGAAGGTTGCGCCGGCCTGCCTGACGCAGTCCGGCTCGACATACATGTCCAGCGCCGCCACCACCGGGGTATCGATCATGCTCTCGTCCGCCTGCCTTCAATGCTCGGGATGCACCGGTGCATCCACCGGCCGCCAGCCGTGGCGCCGCCATAGACGACCATAGCCGGACAGGTGGAAATCGCCACTGCGTCGCCGGTAGGCACGGCGGCTTGCGCTATACACGCGCGGCAGCAGGTACCAGGGCAGGCCCGGCAGATCGTGGTGGACCAGATGCAGGTTGTTGTTGAGGAACAGCAGCCGCCACGGCCACCCCGCCTCGACCAGCACGCTGCGCTGCGCCGGCTCGCGGGCCGGACGGTGCTCGTAGAAAGAGCGCAGCATGCTCAGGCCGAGGGCCGGATAGGCCACCGCCGGCAGGTACAGCCAGGGCGGGATGCCCGCCCAGCACCAAAGCCCGGCCAGCAACCCGCCCAGCAGCACGGCATGCAAGCCCCACAGGCGCCGGGCGGCGCCCTCTCCCCGGCGCAACCGCGCCCCCTCCAGGCGCGCCATCGCCGCCAGGGCGAACAGCGGGCCGAGGGTAGTACGGCCGAGCAGGGTCTTGTCCAGGCAGAGCCAGCGCCGCCGCCAGGAACCCAGGTGCGGCCAATCGGACAGACTGACGTAGCGACTCTCGGGGTCCAGCCCCGGGTAGGTCAGTTGCTCGTCGAGGTGGTGCCGCAAGTGGCTGTCACGGTACAGCGGATAGGGATACCAGACGGCCAGCGGCAGGTAGCCGAGCATGGCGTTGAACCTCGGCCAGCGGGTCGGGTGGCCATGGATCAGCTCATGCTGCAACGACATGTAGAGGGAGGCGAACGGCACCAGTCCCGCCAGCACCGGCCAGCCCCAGCGCCGATACTGGCTGGCGAGCAGTGCCCAACCACCGTACAGGCAGGCGACCAGCAGCCAGGTCGGCCATTCGCTGCGCGCCTGGAAGGTATCCTGGAGCCGCCGCACCAGGGTGCGCTGACGCCCGCTCAGGTAATGCGCCATGAAGGCTGGCGAGGCTTACTTCAGGGAGGTATCGAGGCGCGCGGCGACTTCGGCCGGCACCCAGTGGCTCCAGATTTCGCGATGCTGGCGAAGAAACTGCGCACGCACCTCGCCGACCTCGCGATGATTCTGCGCCATGTCGGCGAGCAGCTCGTTGAACAGCGGCAAGGGGATCTCGACCTTGCGGAACAGCTCGACCAGCGCCGGCGCCTTGTCGTGGAAATCGCGGGAGACGCCAATGGTGATCTTCGCCGGCAACGAGCGGGAACCGATGGGGTCGGGGTTCTTCGGATCGGACAAGGTAGCCCAGGCCTTCTCGCTGAACGGCGGCTCTTCCAGTTGCACCAGCTTGAAACGGCCCATCAACGGAGTCGGCGACCAATAGTAGAAGAGCACCGGCTCGCCGCGCCGGAAGGCCGCGCTGATCGCCGCATCCAGCGCCGGGCCGGTGCCGGTGCGGAAGTTCGTATAGCTGTCCTGCAACCTGTAGGCCTTGAGCTTCTGGCTGTTGACGATCTCGCAGGTCCAGCCGGTCGGGCAGTTGTAGAAACGCCCCTTGGCGGGCTCCTCGGGATCGCGGAACAGCGCCTTGTAGCGCGGCAGGTCGGCGACCGACCTCAACTCCGGCGCCTTCGCCTCGATGCCTCGTTGCGGGTCGCCCTTGACCAGGTACTCCGGCACCCACCAGCCCTCGGTGGCGCCCTTCACCGTCTCGCCGACGGAGAACACCTCGCCCGCCTCCTCCGCCGCGCGCCACACCGGGCTACGCCCGGCCCATTGCTCCCCGGTGACCTGGATGTCGTTCTGGCGCAGGGCGTTTTCCATGGTCACGGTATTGCCCGGCAGCGCGTCGGTCTCGCAGCCGTAGCCTTTTTCCAGTACGTAGCGCAGCAGGTCGGTGGTGAACATGCCGCTTTCCCAGTTCAGCCCGGCGAACACCACTTTGCCTGGGTACGGGCATTCCGCCGCGACGGCGGTCTGGCTGGCGAGGCTGGCGCCCAGGGCGAGGACGGCGAGGATCTGGCGAAGCGGGGGCATGCGGGTCTCCCGGTTGGAGTCGGACTGCATGCGGAACTATATAGGCATTAAAAATATTGAATTAATAACGTTTGATTCTTTGGATAGACAAAAGCGCCTACCCTTTCGGTGTAGACGCTTTTTCCTGGCGGCGCCGGCGAATCACAGCGAATCGAGTTCCACCGCACAGACCCACGCCGGCTCGTGCGCCGTCAGGCGCCAATGCTGCAGGCCCTGCAGCCCCTCGGCGCGCAGGCAGTCGTGGGCAGCCAGTTGCCCGCAAGGCTGCCCTTGCAAGGAAATCGCTACCCCGCCCTGCTGGGCGAACAGCAGCAGCGTGCTCGCCGTGCCGTGCCAGTCCAGCTCGCTCTCGACCCGCAGCCATTGCAGGCGCGCGCGATGGCGCCGGGGCGCATAGATCAGGTTGAAGTCGCGGATAGCGCCATCGAGCAGGGTACAGTGCACCTCGCTGTCGCCGGAAAAGGCGAAGGCTTGCCGCGCGCGTAGCGGCGCGGATTCCGCGCCATCCACCCGCAGGCGCATGCCGCCGCCCTCCAGCACGCTGATGATCCGCTGGTAACCGGCGAAGCGGGAGAAGCCGCCGGAGTCGCCGACATCGGCGATCGACAGGCGCCAGCCGAAGCCGTCCAGGCCGTCGCCGCCGTCGCGGGCGATCTCCTCGGTGGAGCCGGCGCCGTTCTTCCACGGCATTCTCGGGTAGTCGACGGCGCGCAGGATGCGGAATTCGCTCATGAGCTGAAACGTCCTTCCAGACGGTGGCGGGAACCCGGGTGCAGCAACCGCGCGGCGGTCACCGCGACACGCCCGGACCAGGTGCGGCGGCGGATCAGCAGGCACGGCTCGCCGCGTTCGATCTGCAACAGCTTGCACTCGGCCGGCTCGGCGAGAATCGCCTCGACCACATGCTCGCCCTCGGTGAGCGGGGCCACCTGGGTCAGGTAGGCATAGGGCGTTTGCCGGGTGAAATCCTGCTTGAGGTAGTCCGGCGCCACCGCGGCGTTCACGTAGCGGTCCTCGATCTGCACCGGGATATCGTTCTCGTAATGCACGATCAGCGAGTGGAACACCCGCTGGCCTTCGCGCACGTCCAGCGCCAGGGCGCGCTCGGGGCCGGCGACCTCCTCGCCGAGGGTGATCACCTGGCAACGATGGCGATGCCCGCGGGCCGCGATCTCGTCGGCGATGTTGTGCACCTCGAACAGTGCCGACTGGCCCTTGGGCTCGGCGACGAAGGTACCGACCCCCTGCATGCGCACCAGCAGGCCGTCGCTGGTCAGTTCGCGCAGGGCGCGATTGATGGTCATGCGACTGAAGCCGAGCTGGCTGACCAGTTCGCTCTCGGACGGTACCCGGTGGTGCGGCGGCCAGGCGCCCGACTGGATCTGGCTGACGATCATCTGCTTGACCCGCGCGTAAAGCGGCGCCGGTACCTCGCCGAGTTGCGAGGCCAGCGGGGAACGATCGGAAGAAGAGGACGTCACGGAGAGACTCCTTGTCGAGGCGTCGATGAAGTGAGTTTACGCACCGTTTAATCGTCTGTATATGTATATACAAATAAAACAGACTGCGTGTGAGCTGATTATGTCCGCAATTTTCGCTGAACGTGCGTTGCTGCCGGAAGGCTGGGCGCGAAATGTCCGTTTCGAGATTTCCGCGGACGGAGTCCTCGCCGAGATTCGTCCCGACGCCAACGCCGACGGCGCCGAACGCCTCGGCGGCGCCGTGCTGCCGGGGATGCCCAACCTCCATTCGCACGCGTTCCAGCGCGCCATGGCCGGGCTCGCCGAAGTCGCCGGCGATCCCAACGACAGTTTCTGGACCTGGCGCGAGCTGATGTACCGGATGGTCGCTCGGCTGTCGCCGGAACAGATCGAGGTCATCGCCCGCCAGCTCTACATCGAGATGCTCAAGGCCGGCTACACCGCGGTGGCGGAATTCCACTACGTCCATCACGACCTCGATGGCCGCTCCTACGCCGACCCCGCCGAACTTTCCCTGCGCATCTCCCGCGCCGCCAGCGCCGCCGGCATCGGCCTGACCCTGCTTCCCGTGCTTTACAGCCACGCAGGCTTCGGCGGCCAGCCGGCCAGCGAGGGCCAGCGGCGCTTCATCAATGGCAGCGAGGCCTACCTGGAACTGCTCCAGCGCCTGCGCGCGCCGCTGGAGGCGGCAGGCCACTCCCTGGGCCTGTGCTTCCACTCCCTGCGCGCGGTGACTCCGAAGCAGATCGCCACGGTCCTCGACGCCGGCCACGACGACCTGCCGGTCCACATCCATATCGCCGAACAGCAGAAGGAAGTCGACGACTGCCTGGCCTGGAGCGGACGCCGGCCATTGCAATGGCTGTACGAGAACGTCGCGGTCGACCAGCGCTGGTGCCTGGTCCATGCGACCCACGCCGACCCCGGCGAGGTGGCGGCGATGGCACGTAGCGGCGCGGTGGCCGGCCTGTGCCTGAGCACCGAGGCCAACCTCGGCGACGGCATCTTCCCGGCGACGGACTTCCTCGCCCAGGGCGGGCGCCTGGGCATCGGCTCGGACAGCCACGTCTCGCTCAGCGTGGTCGAGGAACTCCGCTGGCTGGAATACGGCCAGCGCCTGCGCGACCGCAAACGCAACCGGCTGTACCGCGACGACCAGCCGATGATCGGCCGCACACTCTACGACGCTGCGCTGGCTGGCGGCGCCCAGGCCCTTGGGCAGCCGATCGGCAGCCTCGCCGTGGGCCGCCGCGCCGACCTGCTGGTGCTCGACGGCAACGATCCCTACCTGGCCAGCGCCGAGGGCGACGCCCTGCTCAACCGCTGGCTGTTCGCCGGCGGCGACCGCCAGGTGCGCGACGTGATGGTGGCCGGCAGATGGGTGGTGCGCGACGGCCGGCATGCCGGGGAAGAACGCAGCGCACGGGCATTCGTCCAGGTGCTGGGGGAACTGCTCGACTGACCCTGCGCAGCGGCGGACAACTGCGTTGCGGTTATCCGCCCCGATCGTTCAAGCCGTCGGCTGCTAAACGCCGATGCTTCCCAAGCCATCCGCCAGTCGCGGACCGCGCTGGAAAGAAAAAACGCCCCGGCGGGGCGTTCCTTCATTGGCTCCGCTTCAACTGGTCGTCGGGTACCCGCCAGATCAGCTCGTCCACCGCGTAACCGCGGCTGCGCGCCTCTTCCAGCAGACGCTCGCGGGTCTGCTGCGAAACCCGCGGGGTACGCGACAGCAGCCACAGGTATTCACGGTTCGGATTGCCCACCAGCGCGGTGCGGTAGTCGTCGTCCACCGCCAGCACCCAATAGTCGCCGCGCGCCACGTTGGGGAAGAGATTGGCGAACCAGTTGTCGAAGCGCACCCACAACTTGTCGGTGCGGCCCGGCTGCTGGGCGACCGCCCGACCCTCCACCTGCTCCCACTCGCCATCCAGGGTCAGGCAGCGATTGATCACCTGGATGCTCTGGTCTTCCTGCAAGCGGTAATGCGCTTCCGATTGCGCGCAGTTGCGCTGGAAGAACATCGGCAAGCGCGCCAGTTCGTACCAGGTGCCCTGGTAGCGCTGGAGGTCGACCTGCTCGGTGGCCGGCGGACTCTTCGGCGAGCCCGCGCAACCGACCAGCAGCAAGCCCAGCCACAGGGTGCAGAGCACCCGGATCGGCAGACCGATCACTTGAGCCCCTGGCCGGAGAAGAGCAGCGCCTTGTCGGCCGCGTACTGCACGCTGATGAAAGCCTTCTCGTCGCCCCAGGTGCAACTGGACATGCCCAGCGCGCCAGAGCACTCGGTGGGCTTGCCGAGGATCGCCTCGACCTCGGCCTTGCTCATGCCGGCCTTGAGCTTGGAATAGTTTTCCTGGTTGATCTTGCTGCAGGCGGCCAGGACGACGCAGAAAGCGACCACGGCCAGGGTACGGAACGACGCCATGAGGAACTCCTTGTTCGGGGGAAGCGCTGCCCTACAGCTTGGCACACGCGGGGGAAATCCGGAGCCTTGGAGTCAGAAACGCGAACCGGGTTCCCTGAGGAACGCCGTCTCCTCCTCGCTGGAGGGGCGGCCGAGAATGGCGTTGCGATGGGGAAAGCGACCGAAGCGGGCGACTACCGCATGATGCCGCTCGGCATAGTCGTAGAAATCGTCGAAGGGCTTGCGCGCGCTGCCGCCGACCTGATCGCGCAGGTCGCGGAAGCAGGCTACCGACCGCTCCTGGCTGGGCAGGTCCTCGGCGTGCTCCAGGACCAGGTAGGCGAACACCCGGCGCACCGGCGGCAACCGGCGGTCGAAGCCTTGTTCCAGGCCCTCGCGCACCACCCGTTGCGCCCGGGCGTCGCCGGCGTAGGCGCGCGGCGTGTCGCGGTAGATCATCCGCGGCAACTGGTCGAGCAACAGGATCAGCGCCAGCCAGCCATCGGCCTCGTCCATCCACTCCTGCAAGCCGCCGTCCAGCGCCCGGTTCACCAGGTCGCCGAAACGGCCGCCGGCATCGGCGTCCTGGCAGACGTTCTTGCCGAACCACAGGCCATTGCGCTGGGCAACCACCTCGGCGGCATCGCTGGAGGTGCCGAACCACCAGTCGAGCAAGGTCTCCCAGGGCGCGCTCATCGGCCTACTCCGCGTGGTAGCCGGTGATGCGCTCGACTTCCTGCTTCGAGCCGAGGAACACCGCGACACGCTGGTGCAGGTTCTCCGGCTTGATGTCGAGGATGCGCTGGGTGCCGTTGGTGGCGGCGCCGCCGGCCTGCTCGATGATGAACGACATCGGGTTGGCTTCGTACATCAGGCGCAGCTTGCCGGGCTTCTCCGGCTCGCGGGCGTCGCGCGGGTACATGAAGACACCGCCGCGGGTCAGGATGCGGTGGACGTCGGCGACCATCGAGGCGATCCAGCGCATGTTGTAGTTCTTGCCCAGCGGGCCTTCCTTGCCGGCCAGCAGTTCTTCCACGTAGCGTTTCACCGGCGCTTCCCAGTGGCGCTGGTTGGACATGTTGATGGCGAACTCGGCGGTGCTTTCCGGCACGCTGATGTTGTCGTGGGTGAGGACGAAGCTGCCCAGCTCGCGGTCCAGGGTGAAGCCCTTGACGCCGTTGCCGAGGGTCAGCATCAGCATGGTCTGCGGGCCGTAGATGGCGTAGCCGGCGGCGACCTGGGTCGTGCCCGGCTGGAGGAAGGCTTCCTCGCGCAGGGTATCGTTCTGGTTCAGGTACTCGCTGGGGCAGCGCAGCACCGAGAAGATGGTGCCGACCGAGACGTTGACGTCGATGTTGCTGGAGCCATCCAGCGGATCGAAGACCAGCAGGTAGGCGCCTTTCGGGTAGCGCCCCGGAATCTGGTAGGGGTGGTCCATCTCCTCGGAGGCCATGCCGGCCAGGTTTCCGGCCCATTCGTTGGCTTCCAGCAGGATCTCGTTGGACATCACGTCCAGCTTCTTCTGCACCTCGCCCTGCACGTTCTCGGTGCCCATGCTGCCGAGCACGCCGCCCAGCGCGCCCTTGGACACCGCATGGCTGATTTCCTTGCAGGCACGCGCCACGACCTCGATGAGGAAGCGCAGGTCGGCCGGGGTGTTGTGGCTGCGGGTCTGCTCGATCAGATAGCGGCTCAGGGTAACGCGGGACATGGATGGCTCCGGGGAGAGGAAAAAACCCGCGCAGTTTAACGCGGAATTGGCGGTCACGCTTGACTCCGCGCAACCGCCGGTTGGAGATCGGCGGCGGCGGGACGGTTCATTTCCGCGGCGCGCAACCGATCGACGGTCGTCAGCCGCGCCCCATCTCGCCGTTCAGGCTGGCCTGGACGATTTCCACCCAGTAGCCGTCGGGATCGCTGATGAAGGCGACGTTCTTCATGCCTCGGTCCAGCGGCTTGACGAAGTTCACCCCGAGCGTTTCGAAACGCTCGCAGGCCGCCACCAAGTCGGGCACCGAGAAGCAGATATGGCCGAACCCGCGCGGGTCCTGGTTGCCGTTGTGGTACTGGCTGTCGTCGCTCTCGCTGCCCCAGTTGTGGGTCAGCTCGAGGACCGACTGGCGCCCGAAGGTATATCGCTGGCGCTCGTCGACCGCATCAGGCACTTCTTCGCCACGGGTCATGGCGAGGAAATACAGGGAGAAGCGGCCTTCCTCGAAATCCAGGCGACGCAGCAGGCGCATGCCGAGCACCCGCGAGTAGAAGTCGAGCGAGCGCTTCGGATCCTTGACCCGCAGCATGGTGTGGTTGAACACGTATTCCTGGGTGATGGCGTCCGGCTCCACGCAGATGCCGGGCTGTACTTCGGTGTTGAAACTCATCGGGCGATTCCCTCGAACGAAACGGATCGGCAGTGTATGGCGGTCGACCGGGCAACGAGTAACAGCGGGGTACTACTCTCTTGATGCCGGCGCGCGCCGTTCGTTCCGTCGGCGAGAAACGCGACCGGCGCCGCCCGGGCGCCGGTCGCCGCTACCTCAGAAGTCCAGGCTCAGCGCCAGGCTGACGCTCTGCTGGGTATCGTCCTCGCCCTTGCGCCAGTTGTAGCCGCCGCGCAGCGACAGCTCCGGTGCCAGCTTCTGGCTGAAGCCGAGGGAGACGCGGTTGAGGTGGTCCTGCGGGGTGTAGCCTTCGAGGGTGAAGCGATTGCCCGGCAGGCTGTTGAGGGACATGGTCAGGTCCTGGGTGTCGTCCTCGTACTCGCGCTCGTGGGCGTACTCGGCGAACAGCTGGGTATCGCTGCCGAACGCGTACTTGCCTTGCAGGCCGGCGCCCAGGCGCTTCGAGCTGCGCTTCTGGTCGTCGTAGTCGAGCGCGGTGGCGCTGGCGCCCTTCTCGGAATAGCCGTCGACCTCGACCCGTGCATAGTCGGCGCTGACGAACGGCGACAGGTGCCAGGGACTGTCGGCCTGCTGGGCGATGTCGTAGCCCAGGCGCGCGCTGAACGCCCACAGGTGGCCGTTGGTGTCGCCTTTCTCGCTGCGCTCGCCGCCGCCCAGGGCGAACTTGCGCTTCAGGTCGTCGTAGTCGAGGTAGCCGCCGGTCAGCGCCGCGTCAGCCCACCAGCGGTTTTCCTGGTACTGGACGAAGGCGCTGGCCATATAGCTGTTCATCCGGTAGTCGGAATCCTTGGCGCCGGCTTCCAGCTTCTGCCGGTAGAAACCGGCGGCGACCCCGGCGCGCCAGGCCTCGTCGATCCGGTAGCTGCCGCCAAGGGTCAGGTTGTAGCCGTTGCCGTCGCCGCTGGCGGCGCTGTCCTGGGAGTCGAAGTCCAGGCGCTGGCCACCGCCGCCGACGAAGCCGCGCCACTGGCCGACGTTCTGCCAGTTCTCCCAGTCCGCCTGCCACTGGCTGCGCAGTTCGTCCTGGTAGGCACGCAGGGTGCCGTGGGCCATTTCCGGCAGCAGGGTCAGCTCCCAGGGCGCCGATAGCAGCGAATAGGTGTAGTCGGCGATCAGGCGCTGACCGGTGATGGTCGGGTGCACGCTGTCATTGAACAGCAGTTTGCTCGGGTCGGGCGTGCTGCCGTTGATCCCGTAGGTCGGGTTCATGGTGCAGCCGTTGCCGCTGAAACAGGTGCCGATCAGGTTCTGGTCGGCGGCCAGGCCGAAGGAAGCCGGGTTGGCCATGCCTTCCTTGAGCAGCAGCGGGATGTTCAACGGAATGACGTTGGCGCCGGCCTGGCTCAACTGGGCGGTCAGCTCGGCGTTGAACGTGCCGCTGAGTTGGCTGGCGAAAGGCTGCAAGGGACCACCGAAGGTAGCCGGGGTCAGGCCCAGGTCGGGCAACAGCCAGACCACGATGTAGCGCGCGCCGGCCTGCTGCAGGGCCTGCACGCTATCCACCAGGCGACCGGCGGCCTGTTGTGCCTGGACGTCGTTGAGGATGCGCCCCTGGAGGAAGTCGTTGCCGCCGCCGGTGATGTAGTACAACGCGTTCGGATCGGCACCCAGGCCCTGGCGGGCACGGTCCACCAGGTAGCCATCGCGGCTGCGCAGGAGGGTATTGTCGCGCTCGATCAGCGAGCCGTTGGCCGCGGTGATCGAGTCGTAGATCTGGTCGGTCCGGTAGCCGCCCACCGCCCAGTTGTTGCCGTCGGCGATGCCCTGCTGGGCGTTGACCGGCGAGGTCGAGGCAGCCAGGTCGCCCGGGGCGATGCCGAGCTGATTGCCGAGCAGCATGGGCGCGGTCGGTCCGAAGATCTCGCCGCTGCCGTTCTGGTAGGTCGGGCCGACCCGGTTGGTGAAACGCGAGGTGCTTCCGGCGGGGCCGGCAGGATCGGGGAACTGCCCGGCATCGCTGAGGCTGTCGCCAAACACCACCAGCGTCGAATAGGGCGAAGGAGCAGCCTGCGGGGCGGTGGACAACGAAGCCAGCAGGCAGGCCGCTACCAGTGGCTTGAGCGCCATTCTGATCATTCTCTTACTCCGTGATTTGTTTTTATTGTCGGGCCGCCGCGTCGTCGGCATGCGCCCCGGGGCCCGTCGTAAAGCCTCCTCAGCCGAACAGCATAGCGCGGAACCGGCTCATGGCTTGTTCGGCGAGGAACGCAGCAGGCTCATTGCCATTACTACCAGCAGAGCGACCCCCAGCAGAAGTACCGCCCACAGGCCGGTCTTCTTCCAGTCGCTACCCGGTGCCGGCGCCGCGGCCGTCATGGACACCTCCAGCGGTTCACCCAGGGTGGCGCTACCCAGGATGGCGCGCTTGCTCTCGGTATAGCCGGGAATCAGTACGCCGAGCGGCAGTGCCGCCGGCTGCGCGCCTGGCTTGCCGAACGCCAGCCGGTACGGCGGGCTGCCGCGTACCAGGAACACCAGTTCGCTGGCCGGCAGGCCGACGCTCAGGCTCGGCGCCTCGGTACCAAGGCCGGTGCCCCGCTGGTCCACGTTCAGACGCAACTCGCGCACCGGCCATCCCGGCGCTTCCAGTTCGTTCTCCTGCAACGTGCGGCCATCGACCGGCAGGCGATAGAGCACGCCACGCGCCAGGGTGCTCCAGGCCGCGTCGCGGCGTGACGACGTCTTCTCCGGCAGGTCCCGGCCGGACAGTTCCACCGGGACGATGAGGTGGGTCGGCGCCTGCTCCAGCGATACCCGCACCCGCTGCAACGGCAACGCCAGCGGCAACTGCCAGCGGTACTCGCCGTCCGCTGCCTGGCGCCCGGCCAGCGGCTCGGACCAGATCATCGGCGCCGGCTCGGTGCTCCGCGTGCTGCCTTGCAGGCGTGCGCCATGGAGGTCTGCCGCGGTTGCCCCGGCCGGCCAGGCCAGGCGCAGGTAGCGGGCCTGGCGGCCGGGAAGCTTGACCTCGCTGACGTCGATGCGTTCGCCGTTGAAGGTCAAGCGGGCGATCTGTCCGTCACCCCAGGCCTGCCAATGCTCGAGGTCGTCGCTGGCTTCCACGGAGAAGCGCTGGAAGCCCTCCTGCGGGCTGCTCCAGTCCAGCCGCAGGCGCTCCAGGGGAAACGTCACCGCGCTCGCGTCGATCAGCCAGCCGCGCAGGGTCTCGGCAGCCGGCCCGGCGTTGCCCGGCAGCACCTCGACTATGGTGCCGCTGGTGTTGCGCTGCACCCGCAGGTTCGGCTGCGTCGCGTCGGCGGCGGACGTGCCTCGCAACGGGAACAGCCGCACCTCGGCCTCATGCGGCGTACTGGCCTGGCGCTCGCTGCCGGCCACCAGGGCGTAGGGCAAGGCCTCGCCTTCGGCATCGAAGACCCGCAGGTCGCGCAGGTCGGCATGGGCAGCCGACAACTGCACGCTCATCGGGATGCTCAGGCGATACCAGGGTCCTTCGCCCTGCAGCGACAGCGCCACCTGGCGGCTGAAACCTTCGGCAGACTCCTTCGCCGACAGCGGCAGGGACAGGCAGGCGCCCAGCAGGAGCAGGCCGGCGGTTCTGAACGAAAAGGAGCGCGTCATGGCTGCTCGGTCTCCGATGCGACCTCGGCGCGACGCGGAGGCAAGGGTGAGAAGTAGCCGACGACCAGCAACAGGACGCCGACCCCGATGAAGGAGATGATTCGCTCCAGGCTGCCACTGTTGCCCAGCTCGACGAAGAACAGCTTGACCACCACGACGCCGACCAGCGCCGCGCCGACCATCCACAGGTCGCGCCGGCCGAGACGGGTTCCGGCGATGGTCAGGCCCAGCGCACAGAGCGTCCAGACCAGCGACAGCCCCGCCTGCACCAGCATCGACGCGGTCAGCGCCTCGGCCTGGAACGGTACGCCGGCCAGGTGGTGCGCGGCGCGGCACACCGCCAGGGTCAGCAGGGCGAACAGCGAGGCGCCGGCCAACGCCTGGCGCCCCAGGCGTGCGCTGGCATTGCCGTCGACGAGCGAGGCCAGGCTGGCGTCGCTCCAGCGGTAGAGGGCGAACAGCACGATCAGCAGCCCCAGTTCCAGCGGGTTGGCCAGCGGCAGGTAAGGCAGCGGCTCGGCGGCGCCGTCGCTGAACAGGTTGGCGCTCCAGAACCAGCCGAGCAGCAACAGCGCCACCGGCGCAGCGGCGAGCAACCGATACTCCCGCGGGAAGTCGCGCAGCGGCCAGGGCAGGCTCCGCCCGCCGGCCACCAGCAGCAGGTAGGCGCTCGGTACCAGCGCCCAGCCCAGCCAACGCCAGGCGTTGTACTGTTCGGCGAGCAGGGCGAACAGGTAGCGCAGCTCCAGCGCCAGCACCCCGAGCAACAGCCAGCAACCGAGCACATGGGCAACGCTCAGGACCTTCACCGGCAGCAGCGGGGCAAGGCGTCGCAGCGACAGCAGGTGCGTGGCGAACAGCAGCGGCCAGGCCAGCCAGCCGAATTCGCCGAACGGCTGGTAATCGAAACGCCAGGCACTGGCCAGGGCCAACAGCGCCGCCGGGACCAGCGCCAGGCACAACAGGGCCAGTTCGCGCCAGCGCTCGCGCAGCGCCAGCAGCATCCACGACGCCACTGTCGCCGAGGCCACCAGCAGCAACGCATGCTCGCGCAGGCCATAAGGCACGAAGCGGACGGTTTCGCACAGCGCGGTCAGCGCCCACCAGCCGGCTCCCCAGAGCAGCAGCAAGTGCGACAGCTCGGCCAGGCCGAGGGTACCGATACCCAGCGCCCGCTCGCGCTCGCCGGCGCGGCGCAGCCGCCAGGCGCCGACCAGCGCCGCCAGGGCCAGCACTGCCGGCGTCCAGAACCCGGAATGGGCCAGGGGCCGCAAGCCTTCGCCGCTCAGCGAGCCGAACAGCGACGGCCCGGAGAGGAGGAACGCCAGGCCGCCCAATATCTGCAAGGCGAGGCCGAAGTAGAAGCTCAGGCGCTGGCGCAGCACCAGGCTCAGCCAGATGATCAGCAGCCCGCTACCGGCCCATACCGCGCTGGCGCTGCGCCAAGGCAGGACGAACAGCACTGCCAGGTTGACGAACGCCAGACCGGCCAGCAGCACCAGGCTCAAGCCCATGAGCAGCCGACTGTCGTCCTTCACCAGCGGGTCGCGCGCGGCCAGCAGCATGCCGCCGATCAGCGCCAGGCCGATCAGCGAGGCGGTCATCAAGCCACGCCAGCCCGAGTCGAATACCCCACCCTGGCCATCGCCGCCCTGCAAATGCAGGAGGAACAGCGCACCGCCCAGCAGTTGCACGGCGAAGGCGCAGAACAGGAAGGTACGCGAGCCCAGGCGCAAGCCGGCGAACAAGCTCGCCAGGCCGGCCACGGCCCAGGCGATGGCGGTGCCGTCGACGGCCAGGCAGAGCGGTGCGACCAGGTAGAGGAAGGCCAGGCCGGCGGCCGCCAGCAACGGCCGGCAGGCCGGCTCCCAGTCGGCCAGCGCTTTCGCCGGCGCGCGACGCAGCTGCCAGAAGCTGAACAGCGCCGCCGCACCGAGCATCAGCGCGCCCAGCGGCGAACCCTCCAGCAACGTCGTCTCACCCGGCCGCAAGCCATTCAGATAGGCCAACGCCGCACCGCCCTGCAGCAGCAGAGCGAAGATCCGCGCCAGGCGGCGTTGCTGGTGCAGGCCGAGCCAGTAGATGCCGGCGCCCTCGACGGCCCAGGCGGCCGAGGTCCAGCGCGCGTCCAGGCCGAGCGGAATGGCCAGGGTGCCGAAGACCACCCCCAGCGCCAGGCAGATTTCCACCAGCAGGCTGGTGCGTCCGGCCGAAGCATGGCCGCGCAGCACCCGCGCCAGGACCATGTAGAAGAGCCCCAGGGCCAGGGCGCTGAAGGCCATGCCGAAGTCGATGTGGCCGATCACCGCGCATTGCAGGCCGAACCCCACCAGTGGCGGGCCGAACAGCACGGTGGCGTCGATGTAGTCGGCCTGTCGCGCCGACCAGCGCAGCAGTTCACCGCGCTCGACAGGCGCCTGCGCGGCCTCCAGCAGCTTGCGGCGGGCGAAGAGCAGGCCGATCCCGACGTACATCAGGAAGAACAGGGCCAGGAACGGCTCGGTGCTGGCGAACAGCTCCGGTGTATAGGAGCGCAGTCCCCAGGCGAAGCCGATGCCGAAGGTGCCGACGAAGCCGACCAAGTTGAGCGGCCGCCAGGCGCGGAACCAGGCGATGGCGAAGATGCCGGCGTTGAGCAGGGCGAAGTAGCTGAACAGCGCTACATGGTTGCCGCTGCCGGTGGAGGTCAGGATCGGCGCGGCGAAGCCGCCGAGCGCCGCCACCACCGCCAGGCCCATGGCGTTCTGCAGCACGGCGAGGACCGCCGAGCAGATCGTCACCACCACCAGCAGGGCCAGCGCCGCGCCGGGAGAGATCAGCGGATGCAGGCGCATGGCGGCGAAGATGGTCAGGTACAGCACCGCGATACCGGTGCCTTGCAGGATCAGGCCGTAGGCGGCGCGCCGCTCGCGCAGCCACCAGCCGACGCCGAGCAGCGCCAGCGCTGCCAGCGCCACCCCGGCGTAGCGGTACTCCACCGGCACCGCCACCCGTTCCGAGGCATAGCGCAGGAGGAAGGCCAGGCCGATGAACAGCAGCACCACGCCGATGCGCAATACCGTGTTGCCGCCGAACAGCCAGCCCTTGGCCGCGGCGAAACCACGCTCGACCAGCGAGGGTTCGCGTGGAGGCGCTGCAGGGGCGGCACGGCGCGGCGCTGGCTGGACGTCGGGCTGGAGCGCCGGCTGACGCTCGATGGGCTGGACGGGCTCCGGGGGGCGAGGCGGAGGCGGCGCAGCCTCGACGGCCGGCAGTTCGATGCTCCAGTCCAGCGGCGGGGCAACCTCGGCGGGAGGAGCGGGAGGCGTGTCTGCGAGCGGCTGGTCGATGCCGGCGGCCGGCTCGGGAGCGCTTTCGGGAACATCCTGCGCCTGGCGCTCCACGCGCAGCAGGCGCTCGTGGATGACCTCGGTGCCGCGCTCGAAGCGTTCGGCGAATTCGCTCATCTGCTTGCGCAGGCGCTCGTTCTGTTGCGCCAGGTTCTGCAGCGAGACGGCCTGTCCCAGGGCCAGGCCGGAAAGGCCGCCGAGGAGGGCGCCGACCAGCGATTCCCCGGCGAAGCCGCCGAGGATCAGGCCCACCAGCATGAAAATCCATTGCATGCGTCGAATCCTTGATCAAGAGGTACCACGATCTACTGATACCTGCCCTGGCCATCCTGCCAGAGCGGAACCCGCGCCGGGAGTATACAGCCCGCATTCCCGAGATTCGACGCATTCCGACGCCCGCCCCGTGGCGAGCTACCTTTTCCTGGCGATGAACTGGACCACGCAGGCCGCGCCGGTGTGGAAACGGCCCTCGACGACTTCGCGCTCGATTTCCCGCGCCAGCAGCACCTCGCACTCCGGCAGCTCCGCCTCCAGCGCCGCGCGGCTCACCAGCATGTCGACGTCCGCCGGGCCGCCGGTGCCGCGGCCGAGCTGTTCCGACCGATAGGCCTCCAGCAGAAAGAGACCGCCCGGTCGCAGCGAACGCTCCAGCAGGCGGTTGAGTCTGCCGCGCACGCGACTGGGCAGGTGCGCGAAGATCGACACCACCGCGCCGAACGCCGCTGCCGGCGGTTCGTAGTCCGCCAGGTCGACCACCAGGGTGTCGATCGACACGCCTTTCGCCTCGGCCAGCCGGCGCGCCTTGGCCAGGCCGACGGCGGAGCCGTCCACGCCAAGCACCTCCAGCCCCAGCGAAGCGAGGAACACCGCGTTGCGCCCCTCGCCCTCGGCGACGCTCAGCACCGGCCCGACCAGCCGCTGCGCATGCTCCTTCAGGAAAGCGTTGGGTTCGGTTCCGTAGACATACTCTTCGGCGGCATAGCGTTCGTCCCACATGAGGTTCACCTCGTCTGTATTTCGTCACGGCCCAGGTGCCGAAACGCTAGTCTTCCACTTCAAGTCGACTTGAGGTCAAGGGCATGCGGCAACTGGACATAGGCGAGGTCGCGCGACGATCCGGGGTACCGGCCTCGACCCTGCGCTACTACGAGGAAAAGGGACTGATCGCCTCCAGCGGCCGGCACGGCCTGCGCCGGCTGTTCGATGCAGGCGTGCTGGAGCGGCTGGCGCTGATCGGGCTGGGCCGCGCCGCCGGGTTGTCGCTGGACGAGATTGCCGGGATGGGCGCAGCCGACGGCGCGTTGCGGATCGACCGCGCGGCACTGGCGGCCAAGGCCGACGAACTGGACCGGACGATCCGCCGCCTCGCCGCCATGCGCGACGGCCTGCGGCATGCCGCGGCCTGTCCGGCGCGCGAGCACATGGACTGCCCGACGTTCCGCCGCCTGCTGCGGGCCGCTGCCGCGGGAGCCATCAAGCCACGCCGGAAAGCGCCCGGCGCATAGCAAAACGGCCGGCAGGCCGGGCACCCCTGCCCTGCCTGCCGGCCGCGAGGCACGCCGTTGCGGCGCGCCGGTACGGCAACGGTTTAGACCTTGCTGCGCTCGTAGCGCTTGCGGTCGTTTTCGTTGAGCATCTTCTTGCGCAGGCGGATCGACTTCGGCGTCACTTCCACCAGCTCGTCGTCGGCGATGAACTCCAGCGCCTGCTCGAGGGTGAAGCGGATCGGCGGAACCAGGGCGATGACTTCGTCCTTGCCGGAAGCGCGCATGTTGTCGAGCTTCTTGCCCTTGGTCGGGTTGATCACCAGGTCGTTGTCACGGCTGTTGATGCCGGCCAACTGGCCTTCGTAGATTTCGTCGCCCGGGCCGAGGAACAGCTTGCCGCGGCTCTGCAGGGTCTCCAGCGAGTAGGTCAGCGCGGTGCCGGTGGCCATGGAGACCAGTACGCCGTTCTGGCGGTTGCTGACTTCGCCGGCCTTGATCGGACCGTAGTGGCTGAAGGTCGAGGTGAGGATGCCGGTGCCCGAGGTCAGGGTCAGGAAGTTGTTGCGGAAGCCGATCAGGCCGCGCGCCGGAATGGTGTACTCCAGGCGCACGCGGCCCTTGCCGTCGGGAATCATGTTGCTCAGGTCGCCCTTGCGCAGGCCCATCTGCTCCATCACCGAGCCCTGGTGCTGCTCCTCGATGTCGATGGTGACGTTCTCGTAGGGCTCCTGCTTCTCGCCGTCCTTCTCGATGATCACCACTTCCGGGCGGCCCACGGCCAGCTCGAAGCCTTCGCGGCGCATGGTCTCGATCAGTACCGACAGGTGCAGTTCGCCACGGCCGGAAACCTTGAACTTCTCCGGGCTGTCGCCCGGCTCGACGCGCAGCGCCACGTTATGCAGCAGTTCCTTCTCCAGGCGCTCCTTGATGTTGCGGCTGGTGACGAACTTGCCTTCGCGGCCGGCGAACGGCGAATCGTTGACCTGGAAGGTCATGCTCACGGTCGGCTGGTCGACGGTCAGCGGCGGCAGCGCCTCGACGTTCTGCGGGTCGCACAGGGTATCGGAGATGAACAGCTCCTCCATGCCGCTGACGCAGACGATGTCGCCGGCTTCCGCCTCGGCCACCTCGACGCGCTGCAGGCCGTGGTGGCCCATGATCTTCAGGATGCGGCCGTTGCGCTTGCTGCCGTCGTCGCTGATGGCCACCACCGGGGTGTTGGACTTGACCTTGCCGCGGGTGATGCGGCCGATACCGATCACGCCGAGGAAGCTGTTGTAGTCCAGTTGCGAGATCTGCATCTGGAACGGACCCTCGGTGTCCACCACCGGGGCCGGGACGTGGTCGATGATCGCCTGGAACAGCGCGTCCATGTTGTCGTCCATCTTCTCGTGGTCGAGGCCGGCGATGCCGTTCAGGGCGCTGGCGTAGACGATCGGGAAGTCGAGTTGCTCGTCGGTGGCGCCGAGGTTGTCGAAGAGGTCGAAGATCTGGTCGATTACCCAGTCCGGACGCGCGCCCGGACGGTCGATCTTGTTCACCACCACGATCGGACGCAGGCCGGCCTTGAAGGCCTTCTGGGTCACGAAGCGGGTCTGCGGCATGGGGCCGTCCTGGGCGTCGACCACCAGCAGCACGGAGTCGACCATCGACATCACGCGCTCCACCTCGCCGCCGAAGTCGGCGTGACCGGGGGTGTCGACGATATTGATGTTGTAGCCGTTCCACTTGATCGCGGTGTTCTTCGCCAGGATGGTGATGCCACGCTCTTTTTCCTGGTCGTTGGAGTCCATCACCCGCTCGCTTTCCGCTTCTTTGCGGTCGAGGGTGCCGGACAGCTTCAGCAGCTTGTCCACCAGGGTGGTCTTGCCATGGTCGACGTGGGCGATGATGGCGATGTTGCGCAGATTTTCGATCACAAGTCTTGTCTCGTTTAACGCCCGAAGCGCGGCTTCGCGGCGGTGGTGGGGTCGGACAGGGCGGCGCCCGACACGACAGGCTTCTTCAATTAAGGGGCGGGCAGCAGGCGGACGCTGCCCCGGTCCGGCCGGCACGCCGAAGGGCGGGCATCGGCCTAGGCGGCGGACGTGTCGGGAGGACGGTGGCGGATGCTGCCGCCGAACAAACCCGGCTGCTTAAGCCGGACGATAAACACGCACATTGGTGTGCCCCTCGTTGAGCAGGTGATGGGCATGCAGGCGGCTCATCACCCCTTTGTCGCAATACAGCAGGTACTGGCGATTGGCGTCCAGCTCCTTGAAGCGGCTGTTGATCGCGTAGAACGGCAGCGCCTGGACTTCGACGCCTTCCAGGGCCAGGGGTTCGTCTTCCTGGGCATCAGGATGGCGGATATCGATGACAATCTGACCGGGCAGTACCTCGCCGACCTCTTCCACCTGCAGGTCCTGGCCGAGTTCGTCGATCACCCGGTCGACGGTGCGCTGGGTGGCGCGCTCCAGGGCGCGCTCGAGCACCGCCATGTCGAATTTCGACTCTTCGTGCTCGACGCGGTAGGGCTTGGCCTGGGTGGTCGGGTTCACCGAGATCACCCCGCAGTATTCGGGCATGTGCCGGGCGAACTCGGCGGTGCCGATCTGCCGGGCGGTGTCGATGATGTCCTGCTTGTGGCTGACGATCAGCGGGCGCAGCACCAGGGTGTCAGTAACCCGGTCGATCACCGAGAGGTTCGGCAGAGTCTGGCTGGACACCTGGGAGATCGCCTCGCCGGTCACCAGCGCGTCCAGCTCCAGGCGCTCGGCCACGCGGCTGGCGGCGCGCAGCATCATGCGCTTGAGGGTCACGCCCATATAGCTGTCGTCGACCTTGGTGAGGATCTCGCCGACCACTTCCTCGAACGGCACGCTGACGAACAGCACGCGCTGCGAGCGGCCGTACTTCTCCCACAGGTAGTGGGCGACTTCCATCACCCCCAGTTCGTGGGCGCGCCCGCCGAGGTTGAAGAACACGAAGTGGCTGATCATCCCGCGGCGCATCATCTGGTAGGCCGCCACGGTCGAGTCGAAGCCGCCGGACATCAGCACCAGCACCTGCTCCAGCGCGCCCAGTGGATAGCCGCCCAGGCCCGGATGCTGGCGATGGACGACGAACAGGCGGTCGAGGCGGATTTCCATCCGCACCTCGACTTCCGGCTGCTTCAGGTCGATCCCGGCAGCCCCGCATTCGCGGCGCAGGCCGCTGCCGACGTAACGCTCCACCTCCATCGAGGTGAACGCGTGCTTGCCGGCGCGCTTGCAGCGCACGGCGAAGGTCTTGCCGGCCAACTGGTCGCCGAAGTGCGCCTTGCACTTGGCGAGGATGTCGTCGAAATCGCCCAGCGGATACTCGTGGACCTCGAGGAAATGACCGATGCCCGGCGTGCAGGTCAGGCGCTCGATCATCTCGCGCCTGGCCTTGGCGTCGACCACGGCGGTCTCAACCTCCAGGTTGTCCCACTCGCCCTCGACCTTCAGCTCCGGGTCCAGGTCGCGCAGCACCGCGCGGATGTTCTTCGCCAACTGCCGGATGAAGCGCTTGCGCACCGGCCGGCTCTTGATGGTGATTTCCTGGAAGGTCTTGACGATGAGTTTCATGCGAGGGACGCGAACGCGCGGGGCGACGGAAAAAAAGGGGCGGAATTATATCTGAAATTGCTCACGTATTGAGCAGAAATATGCACAGTTATTTTTGCTGCACCAAAATGGAATGATGCACCAACATGGAGCACCATAACGGTGCACCCGAAGGCCGCCCAGCTACCCTGAAGAAGACCTGGCCCCGCCAAACATGGGGCCCTGCCCGATTCCGGGCACTGGCACGCAACTTGCTCACTTGTGAGGCAGGTTGCCCTGGCGGAGTATTCCGGCCGGCATCACCCGATACTGGGGCACAGAAAAGCTCCCAGCTCTAATCCCTCCTGGAGGACAGCATGTCGTACAAGTCGCACCAACTGATCAAAGACCATGACGTGAAGTGGGTAGACCTGCGCTTCACCGATACCAAGGGCAAGCAGCAACACGTCACCATGCCGGCTCGCGACGCGCTGGACGATGAGTTCTTCGAAGCCGGCAAGATGTTCGACGGCTCCTCCATCGCCGGCTGGAAAGGCATCGAAGCCTCCGACATGATCCTGATGCCGGACGACAGCACCGCCGTCCTCGATCCGTTCACCGAAGAGCCGACCCTGATCCTGGTCTGCGACATCATCGAGCCGAGCACCATGCAAGGCTACGAGCGCGACCCGCGCAACATCGCCAAGCGTGCCGAGGAGTACCTGAAGTCCACCGGCATCGGCGACACCGTGTTCGTCGGCCCGGAACCGGAGTTCTTCATCTTCGACGAAGTGAAGTTCAAGTCCGACATCTCCGGCTCGATGTTCAAGATCTTCTCCGAGCAGGCTTCCTGGAACACCGACGCCGACATCGAGTCCGGCAACAAGGGCCATCGCCCGGGCGTGAAGGGCGGCTACTTCCCGGTACCGCCGGTCGACCACGACCATGAAATCCGCACCGCCATGTGCAACGCCCTGGAAGAAATGGGCCTGGTGGTCGAAGTCCACCACCACGAAGTGGCAACCGCCGGCCAGAACGAGATCGGCGTGAAGTTCAACACCCTGGTCGCCAAGGCCGACGAAGTGCAGACCCTGAAGTACTGCGTGCACAACGTCGCCGACGCCTACGGCAAGACCGTGACCTTCATGCCGAAGCCGCTGTACGGCGACAACGGCTCGGGCATGCACGTGCACATGTCGATCTCCAAGGACGGCAAGAACACCTTCGCCGGCGAAGGCTATGCCGGCCTGTCCGAGACCGCCCTGTACTTCATCGGCGGCATCATCAAGCACGGCAAGGCCCTGAACGGCTTCACCAACCCCTCGACCAACTCCTACAAGCGCCTGGTCCCGGGCTTCGAAGCTCCGGTGATGCTGGCCTACTCGGCGCGCAACCGTTCCGCCTCGATCCGTATCCCCTACGTATCCAGCCCGAAGGCCCGCCGTATCGAAGCGCGCTTCCCGGACCCGGCAGCCAACCCCTACCTGGCCTTCGCCGCGCTGCTGATGGCCGGCCTGGACGGCATCCAGAACAAGATCCACCCCGGCGATGCCGCCGACAAGAACCTGTACGACCTGCCGCCGGAAGAGGCGAAGGAAATCCCGCAGGTTTGCGGCAGCCTGAAAGAGGCGCTGGAAGAACTCGACAAGGGCCGCGCGTTCCTGACCAAGGGCGGCGTATTCACCGACGAGTTCATCGATGCCTACATCGAGCTGAAGAGCGAAGAAGAGATCAAGGTGCGCACCTTCGTGCACCCGCTGGAATACGACCTGTACTACAGCGTCTGATCCACCCTTTCCTATAACAACGAGTCACCCTCTTGAGGCCTCCTTCGGGAGGCCTTTTTTATCGGCCGGCCCATGGAGAAGCAAAGTTCGCCGCGCCGTTCGGTTAGACTTGCCGCACTCCCCGCCCCAAGGATAAGGACCGTCCATGCGTCACTCTCCCTGGCTCCTGCTTGCCGCCGTCCTCAGCCTGCCCGCCCAGGCCGCCACCGAATGCCGCGATATCCACGACCGCGACCTGCGGCGCATGTGCAACGCACTGGAACGCGGCGACAGCGGGGATTGCGGCGACATCGACAGCCGCGACCTGCGGCGTTACTGCGGCGCGCTGCTGGCGCCGGGACAGCGCTACGACTGCGACGACATCCGCGACGGCGACACGCGCCGCCAGTGCCGCGCCATCGTCCGCGGCGACCGCAAGCGCTGCGACGACATCGACAGCCGCGACATGCGCCGCCAGTGCCGGGCCGTGGTATCGCGTGCGTCGTGGCAATGCGACGGCATCGACGACCGCGACATGCGCCGCATCTGCCGGGTCATCCTGTCGCGCTAGATGCCGCCGTCCGCCGGCGTGCCCTGCTCGTCCGGTTCCGCGGATTTCGCCTTGGGCGCCCGGCTCAACTGTACGTTGAGACGCGGCATGGACAGTTCGAGGCCGGCCTGGTCGAGGCGCCGACGCAGGCGCAGGTTGAACGCCCGCTGGACCTCCCACTGCTTGATCGGCGCGGTCTTGAAGCGGAAGCGCAGGATCGCCTGGCCGTTGTCGAAACTCTCTACGCCCTGCAATTCCATCGGCGACCACAGGTTGCGGTAGACCGCCGGGTCGCTGCGCAGCTCCATCGCGACCTCGCGCACCAGCGCCACCGCATCGTCGATCGGCATGCTCGCCGGCACCGGCCAGCGGAACATCGCGTAGCCGAACTGGCGCGAGTAGTTCTTGATGCTCTTGATCTCGCTGAACGGGATGGTGTGCACCACGCCGTCCAGGTCGCGCAGGCGCACGGTACGGATGGTCAGGCCCTCGACCGTGCCCAGGTGGCCGCCGACGTCGACGTAGTCGTCGATCGACAGCGAGTCCTCGATGATGATGAACAGGCCGGTGATCAGGTCCGCCACCAGCGACTGTGCGCCGAAGCCGATGGCCAGGCCGATCACGCCGGCGCCGGCCAGCAGCGGGGTGACGTTCATGCCCATGTTGGCCAGGGCGACGATCAGGGCGATCACCGCGATGGTGGCGAACAGTACGTTGCGGATCAGCGGCAGCATGGTCAGTGCGCGGGTGTTCGGCCGGCTCTTGCCGCCCAGGCCGAGGCTGTGCTGGATCGCGGTATCGGTGAGGATCCAGATCAGCCAGGCGACCAGCAGGGTGGTGCCGAAGCTGACCACCTTCATGCTGATCTGCTCGCCGTCGCCTTCCGCATAGCGGATCAGCGACATGCCCCAGACGCGCAAGGCGACCTCGATGAAGAACAGCACCACGAAGATGTGCAGCAGGGTATAGCCGAAGCTTTGCAACTGCTCGATGTACGGCGCGCTGCGGCGCGGGCCGGCGCCGACCCGACTGGAACGGCGGCGGATCAGGCCGATCACGGTCATCGCCACCACCGCCAGCACCGCGCAGACCAGCGCCCGGCGCAACGCCGAACTGCTGTCGCCGGCGGAAACGAAGGTGGCGAACAGGGAAATCCCCACCAGCACCAGCACCGGCACGAACCACAGCGAGCCGACCAGTTGCACCAGATCGTGCAGGCTACGGCGCTTGAGGCGGCGCTCCAGCGGCTGGTTGCGGATCAGGTGGGCGATCGGCCGGCGGAAACGCATCACGAACAAGGCGGTGAACAGCGCGGCGCTGGCATTGGCCAGGGTACTCAGGCAGATCGAGGTGTGCTCGCCGAGGCCGGCGATCAGCCGCGGATCGTGGGCGACCTCGCCCAGCGCGGCGAGGCTGCCGATCAGCCACAACGGGCGGAACGCCTGGCGCCGCAGGATATCCAGGGCGCGCTGGCGGTGCGGGCCGCTGAGCAGCGAGAGGGAAATCACGCACAGCGCGGAGAACAGCGTGCCGCAGACCAGCACATAGGCCATGACCATCGCCAGGGTCTTGCTCAGGGAGTCCGGCAGCACCACCGACAGGTACAGGGTGATGAGGAAGGCCACCAGCCAGGGCCCCAGCTTGCGCAGGGAGAACAGCAGCAGGTCGCGGGTCTTCGGATGCTGCGGCAACTCCGCCGACAGGCCGAAGCGCTCGCGCATGCGCCGGCTGAGCCAGAGCAGCGCGCTGGCCAGGCAGGCCCAGAGGAGGATCACCACCGAAAAATCGAAGACCATCGCCGGCAGGTCGCGCCAGCTGGGAACGCGCTCCTCGAGTTCGGCACGCGCCAGCTGGAACTGGTTGCCCCATAACGCGACCGGGCTGTTCGCGCCCTGGAACTGCTTTTCCAGGCTGGTCAGGGTATCGCCGATCAGCCCCAGCACCCCACCCTCGCTTTCCTTGCCTTTCTTGGTCACGTCGCGCAGCTGTTTCAGCTTTTTCAGCAGGTCGGCGCGCTGCCTGTCGTTCTCCAGAGTCTGGATGACCTGGTTCAGCGATTGCTCCAACTGCGCATCGCTGACCTTCTCGCCACCGGAGGAACTCCCCGCCAACGGGTTCGGCAGCGCCGCGGCGCCCGGCGGCGAGTAGAACAGGGCGGCGCAAAGGCACAGCAGCAGGGCCGCCAGGACGCGGGAGCGAAGGGTGAAGCGGGCGATGATCGGCACGAGAAAGACAGTCCCCAAGGTGAGAAACCGAAACAGCCGCATCATACAAGCCGGACACCCGCCGTTTCGAACGGGGCCGCCGGCCGGCGGCGCAAGCACAGACACTCTGGCGCAACGAGGGTTCGCCCCGCCAGTGCCGGCTGAGACGAACGCAGTCGCGCGGCGGGCACAGCGACCGCCAACGTGCCCCAGCGCACACCTTCGAATACCCGCATGCCGCACAATGCACGGCTTGCCAGCGCGCCGATGCGGTGCAACGCTTGGCAGGTTCACCCGGAGACCGTCCATGCGCCTGATCACCAGCTGCCTGCTCCTGGCCGCCGCCCTGCCGGCCATGGCGCAGATCTACCAATACACCGACGCCAACGGCAACAAGGTATTCACCAACCAGCCGCCAGACGGGGTGCAGGCGCAGACCGTCGAACTGCAGCCGACCAATACCGTAGGAATCGACACGCCGGAAAAGTCCTCCGCGGGCAATGCCCCGGCCGCCGCCTACGAGATCCTTGCCCTCAGCGACCTCCCCACGGAAGAGGCGCTGCGCGCCAACAACGGCACCTTCAACGTCAGCGTCAGCATCCGCCCGGCCCTGCACAGCGGCCACCAGTTGCAACTGGTGCTGGACGGCAAACCCTACGGCACGCCCAGCGGAGGCACCCGCTTCACCCTGCACGAGATCGACCGCGGCGACCACAGCCTCGCGGTACAGGTACTCAACGGCGAACGGGTGCTGCAATCCAGCCCGCCGGTGACCTTCACCGTGCAGCGCGTGCACCTCGGGAAGAAGCGATGATCCCGCGCACTCTCGGCGCCCTCCTGTTGTGCCTGGCCTGCGCGGCGCAAGCGGGGGTCTACACCTACATAGACGCCGAGGGCAACCGCGTCTATACCGACCAGCCGCCCAGCGGGCGCAAGGCCCAGCGCGTCGAACTGGCGCCGGGCAACAGCGTGGCGCCGCCGGGCATACGCTATCGTCCGCCCACCGCGCCGCTGGAGGTGAAGCCGCCGGCCTACCAGCTACTGCGCATCCTCTTCCCCGAACCGGACGCGACCCTGCGCGCGAACAGCGGCGACGTCATCGTCACCGTCACCAGCGAGCCGGCGCTGCTGCCCGGCCATCGCTATCGCCTGCTGCTCGACGGCAAGCCTGCCGGAGCGCCGGGACGCAGCCCGGTGTTCCCGTTGAAGAACCTCGATCGCGGCACCCACCAGGTCGCAGTGGAAATCATCGATGGCGACGGCATGACCGTCGAAAGCACCCCGAGCCAGCCCTTTCACCTGCATCGAGTGAGCATCGCCGGCCAACCCCTGCCGGAGGTCGATACGCCGCTGGTCAGCGCGGTACAGGCGAGCGAGCGCTAGCCGAACTTCCCCTGCCCACTCCGCCGTGGGCGGGATTTTCCGGCTTATTTCCCGATTCTCCTGGCGAAAACGCCGCCGGCCACGCCAACGCACCAGATTGGTGCGATTACCCGCACCACTTTCTATACTGTCCCCATTTCGGGTCACCGCTCGTCGCCGAAAACCTTCCCGGCGCACCTCTAGCCAGCGCCTCGGCAGAAAAAACGCGCCTTTTCGGCGCCTGGTTTGCTTTTTGCATTTTCCTGCCCAACCTTGGAACAGCTGCCCGCCATGCCGACCGATACCCTGCACCGACTGTTGCTCGACAACCTGACCACTGCGGTGATCCTGCTCAACGGCGAACTGCGCCTGGAGTACATGAACCCGGCGGCCGAGATGCTCCTGGCCGTGAGCGGCCAGCGCAGCCACGGGCAGTTCATCAGCGAGCTGTTCACCGAATCGCCGGAAGCCTTGAACTCGCTGCGCCAGGCGGTGGAACAGGCGCATCCGTTCACCAAGCGCGAAGCGACCCTGACCTCGATCACCGGCGTCAGCATCACGGTCGACTATGCGGTGACGCCCATCCTCAACCGCAACGAGACGCTGCTGCTGCTCGAGGTCCATCCGCGCGACCGGCTGATGCGGATCACCCGCGAAGAAGCGCAGTTGTCCAAGCAGGAGACCACCAAGCTGCTGGTGCGCGGGCTCGCCCACGAGATCAAGAACCCGCTCGGCGGCATCCGCGGCGCGGCGCAACTGCTGTCCCGCGAGCTGCCGGAAGAGTCGCTGAAGGACTACACCAACGTCATCATCGAAGAAGCCGACCGGTTGCGGAACCTGGTGGACCGCATGCTCGGCTCGAACAAACTGCCGAACCTGGCGCCGACCAACATCCATGAAGTGCTGGAGCGGGTCAGCAGCCTGGTGGAAGCGGAGAGCCAGGGCAGCATCACCCTGGTCCGCGACTACGACCCGAGCATCCCCGACCTGCTGCTCGACCGCGAGCAAATGATCCAGGCCGTGCTCAACATGGTACGCAACGCCATGCAGGCGATCGCCGGGCAGAACGACCTGCGCCTCGGTCGCATCACCCTGCGCAGCCGTACCCTGCGCCAGTTCACCATCGGCCACACGCGTCACCGCCTGGTGTGCAAGGTGGAGATCATCGACAACGGCCCGGGCATTCCGGCCGAGCTCCAGGAAACCATCTTCTACCCCATGGTCAGCGGCCGTCCGGACGGTACCGGACTCGGCCTGGCCATCGCCCAGAACATCATCAGCCAGCACCAGGGTCTGATTGAATGCGAGAGCCACCCCGGCCATACCGTGTTCAGTCTGTTCCTGCCCCTGGAACAAGGAGTGCATTGACCATGAGCCGATCAGAGACCGTCTGGATCGTCGACGACGACCGCTCCATCCGCTGGGTACTGGAAAAAGCCCTGCAACAGGAAGGCATGACCACGGTGAGCTTCGACAGCGCCGACAGCGTGATCGGCCGCCTCGGCCGGCAGCAGCCGGACGTGATCATCTCCGATATCCGCATGCCCGGCGCCAGCGGCCTCGACCTGCTGGCGCAGATCCGCGAACTGCATCCGCGCCTGCCGGTGATCATCATGACCGCGCATTCCGACCTCGACAGCGCGGTGGCCTCCTACCAGGGCGGCGCCTTCGAATACCTGCCCAAGCCGTTCGACGTCGACGAGGCGGTCTCCCTGGTCAAGCGCGCCAACCAGCACGCCCAGGAGCAGCAAGGCCTGGAGCTGCCGGCGAACCAGGCGCGCACGCCGGAGATCATCGGCGAGGCGCCGGCGATGCAGGAGGTATTCCGCGCCATCGGCCGCCTCAGCCACTCCAACATCACCGTGCTGATCAACGGCGAATCGGGTACCGGCAAGGAGCTGGTCGCCCATGCCCTGCATCGCCACAGCCCGCGCGCAGCCTCGCCATTCATCGCGCTGAACATGGCGGCGATTCCCAAGGACCTGATGGAATCCGAGCTATTCGGCCATGAGAAGGGCGCCTTCACCGGGGCCGCCGCCCAGCGCCGCGGACGCTTCGAACAGGCCGATGGCGGCACCCTGTTCCTCGACGAGATCGGCGACATGCCGGCCGACACCCAGACCCGCCTGCTGCGCGTCCTGGCCGACGGCGAGTTCTACCGGGTCGGCGGGCACACGCCGGTGAAGGTCGACGTGCGGATCATCGCCGCCACCCACCAGAACCTGGAAAGCCTGGTGCGCGACGGCAAGTTCCGCGAGGACCTGTTCCATCGCCTGAACGTGATCCGCATCCACATCCCGCGGCTGGCCGACCGCCGCGAGGACATCCCGGCGCTGGCCCGGCACTTCCTCAGCCGCGCCGCCCAGGAGCTGGCGGTGGAACCCAAGCTGCTGAAGGCGGAAACCGAGGAGTACCTGAAGAACCTCGGCTGGCCGGGCAACGTCCGCCAACTGGAGAACACCTGTCGCTGGATCACCGTGATGGCCTCCGGCCGCGAGGTGCACATCGACGACCTGCCGCCGGAGCTGCTGACCCAGCCACAGGACAGCGCGCCGGCGGCGAACTGGGAACAGGCCCTGCGCCAGTGGGCCGACCAGGCGCTGGGCCGCGGCCAGTCGAACCTGCTGGACAGCGCCGTGCCGGCCTTCGAGCGGATCATGATAGAAACCGCCCTCAAGCACACCGCCGGCCGCCGCCGCGATGCCGCCGTGCTGCTCGGCTGGGGCCGCAATACCCTGACCCGCAAGATCAAGGAACTGGGGATGAACGTCGATGGAGCCGACGACGAAGGCGACGACTGAAGCGCCACTGCTCCCATGAGCGACCCAACGGGGCCTTCGGGCCCCGTTTTTCATGGTCCGTCGCGCGCCCCTGCCAAGCGAGACGCCGCCCCAGCCTCGGCAGAGCGCCCGCCCGATACCGTCGGTCAAACCGTGGCGCAGGGCGAATAACCGCATCGCGGTTATCCGCCGGTTGTGCAGGGCCGCGGCGGATAACGCCTATGGCGTTCTTCGCCCTACCGACCGCAACACAGCCCCGGCCTCGGCAGGGCGCCCGCCCGGCACCGCCGGTCAAACCGTGAGTAGGGCGAATAACCGCATCGCGGTTATCCGCCGGTTGTGCAGGGCCGCGGCGGATAATGCCTATGGCGTTATTCGCCCTACCGTCCGCAGCACAGCCCCGGCCTCGGCAGGGCGCCCGCCCGGCACCGCCGGTCAAACCGTGAGTAGGGCGAATAACCGCATCGCGGTTATCCGCCGGATGGGCAGGGCAGCGGCCCTTGCCCGGATTTTGGGCAGCGTGCACCAGCAGGCGACAAATCGGCATCAATCGCTGGCGGAAAATCCCGCTCCGTCATTTTTCCGCAATCGACTTCCCACAAACCCCTGGGATGCCGCCAAGCCCTTGATCCACGGGCTTCCAGAGACATTCATCACCAGTTCGCCCACAGACTTATCCACAACCCTTCAGGAAAGCGCGCGCGCCGCCAGCGCGCTCATGAGAATTGGCACAGCCCCTGCATTGGAGCAGATAACGAAGATTTCGGGGGCCTCGGTACAGGCAGGCTGGGGAATCCCCTCTTTTATGCCCGGCGGCAGCGCAGCGATCCGCGCCTCCGCCCTCCCGTTTGGGGACCTCGGTACAGGCAGGCTGAGAATTCCCCCTTTTATTCCAGGCCGTCGCGCTCCTGCAGTTCGACGACCAGGCGCCAGCCTTCGCCGTCCTCCGACCACTGCCAGCGCCCCTGCAAGGGGCGGGTCGAGACCAGGCTCAACAGCAGCGCCTTTCCCTCTTCGCGGACGCGCCAACGCAACGGCTGGCCCAGCCATCGTCCGTCGCCCTGCTGCGCCGCGCCCCGGGCGACGATGCGCAACGTCAGGGCACCCTCCACCCGTGCCGCCGTAACCGCAGCCTGGCGATCGAAGCGCAGGACCAGGCCCTGCTCGCTCTCCCCGACCGCCAGCAGTTGCGGCGCAGACGTCGGCAGCGAAGCGGGGCCGAACAACCTTCCGAGCATCAGCCCGAACAACAACCCGGCAAGCACCAGCGCACCCCAGACTTTCCAGCGCTGGCGCCGCAGATCGTCGATGGCGGAGGTAGAATGCCGCCCGTTATCTGCTCCGGAGCCCTGCATGTTCCATGTCATCCTGTTTCAACCGGAGATTCCTCCGAATACCGGCAACATTATCAGGCTCTGCGCCAACGCCGGATGCAGCCTGCACCTGATCGAGCCGCTCGGTTTCGAACTGGACGACAAGCGCTTGCGCCGTGCCGGCCTCGACTACCACGAATACGCCAGCGTACGCCGCTACCCGGATCTGCCGAGCTGCCTCGAGGCCCTCGGCCAGCCACGCCTGTTCGCCTTCACCACCAAGGGGTCGCGGGCCTTCCACGAAGTGGCCTACCAGCGCGGCGATGCCTTCCTCTTCGGCCCGGAAAGCCGCGGACTGCCGGAGGACGTGCGCAACGCCCTGCCAACCGATCGACGCCTGCGCCTGCCGATGCGCGAAGGCTGCCGTAGCTTGAACCTGTCCAACACGGTGGCGGTGACCGTCTACGAAGCCTGGCGCCAGCTCGGCTTCGCCATGGACTGATCCGACCGGCAGGCATGAAAAAGCCCGCGCAAGGCGGGCTTCTTCGCAAGCGCAGGGCTTACTGGACCGACGGCGTCGGGATCTCGCCGGAGGCCTGCATGCGGGCGATCTCCTGGGCGTAGAGGGCATCGAAGTTCACCGGCGACAGCATCAGCGCCGGGAACGAACCGCGTACCACCAGGTTGTCCAGGGCTTCGCGAGCGTACGGGAAGAGGATGTTCGGGCAGAACGCGCCGAGGGTATGGCTCATGCTCGACGGATCGAGGTTCTTGATCAGGAAGATGCCGGCCTGCTGCACTTCGGCGATGAAGGCAGTGGTGTCCTCGCCGTTCTTCACGGTCACCGATACGGTCAGGACCACTTCGTAGAAGTCGCCGTCCAGCTGCTTCTGGCGAGTGTTCAGGTCCAGGCTGATGGACGGGTTCCATTCCTGGCGGAAGATTTCCGGGGACTTCGGCGACTCGAACGACAGGTCGCGCAGGTAGATGCGCTGCAGGGAGAACTGGGGTTGCTGCTCGTCGGCAGCGCCGTTGGTAGCTTGCTCGGTCATTTTCGGGCCTTCCCTTGGGTCAATTCATGAATGGTTTCAGGCAGACAGCAGCGCGTCCAGCTTGCCGGCGCGCTCCAGTGCATGAAGGTCGTCGCAGCCGCCGACATGGGTCTCGCCGATCCAGATCTGCGGCACGGTGGTCGATCCCGCCTTGCGTGCCAGCTCGGCGCGCAGTTCGGGCTTGCCGTCGCAGGCGATCTCCTGGAAGTCCACGCCCTTGCGTTGCAGCAGTTGCTTGGCGCGGATGCAGTACGGACACCAGGCGGTGGTGTAGATCACGACGGGCGGCATGTCACTTCACCAGCGGCAGGTTGTCGCCGCGCCAGCTGCCGATCCCGCCGGACAGCTTGGCGGCGTTGAAGCCGGCCTTCTTCAGGACGCCGCCCCAGGTGCCGGAGTGCTGGCCCATGGCATCGACCAGGATGATGGTCTTGCCCTTGTACTTTTCCAGTTCGGTCATGCGGCTGTTCAGCTTGTCGGCCGGGATGTTCAGCGCGTCGACGATGTGCCCGCTGGCGAACTCCTTGGTCGGACGGATATCCAGGACCACCGCCTGGTCGGCATTGACCAGCGCGGTCAGCTCGCGGGTCGACAGGCTCTTGCCACCCTTGCGCAGCTCGTGCAGCAACAGCAGGACCAGCAGGACCAGCAGCGCCGCGACCAGCAGGTAGTGGTTGGTGGCGAACTCGATCAGACGGGAAACGAATTGCATGGTGACGGATATCCAGGGCGTAAAAATGCCGGCCAGTATACAGACCGCGCCGGCCAGGGGGGAACCCGCCGGGCGGCGCCCCGCTCGGCTCCAGGAAATGGCGTCGCGGGAAACTTCACGGTTAGAATGCCGGTCCTTTTCTGTGAAGCTGGCCAGATCCGGCCCGGGCACGGCTCGGGCGGGACAGAGGGAGCGAGGATAGCGGCATTCGGTTGCGGATCGACGTCATCGGTTTAATCAATCAGCCTCTTCCTACGTCTTGAACGACAATGTTCCCACTAAATTTGGTCAGTTTCTGAACCCCGCGGAAATAGAGCCGGACATATGACTGCCACGCCCAAACCCCTGGTCCTGATCATCCTGGACGGCTTCGGCCACAGCGAAAGCCCTGACTACAACGCCATCTACGCCGCGAAGAAGCCGGTCTGGGATCGCCTCCTGGCAACCCAGCCGCACGGCCTGATCTCCGGCTCCGGCATGGACGTCGGCCTGCCCGACGGCCAGATGGGCAATTCCGAAGTCGGCCACATGAACCTCGGCGCAGGCCGCGTGGTGTACCAGGACTTCACCCGCGTCACCAAGGCCATCCGCGACGGCGAATTCTTCGAAAACCCGGTGATCGCCGGGGCGGTCGACAAGGCGGTCGCCGCCGACAAGGCGGTGCACATCCTCGGCCTGCTCTCCCCGGGCGGCGTACACAGCCATGAAGACCACCTGGTGGCGATGGCGCAGATGGCCGCCAGGCGCGGCGCCGGCAAGATCTACCTGCATGCCTTCCTGGATGGCCGCGATACCCCGCCGAAAAGCGCGCAACCGTCGCTGGAGCGTCTCGACGCCACCTTCGCCGGGCTCGGCAAGGGCCGCATCGCCTCGATCATCGGCCGCTATTTCGCGATGGACCGCGACAACCGCTGGGACCGCGTCCAGGCCGCCTATGAACTGATCGTCGACGGCAAGGCCGAGTTCACCGCCGACTCCTCGGTGGCAGCCCTAGAGGCCGCCTACGCCCGCGGCGAGAGCGACGAATTCGTCAAGGCCACCGCGGTGGTCCCGGCCGGTGCCGAAGCGGTGCGGGTCGAGGATGGCGACGCGGTGATCTTCATGAACTTCCGCGCCGACCGCGCCCGCGAGCTGAGCCGCGCCTTCGTCGAGCCGGCATTCAAGGAGTTCCCCCGCGAACGAGCCCCGCAGCTGGCAGGCTTCGTCATGCTGACCCAGTACGCGGCGAGCATCCCGGCGCCCTGCGCCTTCCCGCCGGAGCCGCTGACCAACGTCCTCGGCGAATACCTGGCCAAGCATGGCAAGACCCAGCTGCGCATCGCCGAGACCGAGAAGTACGCCCACGTGACCTTCTTCTTCTCCGGCGGCCGCGAGGAACCCTACGAAGGCGAGGAGCGCATCCTGATCCCCTCGCCGAAGGTCGCCACCTACGACCTGCAGCCCGAGATGAGCGCGCCGGAAGTCACCGACCGTATCGTCGAGGCCATCGAGCAACAGCGCTACGACGTGATCGTGGTCAACTACGCCAACGGCGACATGGTCGGCCACACCGGGGTGTTCGAGGCCGCGGTCAAGGCCGTGGAGTGCCTGGACACCTGCATGGGCCGTATCGTCGAGGCGCTGGACAAGGTCGGTGGCGAAGCCCTGATCACCGCGGACCACGGCAATGTCGAGCAGATGGAAGACGAGTCCACCGGCCAGGCGCACACCGCGCATACCTGCGAACCGGTGCCCTTCGTCTACGTCGGCAAACGCAAGCTCAGCATCCGCGAAGGCGGCGTGCTGGCCGACGTGGCGCCGACCATGCTGACCCTCATGGGACTGGAGCAGCCGGCGGAAATGACCGGTCGCAGCATCGTCACCCTCGGCTGATCCGCGAACGACGAACTCCCGCGCAGGGCGGATAACCGCGTCGCGGTTATCCGCCGCTTCTGCAGGCCATCGGCGGATAACGCCTGCGACGTTATCCGCCGTAACGGACCGGGCGCCGCGCCCCGTTTCCACGACGTCACCTTCCCCGCTTTAACGCTGCCGATCGGCCGACAGGCCTGGCCGCGAGGCCTCGCGACATGTGCCGCGGTTTTCATTTTCCGCGTCTCCCCCCTGCCTCCCGCCACGTCGCCGAGGCCCGTGCTAGCCTTGCCCGCGCTGTCTTTTCCATCTGCCCTACAAGGATTTCCGCCGATGTGGTTCCTCCTCGCCACCTCGCTCCTCGCCCTGTCCTTCCAGCGCCTGCTGGCCCTCGCCTTGCTGCTCGCGACCTGCGGCCTCGCCTTCTACGACGGAGTTCTCGCTGCGCCTGCCGTCGCCGCCCTGGCTGCACTGGGCGTCCTCGCCCTGCTACGCCGGCGCCTGGCGGCACGCCGCGCCTGGGCCCTGGGCCTGGAGCTGCTGCTGGTCGCCGGCGCGGTGGGCCTGTTCCTGCACCTGCTACCCGGCTTCGCCAACCCCAGGGTCCTGGACAAGGCAGTGGTCGGCCCGCAGAGCCTGCCGTTCACCATGTACTTCAACTTCGACAAGGCACTGGTGCCGTTCCTGCTACTGGCCTGCCTGCCGAGCCTGTTCCGCGACGAAGCCCGCGCTCCCGGCCGCCCCTGGCACTGGCTGCTGCTCGTGGCGGCGGTGCCGGCGCTGCTTCTGCTGGCTGTCGGCGTCGGCCTGCTGCGGCCGGAACTCCACGCGCCGGCCTGGCTCTGGCAGTTCGTCCTGGCCAACCTGTTCTTCGTTTCCCTTGCCGAGGAAGCGCTGTTCCGCGGCTACCTGCAGCAACGACTGGGTCAATGGCTGGGCCCCTGGCCCGCCCTGGCGCTGGCCTCGGCGCTGTTCGGCCTGGCGCACTTCGCCGGCGGCCCGCTGCTGATGCTGTTCGCCGGCCTCGCCGGGCTGATCTACGGATTGGCCTGGCTGTGGAGCGGCCGCCTGTGGGTGGCGACGCTGTTCCACTTCGGGCTGAACCTGACGCATCTGCTGCTGTTCACCTACCCGCTCTACAGTCCCGCCTGATGCCCGTGGCCTTCGTCGTCGACGACATCCGCCGCTGCCATCCGGCTGAAATACGTGGAAGCGCCCCACAGCGCGCGGTGCGGGGCGTTTTTTTTAACGGCGGCCACGGGCATACTAGGCCGGTCCAATTCCCAGGTGCCCGCCACCCCATGCTCCGCCTCCTTCCTCTCCTGCTATCCCTCGCCTGTCTCGCTCCGGCCTTCGCCGACGAGCGCGCCGATACCCAACGCCAGCTGGAACAGACGCAGAAGGACATCGGCGAGCTGAAGAAGCTGCTGGACGGCATCCAGCAGGAAAAGAGCGGCGTGCAGAAGCAGCTGAAGTCCACCGAGACCGAGATGGGCGACCTGGAAAAACAGATCAAGGCCCTGCAGGACGAGCTGGACAAGAGCGAAGCCGAGCTGAAACGGCTGGATGGGGAGAAAAAAAAACTCCAGGACGCGCGCATTGAGCAGCAGCGCCTCCTCGCCATCCAGGCCCGCGCTGCCTACCAGAGCGGACGCGAGGAATACCTGAAGCTGCTGCTGAACCAGGAACACCCGGAAAAATTCAGCCGCACCCTCACCTACTACGACTACATCAACAAAGCCCGTCTCGAACAGCTCGCCAGCTTCAACGAAACACTCCGCCAGTTGGCCAACGTCGAGCAGGACATCTCTGCGCAGAAAGCCGAACAACTGAGCAAGCAGGGCGAGCTGGACAGCCGCCGCGAGGCGCTGGCAGCGACCCGCAAGGAGCGCCAGCAAGCCCTGGCCAAGCTGAACAGCGACTACCGCGAACGCGACCAGAAGCTCAAGTCCCGCCAACAGGACCAGGCCGAGCTGGCCAAGGTGCTGCGGACCATCGAGGAAACCCTGGCCCGCCAGGCCCGCGAAGCCGCCGCCGCGGCGGAGCGCGAGCGCCAGCGCGCGCTGGCCGCCGAACGCGAGCGTGCACGCCAGCAGCAGGCCTCCCCCGGACGAGTCACCAGCCCGCCGCGCGAACCTGCGCCGGGCCCGCTGGTCTCAAGCACTGGCGCGGTCTACGGCGGCGCGTTCGGCTCGGCCCGCGGCAAGCTGCCGTGGCCGGTGAATGGCCGCGTCGTGGCGCGCTTCGGCAGCCAGCGCGGCGACGATCCGCGGGCGAAATGGGACGGCGTACTGATTTCGGCGAGCGCCGGCAGCACCGTCCGCGCGGTGCACGGCGGACGCGTGGTATTCGCCGACTGGTTGCGCGGAGCCGGCCTGTTGGTCATCCTCGACCACGGTGGCGGCTACCTCAGCCTTTATGGCCATAATCAAAGCCTGCTGAAAGACGCCGGCGACACCGTGAAGGCCGGAGACCCGATCGCCACCGTTGGAACCAGCGGCGGCCAGAGTAGCCCGGCCGTGTACTTCGCCATTCGCCATCAGGGCCGCCCGGCGGACCCCACTACCTGGTGCCGCGCGCAGGGATAGGCGCCGAACTCGTGATTAGGAGCTGAACATGCTGCATTGCTTCCGTCCCACCACCCTGGCGCTGGCCCTGCTGCTCGGCGCGGGCGCGGCCCAGGCTGCCGACGCCCCGGCCGACGCCGCGCCACTGGCCAACGGTAGCAGTGCCCCGCTGCCCCTCGACGAGCTGCGTACCTTCGCCGAGGTTCTCGACCGGGTGAAGGCCGCCTATGTCGAGCCAGTGGACGACAAGACCCTGCTGGAGAACGCCATCAAGGGCATGCTCAGCAACCTCGACCCGCACTCCGCCTACCTCGGCCCGGAGGACTTCGCCGAGCTGCAGGAAAGCACCAGCGGCGAGTTCGGCGGCCTGGGCATCGAGGTCGGCAGCGAAGACGGCTTCATCAAGGTGGTCTCGCCGATCGACGACACCCCCGCGGCCCGCGCCGGCATCCAGCCCGGCGACCTGATCGTGCAGATCGACGGCAAGCCGACCAAGGGCCAGTCGATGACCGAAGCGGTCGACAGCATGCGCGGCAAGGCCGGCTCCCCGATCACCCTGACCATCGTCCGCGATGGCGGCAGACCGTTCGACGTCGAACTCAAGCGCGCCATCATCAAGGTCAAGAGCGTCAAGAGCCAGGTCCTCGAACCCGGCTACGCCTACCTGCGCATCACCCAGTTCCAGGTCAACACCGGCGAGGAAGTGGTCAAGGCGCTGAACCAGTTGCGCAAGGACAACAAGGGCCGTCTCAAGGGCCTGGTCCTGGACCTGCGCAACAACCCCGGCGGCGTGCTGCAGTCCGCCGTCGAGGTAGCCGACGCCTTCCTCACCAAGGGCCTGATCGTCTACACCAAGGGCCGCATCGCCAACTCCGAGCTGCGCTTCAGCGCCGACCCGGCCGATCCCAGCGACAAGGTTCCGCTGGTGGTGCTGATCAACGGCGGCAGCGCCTCGGCGGCGGAAATCGTCGCCGGTGCCCTGCAGGACCAGAAGCGCGCGATCCTGATGGGCACCGACAGCTTCGGCAAGGGCTCGGTGCAGACCGTGCTGCCGCTGAACAACGACCGCGCCCTGAAGCTCACCACCGCGCTCTACTACACCCCCAACGGGCGCTCCATCCAGGCCCAGGGCATCGTTCCGGACATCGAAGTCGGACGCGCCAAGGTGACCCAGGAGCGGAGCAGCTTCGAGGGCTTCAAGGAAGCCGACCTGCAGGGCCACCTGGCCAACGGCAACGGCGGCGCCGACCGTCCCACCGGCAAGCGTGCCGCGCCGAGCGAGCGCCCGCAGGATTCCGACTACCAGCTCAGCCAGGCCCTTAGCCTGCTGAAAGGCCTGAGCGTCACCCGCGGCAACTGATGTCGGCGTTCCGCGTTGTCCTGCTGGGCCTGTGCCTGCTGTTCAACCAGGCCCAGGCCCGCCAGGACCCCGTCCCCTACCAGCGCCCGCCGCTGCTGACCGTGGTCATCGATGACCTCGGGCAGAACCTGGCACGCGACCGCCGGGTCCTCGACCTGCCCCCCGGCGTAACCCTGGCGATCATCCCGGAAACCCCGCATGCCGCCGAACTGGCCCGCGAGGCGCACCAGCGCGGGCGCACGGTGATCCTGCACATGCCGATGGACCCGGCCGGCGGTCCCTACGCCTGGCGGCCGGAGCTGACCCAGGAAGAGCGTGCGCGGCGGCTGGACGCGGCGCTGGCCAAGGTGCCGTTCGTGCAGGGCCTGAACAACCACGAGGGCAGCCGCATGACCGCAGTGCGCCCGGCGATGGCCTGGCTCGCCGAGGAACTCCAGCGTCGCGGCCTGTACCTGGTCGACAGCCGCACCAGCGCCGCCACCGTGGCCGCCAGCGAGGCACAGCGGATCGGCCTGGCGAGCGTCTCGCGCGATGTGTTCCTCGACAACGAAGCCACTCCGGAAGCGGTCTCCGCACAACTGCAGGCCGGCGTCGCCCTGGCCCGCAAGCAGGGTTCGGCGTTGCTCATCGGCCACCCGCACAAGGCCACCCTCGACGTGCTGGCTCAGGAGCTGCCGAAGCTGCGCGCCCAGGGCATCGAGCTGGTACCGCCGCAGATGCTCATCGGCGAGCGCGGCAACCGCAACGTCAACCCGCGCCAGGCGCCGCACTGAAGCCGGGTTTACCGGCGTCGCGACAGCGGTTAAGGTGACGTCCTCGTCATTCCTGCACGGACGCACCGATGACCCGCCCTTCCCCTCCCATGCCCCTGCTCGCCGCCGCCCTGCTGGTCGCTGGCGCGATTCCCCTCGGTTTCATCTGGATCCTCACCAGCGCCAAGTTCGAGATAGGCGGCGCCAGCCCCGGCGAGAGCACCGTCGGCAAGGTCGAGAACATCGACCAGCGCGCCATGGAGCAATTCTGCACCGGCGTGCGGGCGACGCCAGCCGGCACCTGGCTGGTGGGCCGGCGCGAGGTCGGCCGCGACGAGCAGGCACTGCCCGAGGGCGTCATCGACCTGGACCTGGTGGCGGCCGCCCAGCCCAGGGAAGAAGAATCCGAACCCCACCTCTTCAACTTCCTCAACGGCATGCTGCTATCCGGCGGCGATCCGGAGACCACCTATGTCTCGCGCCTGGGCGCGGACGGCGTGTTCCACGAAGTGGCGCGGCTCGGCGAGACCGCCTGCCTGGAAGTCACGCCGGACGGTTCCAGCGTCTTCCTGCTCACCGGCCTGCGGCGCCCGGGCAAGGACAACGGTCAGCGCGAGCAGACAGTGGTGCTGCGCAGCGACGACCAGGGCAAGAGCTGGCGCCGGCTCGAGGAAGGCTTCATGGCCGAGGCGAATCGACTGGGCTGGGCTCTCGCACCGCGCTTCCACGGCAAGGACGAAGTCTGGGTCTGGGGTGATTTCGAATACGGCGGTGCCGATGGCGGCCGGGAGGCCGGCCAGCCGAGCGGGCTGTTCTATTCGCCCGACCGCGGCGCCAGTGTCGAGTCGATCGCCACCTCCGCGCCGCTGCTGGTCGACCTCGCCTACGCCCGCGAGTTGGCGCCGAACGGCGTCAGCTGGGGCGACTACAACGGCAAGCACGGGCAGATCAAGGCACACGTCGCCCAACTGGACGCGGAGCGCGCCGCGATCTGGGTAAGCCAGACCTTCCGCTATGGCCCACCCGAGGGGCGCTACCTGACCAACTCGATATTGGTCACCACCCAGGCCGAACTGCGCCGCGAAGGCGGACGCTGGCAGATGGGCGCGATCCGGCGCACCGACGGCATGGCCGTCGAGCGCCTGGAACAGAACACGGACGGTCGGGTGATCGCAGTGCTCGACCACCCGGACGAATCGCGCTCGCTGATCGCCGAGCTCGATCGCGACGCGCTCGAATGGAAGATCACCGGCAAGCTGCCCAGCCCGTTCTGGCCCCTGCCGTCCAGTTCCGGGCTGCGCGAGTTCTACATGGGCAGGAATGTGCTGCTGGCCAACACCATGAGCCACTACGAAGTGCCGCTGTGGCTGTATCCCGACGAAGAGCCGGCGAGCGTCTCCGCCAACGCGGTGTACTACTCGGACGACTGGGGATCATCCTGGCGCCGCCTGGACATCGCCGGCTACCTTGGCGTGCTCGGTTTCGACGAGACGCACGACCGGGTGTTCTGGGCCCGCGGCAATTGGTACGACAGCCGCGACCTCGGCGTCCAGGCCTACGAGCTGGACTGAGCCCCCTCGCCGCGCCGGCGGAGGGGCGCCCGCCGGTCAGAGGTAGTTGGCGACGGCTTCGTCGACGAAGCCCTCCTGGCGCATCTGCTCCAGGGCCTTTTGCAGGCGCTCCACCACCTCGTCCGGAGTGTCCTTGTTCAACGCCAGGTAGAGCTTGGCCTCGTTGAAACGCAGCACCGTCTGCAGGCCGGACACGCCTTCCTGCTTGGCCAGGTAGCGACCGACCGGATCGGTAGTGGCCCACAGGTCGATCTGCCCGCCGGTAAGCTTCTTCACGTTCTCCTGGTCGCGCAGGGCGTTGATCACCGGGATGCCCTGGGCCTCCAGGTGCTGGCTGACCGCGTCGTTCTTGTAGGCGCCGAGCTTGTAGCGGGCGGCGTCCTTGAGATTCTTCACGGCGATCTTGCTGCCGGCCGGCGCCAGCAACACCCAACTGGTGTCGGCCAGCGGGCCGACCCACTTGAACTGCGGCACCCGCTCGGGGGTGTAGGTCATGGAGAACAGCCCGTAGCCGGGCTTGTCCAGGGTCAACCGGTACAGGCGGTCCCAGGGGAAGCGCAGGCTCAGGGAATAGCCGATGCCGGCGCGCCTGAACATCTCCCGGACGATGTCGGCACTGATGCCGTCGATGCCATCGTCGCGGGCGAAGTTCTTGTCGTCCACCGCCATGTTGAAGGGCGGGAAGTTCTCGGTCAGCAGCACCACCTTGTAGTCGGCGGGCAATTCGGCACGGGCCGCGGAGGCCCCCAGCAACACCCCCAGGATCAGGGTCTGGATCAGGACTTTCAGCATGGTCACACCGCTCGCTTGGTTATCGTTATTGGCTAGCGGCATCCCTGCGTCAGGACGAAATACCTGGCTCGTCGGCCTTCCATGGCATTGCCGGCGGGGCCGGCAAAGGCGTTTCCCCGCCCGGCCCCCTGTTGGCCGGACGGAGCGAATCAGAGATAGCTGTTGAGGATGTCCTCGACGAAGCCTTCCTTGCGCATGCCGTCCAGGGCTGCCTGGAGCTTCTGCACCACTTCGTCGGGAGTCTCGCGGTTGAGCGCCAGGTACAGCTGGTCGCTGTTGAAGCGCAGCACCGTCTTCAGGCCGGTCACGCCTTCCTGCTTGGCCAGGTAGCGCCCGGCGGGATCGCCGCTGGCCCAGAGGTCGATCTGGCCCTTGACCAGCTTCTGCGCGTTTTCCTGGTCGCGTAGCGCCAGGTCGGCTTCGAAGCCGTTCTTGCCGAGGAACTCGGCGATGGCATCGCCCTTGTAGGCGCCGATCCGGTATTTCTTCGCCTCGTCCAGGCTGCCCAGGGTGATCGGGCTGTCGCCCTTGGCCAGCAGTACCCAGTCGTCCGGGCCGATCGGACCGACCCACTTGAACTTGTCCTCGCGCTCGGCCAGGCGGGCGGTGACGAACACCCCGTAGCCGGGCTTCTCCAGCGCCAGCTTGTAGATGCGGTCCCAGGGGAAACGCAGGGTCAGGCTGTACTTGATACCGGCGCGCTTGAACATCTCGCGGACGATATCCACGGCGATGCCGTCGATGTTGTCTTCCTGGGCGAAGTTCTTGCCGTTGATCGCCATGTTGTACGGCGGGAAGTTCTCCGTGAGCAGGACCATGCTGTAGTCGGGATCGGTTTCGGCGCGCGCGCCGCCGACCAGCAGCAGGGTTGCGAGCAGCGCGAAGAGCAGGCTTCTTTGCATTGTTGTCATCCTGTCAGGGGCCTGGAGCGAGGCAGAATAACCAGCGCCGCGCCGCCAGGCCAGCCTTTTGCCAGCATCGCCGGCGAGGCGTCAGTAGCGCTCGCGGATCTGCTTCAACAAGCCTTCGCTGCGCAGCGCGTCGACCGCCGTTTGCAACTTCTGCACCAGCTCGTCCGGGGTGTCCTTGTTCAGCGCCAGGAACAGCTCGGCGGTATGGAAACGCTGGACCACCTTCACCTCCTTGAGGCCCTCGCGCTGGGCGACGTAGCGCCCGCTCGGATCGGCGGTGACCCAGAGATCGATCTGCCCGCTGGCCAGCTTGTCGACGTTCTCGTTGTCGCGCAGCGCCAGTTGCACCTGCAGGCCGCGGTCGACCAGGTGCTGGCTGATGGCGTCGTTCTTGTAGCCACCGATGCGGTAGCGCGCGGCGTCTTCCAGGCTGTTCAGGTGGATGCTGCTGTCGCCGCGGGCCATCAGTACCCAGTCGTTGACCGCCAGCGGGCCGACCCACTTGAACTTGTCCTCGCGCTCCGGCGTACGGGCGGTGGAAAACACGCCATAGCCGGGCTCGCTCAGCGCCTGCTGGTAGACCCGGTCCCAGGGGAAGCGCAGGATCAGCTGGCACTCGATCTGCGCGCGCTCGCAGGCGGCGCGCACGGTATCGGTGCTGATGCCGTTGATGCCATCGTCCTTGGCGTAGTTGCCGCCGTTCACCGCCATGTTGAACGGCACCAGGTTCTCGGTCAGCAGGACCAGGGTTTCGGCGCGCGCCAGGGCGCTAGCGCATAGCAGGGCCAGGCTGCCGACGCAGCCGAGAGCCAGACGGAAGATGGACATGGAGGACTCCCTGTCGGTCGCAATGTTTGTCGTTATGGCAGGGCATCGGCGCTCTAGCGGCACCTGATGCGGGGGGCGTGACTGTACCTGAAAGAAAGCCGCGCGAGTGTCGACTCGCGCTCAGGAATGGCTAGCCGATCACCGGCCCTGTGCGCTGCGGCGCAACGCGCCTCAGCGCACCACGATACCGCGGCTGGCCAGGTAGGCCTTGGCTTCCGGCACGGTGTACTCGCCGAAGTGGAAGATGCTCGCCGCGAGCACCGCGTCGGCCTTGCCCTCGAGGATGCCGGCGGCCAGGTGCTCCAGGTTGCCGACGCCGCCGGAAGCGATCACCGGCACGTTCACCGCCTCGCTGATGGCGCGGGTCACGCCCAGGTCGTAACCGCTCTTCACGCCATCCTGGTCCATGCTGGTCAGGAGAATCTCGCCAGCGCCCAGGTCTTCCATCTTCTTCGCCCAGAGCACGGCATCCAGCCCGGTGGGCTTGCGCCCGCCATGGGTGAAGATCTCCCAGCGCGGCGCCTCGCCCGGGGCGGAAACCTTCTTCGCGTCGATGGCGACCACGATGCACTGCGAGCCGAAGCGGTCGGCGGCCTCGCCGACGAACTCGGGGTTGAACACCGCGGCGGTGTTGATCGAGACCTTGTCCGCGCCGGCATTCAACAGGTTGCGGATGTCCTGCACGCTGCGTACGCCGCCGCCCACGGTCAGCGGAATGAACACCTGGCTGGCCATGCGCTCGACGGTATGCAGGGTGGTGTCGCGCCCGTCGACGCTGGCGGTGATGTCGAGGAAGGTGATCTCGTCGGCACCCTGCTCGTCGTAACGGCGGGCGATCTCGACCGGGTCGCCGGCGTCGCGGATGTTCTCGAACTTGACGCCCTTGACCACTCGGCCATTGTCCACGTCGAGGCAGGGGATGATGCGTTTTGCCAGTGCCATGCGGTTCGCCTCAGGCCTTGAAGTTGTCGCACAGCGCCTGGGCTTCGGCCACGTCCAGGGTGCCTTCGTAGATCGCCCGGCCGGTGATGGCGCCGATGATCCCCGGGGTGCGGGCATCCAGCAGCTTCTGGATGTCGCCGAGATTGTGGATGCCGCCGGAGGCGATCACCGGAATCCGCGTGGCATTGGCCAGCGCGGCGGTAGCCTCGACGTTGCAGCCCTGCATCATGCCGTCCTTGGAAATATCCGTGTAGACGATGGCGGACACCCCGTCGGCCTCGAAGCGACGGGCCAGGTCGATCACCTGGACTTCGCTGACCTCGGCCCAGCCGTCGGTGGCGACGAAACCGTCCTTGGCATCCAGGCCGACGATGACCTTGCCCGGGAAGGCGCGGCAGGCCTCGCCGACGAACTCAGGCTGCTTGACCGCCTTGGTGCCGATGATGACGTAGCTGACGCCGGCGCGAACGTAATGCTCGATGGTTTCCAGCGAGCGGATGCCGCCGCCGATCTGGATCGGCAGGTCCGGGTAGCGACGGGCGATGGCCGTGACCACCTCGCCGTTGACCGGCTTGCCTTCGAAAGCGCCGTTCAGGTCCACCAGGTGCAGGCGGCGGCAACCGCCATCGACCCATTTGGCGGCCATCGCCACCGGGTCGTCGGAGAAGACCGTGGCGTCTTCCATCAGGCCCTGGCGCAGACGCACGCAGGCGCCGTCTTTCAAGTCGATCGCGGGAATGATCAGCATCGGTGAACCCTGTTCAAGTCTGTATTCGGTGGACAGGCGCGGAAACTCAACTCTTTTCCAGCGCCCAGACATCGCTCTCGATGCTTTCGAACCGTTCCTTCAGGTACGACTGCACGTCGAGGATGGCCTTGTTGTAGAAGTACGGGGCGAACTCGCGGGCGAAGAAATCGAGCAGTTCCTCGGCTTCGAAGGAGCCCAGCTCCAGTTCGAAGCGATCCTCCATGAAGCGCTTGATCGCCAGTACCGCGTCCTGGGTCTGCGCGGCGTCCAGCTGGAGGATCGGCGTCTTGTTCTTCGCCCTGGCCATGGCCTACCAGCGCCCATCCCAGGCCACGAAGTTCTGCAGCAGTTGCAGGCCGTGGGTATGGCTCTTTTCCGGGTGGAACTGCACGGCGAAACGCGAGCCTTCGGCCAGCGCGGCGGCGAAATCGACGCCGTAGTGCCCGTGCCCCACCACCTGGCGCGGATTGCCGGCCTCGATGTAGTAGCTGTGCACGAAGTAGAAGCGCGCCTGGTCGGGAATCTCGTGCCACAACGGGTGCTCCACCGCCTGGCTCACCTGGTTCCAGCCCATGTGCGGCACCTTCAGGTGCTCGCCGGCTTCGTGCAGGTCCTTGCCGAAGAAGCGCACCTGGCCGGGGAACAGACCGATGCAGTCGACCCCGTCGTTCTCCTCGCTGCGCTCCAGCAATGCCTGCATGCCGACGCAGATGCCGAGGAACGGGCGGTCCTGGCTGACCTCGCGGACCAGGGCGTCGAAGCCCAGGCGGCGGATCTCGGCCATGCAGTCGCGGATCGCGCCGACCCCGGGGAACACCACCCGGTCGGCCTCGCGGATCACTGCCGCGTCGCTGCTCACCAGCACCCGGCCGGCACCGACGTGCTCGAGGGCCTTGGCCACCGAGTGCAGGTTGCCCATGCCGTAGTCGATCACGGCTACCGTCTGCATCACAGGCACCCTTTGGTCGACGGCATCTGCCCGGCCATCCGCTCGTCCAGCTCGATGGCCATGCGCAGCGCGCGGCCGAAGGCCTTGAACACGGTCTCGATCTGGTGGTGGGTGTTGTGCCCGCGCAGGTTGTCGATGTGCAGGGTCACCTGGGCGTGGTTGACGAAGCCCTGGAAGAACTCCATGAACAGGTCGACGTCGAAGCCGCCGACGCTGGCCCGGGTAAAGGGTACGTGCATCTGCAGGCCGGGCCGCCCGGAGAAGTCGATGACCACCCGCGACAGCGCCTCATCGAGGGGCACGTAGGCGTGGCCGTAGCGGCGGATGCCCTTCTTGTCGCCGATGGCCTTGGCGAAGGCCTGGCCGAGGGTGATGCCGATGTCCTCGACGGTGTGGTGATCGTCGATATGCAGGTCGCCCTTGCACTCGATGTCCAGGTCGATCAGGCCGTGGCGGGCGATCTGGTCCATCATGTGGTCGAGGAAGGGAACCCCGGTATCGAACCGGGCCTTGCCGGTCCCATCCAGGTCGATGGAGACCTTGATCTGGGTCTCCAGGGTGTCGCGCGCGACGGATGCCTTGCGTTCGGCCATCACCAGCTCCACAGCTAACACTGCACGTAATTATAAGAGGGCCAGCATTATAGGCAGGCCCGGGCGGGCGCTGCCAGCCGCGACCGTCGGCGCGAATCGCCCCACGGGCGGCGGGCCAGGGCTTACACTGCGCTCCTTCCATCCCGCCGAGGAGAGCCGCATGCCCGTGATCGTCGAAACCCTCGCCCAACCCAGTGCCCAGGATCGCCTGGACCTGGCGAAGATCTACGCCGACGCGCCGGACTGGCTGTGCTCCCCGCATGCCGACGGCACAGCGCTGGTCGCGGCCGGGCTGGCCGCTGGCGAGCTGATCGCCGGACGCTTCAACGACCGCCTGCTGGGTGCCGCCCTGCTGCGGCGCGGCGGCGACGCCTGGCAGCTGTCGCACCTCTGCGTGCGCGGCATCACCCGCGGCCGCGGGGTCGGCCGACGCCTCCTCGACGAGGCCCGGCGCCTGGCCGATGAAGCCGGCAAGCCACTGCGCCTGGCCGCCCCGGACGGACACCTGGAATCCCGCGCCCTCGCCGCGCGCCACGGGCTGCCGCTGGACAGCCTCTGATATGCTCGGCGGCGGTCCCAACCACGGAGTTCCGCCATGTCCTTTTCCTCCGCCGAACGCGCCGCCCTGCTCGCCCTCAAGGGGGTCGGCCCGACCGTGCTGCAACGCCTGGAACAGATGGGCCTGGACAGCTTCGCCCGGCTGCGCGACAGCGACGCCGCGAGTATCCTCGCCGGCGGCGCGGCGCTGACCGGCTCCAGTTGCTGGAAGAACAGCCCGCAGGCGCGCGCGGCCATCGCCGCCGTCCTGCAGCGCGCAGCCAGCGACGCATGAACGATGTCGACGTACTGGTAGTCGGCGCTGGCGCCCTCGGCCTGGCCTGCGCCGCGCGCCTGGCCGAAGCCGGCCACGGCGTGCTGGTGGCGGAGCGCGAACGGCTGGTCGGCAGCCACACCTCCAGTCGCAATTCCGAAGTGATCCACGCCGGCCTCTACTACCCGCCCGGCTCGCTCAAGGCCGATCTCTGCCTGGAAGGCCGCGAACGCCTGTACGCCTGGTGCGCCCGCCACGGCGTCGGCCACCGGCGCATCGGCAAGCTGCTGGTGGCGGTGGAGGAAAACGAGCGCGAGAAGCTCCAGGCCCTGGCGACCAACGCCCGCGCCTGCGGGGTCGACGACCTGATGCCGCTGGACGGCACCACGCTGCGCGCGTTGGAGCCCCAGGTCCGCGGGGTCGCCGCGCTGCTCTCGCCGAGCACGGGAATCATCGACAGCCACGCCTACCTGCAATCGCTGCAGGCCGTCGCCGAGCGCCACGGCGCACAACTGGCGCTGGACACCCGGGTCGACCGCCTGGAGCGCCACGCCGGCGGCTGGCGCGCCGAAGGACAGAGCGTCGGTGAAGCGTTCCGGTTGCGCGCGGGCTGGGTGGTCAATGCCGGCGGCCTGTTCGCCCAGGCGCTGGCGCAACGCACCGAAGGCCTCGATCCGCGCCTGGTGCCGGCGCTGCACCTGTGCCAGGGGTGCTATTTCTCCTACAGCGGCCGCTCGCCGTTCCGCCACCTGGTCTACCCGATGCCCGAGGCACGCACCGCCGGGCTCGGCATCCACGCCACCCTCGACCTCGGCGGCCAGTTGCGCTTCGGTCCCGACGTGAATTACGTGGACAACCTCGACTACCGCATCGACGAATCCCTCCGCCCCGCCTTCGTCCAGGCCATCTCGCGCTACTTCCCCGGCATCGATCCTCGGCGCCTGGCGGCCGGCTACGCCGGCATCCGGCCCAAGCTCGGCGGGCCGGGGGAACCCGCCGCCGACTTCATCATCCAAACCCCTGCCGAACACGGCCTGCCCGGCCTGGTCAACCTGTTCGGCATCGAGTCGCCCGGCCTCACCGCCAGCCTGGCGCTCGCCGAACGGGTCGCCCGCGCACTCTGAGACGAGGTTTCGCCGCGCGCAGGGTCGGCCTGGCAAAACGGCGTTGTTATACTCGCCCGCACATTCACCGCTGCCAGCACAAAGGATTCGTCCATGAAAGCATTCGGCAAGGTCCTGGGGCTGTTCTTCCTGGGACTCTTACTGCTCGTCGTGGCCCTGGGCTTCGCCCTGACCCACCTGTTCGATCCCAATGACTACAAGGACGAAATCCGCCAGATCGCCCGCGACAAGGCCAACCTGGAACTGGACCTGAAGGGCGACATCGGCTGGAGCCTGTTCCCCTGGCTGGGCCTGGAGCTGCACGACACCAGCATCGCCAGTACCGCCACGCCGACCAAGCCGTTCGCCGACCTGCAAATGCTCGGCCTGTCGGTGCGGGTCCTGCCGCTGCTGCGCAGGGACGTACAGATGAGCGCGATCCGCGTCGAAGGCCTGAGCCTGGACCTGGTCCGCGACAAACAGGGCAAGGGCAACTGGGAAAACATCGGCAAGCCGGCCCGGCCCCAGGCCCCGGTCGCTCCTTCCGCCACCCCGCCGGCAGCGGACGGCAAGGGGGCACCGGAGCCGGCACCGCAGAACGACAGCCCGCGCACCCCGATCAAGCTCGACATCGACAGCCTCAACGTCAACAACGCCCGCGTCACCTACACCGACGAAGCCAGCGGCAAGCAGTACAACGTCGAGGGCATCGAGCTGAGCACCGGCGCCATTCGCGAAGGCAGCAGCATTCCGCTGAAGCTCAACGCCTACCTCGGCACCAACCAGCCGGTGGTACGGGTCAAGACCGAGCTGACCGGCAACCTGCGCTTCGACACCGCGCTCAGGCGCTACCAGTTGGAAGACGCCAGGCTCTCCGGCGAAGCCTCGGGCGAGCCGCTGCAAGGCAAGACCGCCACCTTCTCCGCCCAGGGCCAGTTGCTGCTCGACCAGTCGGCGCAGATCGCCGAGTGGAACGGCCTGAAGCTGAGCGTCAACCAGTTGCGCGCCCTCGGCGAACTGAAGGCCCGCGAGCTGGACAAGGACGCCAAGTTCAGCGGTGGCCTGTCGATCGCGCCGATGAACCTGCGCGAGTTCCTCGCCGGCATCGGTGTGACCCTGCCGGCCATGGCCGACGCCAACACCCTCGGCAAGTTCGAGCTGAACACCCGCCTGGCCGGCAGCCGCAACAGCCTGGATCTCGAAGACCTCAAGCTGGGCCTGGACGACACCGCCTTCAGCGGCCGCTTCGGCATCGCCGATTTCGCCAGGCAATCGCTGCGCGCCCAGCTCAAGGGCGACAAGCTCGACCTCGACCGCTACCTGCCGGCCAAGGCCAAGCAGGCCCAGGATGCCGCCAGCGCCACGCGCAAGGCGGAAGTCGACGCCACCGTGGCCAGTGCCGCCCAGGGCAACACGCCGCTACCGGAAAAACCGACCAGGCAGGCCTGGAGCGACGCACCGCTGCTGCCCATCGCGACCCTGCGCAAGCTCGACCTGGACGTGGCGCTGAACTTCGGCCGGCTGACCGTCGAGAAGCTGCCGATCGACGACGCCAGCCTGAAGCTGCGCGGCCAGGGCGGCGTGATCAGCCTCGACGACATGCGCGGCGGGCTGTACAACGGCCGCTTCAACGCCAAGGCCAACCTCGACGTACGCCAGGACAGCGCCGTACTGACCGTCACCAAGCACATCGCCAACGTGCCGGTGGAGCGCCTGCTCGAAGCCCAGGGCAAGAAACCGCCGGTGAAGGGGCTGCTCGACCTCGACGCCGACATCCGCACCAGCGGCAACAGCGAGAAATCCTGGATCGACCATCTCAACGGCAACGCACGCTTCAGCCTGATCAACGGCGTGCTGCCCGACGCCAACCTGGAGCAACAGCTCTGCCAGGGCATCGCTACCCTCAACCGCAAGGCCCTTGCCGGTACCCACGGCGGCAAGGACACGCCTTTCCGCGAGCTCAAGGGCAGCCTGAACTTCACCAACGGCGTGGCCAGCAACCCCGACCTGAAGGTGGCCATTCCCGGCCTGGCGGTCAGCGGCCACGGCGATATCGACCTGCGCGTGCTGGGCATGGACTATCGCATCGGCGTGGAGATCCAGGGCGACAAGAGCGACATGCCGGACCCGGCCTGCCAGGTCAACCAGCGCTACGCCGGCATCGAATGGCCGCTGCTCTGCCGAGGCCCGCTGGAACTCGGCGCCAAGGCCTGCCGCCTGGACAAGGAAGGCCTGGGCAAGGTCGCCGCGAAACTGGCCGGCAATCGCCTCAACGAAAAACTCGAAGAGAAGCTCGGCGACAAGGTCAGTCCGGAGCTGAAAGACGCACTCAAAGGGCTGTTCAACCGCAAATGACACCTGAAGGCTTCAACGGCGCGGTCCTCGACTGGTACGACCGCCACGGTCGCAAGGACCTGCCCTGGCAGCAGGGCATCACCCCCTACCGGGTATGGGTCTCGGAAATCATGCTGCAGCAGACCCAGGTCAGCACCGTGCTCGGTTACTTCGACCGCTTCATGGCAGCGTTGCCCGACGTCGAGGCACTGGCCGCGGCGGCCGAGGACGAAGTCCTGCACCTGTGGACCGGGCTCGGCTACTACAGCCGTGCGCGCAACCTGCACAAGACCGCGCGGATCGTGGTCGAGCGGCATGCCGGGGAGTTCCCCCGCGACGTCGAGCAACTCGCCGAACTGCCCGGCATCGGCCGCTCCACCGCTGGAGCCATCGCCAGTCTGTCGATGGGCCTGCGCGCACCGATCCTCGACGGCAACGTCAAGCGCGTACTGGCGCGCTACCTGGCGCAGGACGGCTATCCCGGCGAACCGAAGGTGGCCAGGGCGCTGTGGGAGGCCGCCGAACGCTTCACCCCGCACGCACGGGTCAACCACTACACCCAGGCGATGATGGACCTCGGCGCCACCCTCTGCACGCGCAGCAAGCCCAGTTGCCTGCTTTGCCCGCTGGTCTCCGGCTGCCGCGCGCACCTGCTCGGCCGCGAAGCCGACTATCCGCAGCCCAAGCCGCGCAAGGCGTTGCCGCAGAAGCGCACGCTGATGCCGATCCTGGCCAACCGCGACGGCGCCATACTGCTCTACCGGCGGCCTTCCAGCGGACTCTGGGGCGGGCTCTGGAGCCTCCCCGAACTGGACGACCTCGACGACCTCGAACCGCTCGCCGCGCGCCATTCCCTGGCCCTCGGCGAGCGCCGCGAACTGAGCGGCCTGACCCATACCTTCAGTCATTTCCAGCTCGCCATCGAGCCCTGGCTGGTGGAGGTGGAAGGCGCTCCGCGCGCCGTGGCCGAGGGCGACTGGCTCTGGTATAACCTCGCCACCCCGCCGCGCCTGGGCCTCGCCGCTCCGGTGAAGAAGCTGCTCAAGCGCGCAGAACAGGAACTCGGACGCGGCACGGCCGCGTGAATGCCGGGCCCGCGGGCCCGGCGGCAACTGCAGGAGAACGACCATGAGCCGCACCGTGATGTGCCGCAAGTACCACGAAGAGCTGCCCGGCCTCGATCGCCCGCCGTATCCGGGCGCGAAGGGCGAGGACATCTACAACAACGTGTCGCGCAAGGCCTGGGACGAGTGGCAGAAGCACCAGACCATGCTGATCAACGAGCGTCGCCTGAACATGATGAACGCCGAGGACCGCAAGTTCCTCCAGCAGGAGATGGACAAGTTCCTCTCCGGCGAGGACTACGCCAAGGCCGACGGCTACGTGCCGCCCTCCGCCTGACCCCCACCCCGCCCGACGGAGGCCGCCATGACCCCATCCCTCTCTGGCCTGCCTCCGATCCGCACCGCGCTGATCGGCTACGGCTTCGCCGGCAAGACCTTCCACGCCCCGCTGATCCGCGCGGTACCGGCGTTGCGCCTGGAGCGCGTGGTCTCGCGCGACGCCGGTCGGGTGCACGCCGACCTGCCCGAAGCCCGGGTCAGCGCCGATCCGGACGAGGCCATCGAGGCCGCCGACATCGACCTGGTGGTCATCGCCTCGCCCAACGCCACCCACGCCAGCCTCGCCGAACGGGCCTTGCGCGCCGGCAAGCACGTGGTGGTGGACAAGCCGTTCACCGTCACCCTGGCCGAAGCCCGGCGCCTCGCCGACCTCGCCCGCGAACGGCCTGGGCAGGTCCTCTCGGTGTTCCAGAACCGGCGCTTCGACAGCGACTTCCTCGCCGTGGAGGCCGCCCTGCAGGCCGGCAGCATCGGCCCGGTGCGCTACTTCGAGTCGGCCATCGAGCGCTTCCGTCCGCAGGTCCGCGACCGCTGGCGCGAACACGACCTGCCCGGCTCCGGGCTATGGTTCGACCTCGGCCCGCACCTGCTCGACCAGGCACTGTGCCTGTTCGGCCTACCGCAGCGTGTGCACGGACACCTGCGCCGGCTGCGCGAGGGTGCGCAGACCGACGACTGGTTCGAGGTCCTCCTCGACTATCCACAGTGCCAGGTGGCGCTGCGCGCCAGCATGCTCGCCGCCAATCCGGCGCCCCGCTTCAATGTGCACGGCGACCACGGCAGCCTGCTCAAGGCCGGCGCCGACATCCAGGAAGCGCAACTGCTGCTGGGACTGCATCCCGGCTCCGCCGGCTGGGGCCGCGATCCCGACCTGCTGCAGCACATCGACGGCCAGGGCCTGCGCCAGTCGCTGGCCACCCCGGCCGGCGACCAGAGCCGCTACTACCAGGCGCTGGCCGCCGCCATCCGCGGCCAGTCGCGCAACCCGGTGTCGGCGCAACAGGCCTGCGCGCTGATGGCCCTGCTGGAGTTGGCACGACGCTCCGCCGAGGAAGGCCGGAGCCTGCCGGTGGAGCTGCGCGACGAGGAACGCCAGGCCTGGAACTGAGGCCCGGCAGTCCGGCGGAAACCGCGAGGGGATCGTAAGGCGTTAAAAAACAAAAAAAATTTCTTCGCCGGTGTTGACACTGCCGCGCTAAACCCGTTTAATTGCGCCCCGTTGCCCAGGTAGCTCAGTTGGTAGAGCAGGGGATTGAAAATCCCCGTGTCGGCGGTTCGATTCCGTCCCTGGGCACCACCTAACATTTTCAGGTGGTCCCCAAACCACCCGAAACCCTTAAGAAACCGGCCTCTGAGCCGGTTTTTTGTTGCCTATGATTCCCGTAAGCCCCCTTGTAAGCCCAACAGTCTGGGGGTATATCTGGTGGAACCGCCGGTTCGGTCATAGACGATTCCCCCAGAATGAGCGCAATCCCAGACGCTGCGGCGCTTTCAGCGCTACCCCCACAGTCAAAGCCCTACAGGATCACCATCGGGCATGGGCTCTACCTAGAGGTCACGCCCCAGGGCTCCAAGCTCTGGCGCATCAAGTACCGATTCGCCGGCAAGGAAAACAAGCTCTCTCTCGGCGCATTCCCCTCCGTCACCCTGGAGCAGGCGTGTCGCGCTCGTGACGATGCACGTGCACTGATCAAGGCCGGCGTCGACCCCAGCGCCAAACGCAAGGCGGAGCGCGCCGAGCGCATCACCCAGCGCGCACGCGCCAATGCCTTCCGCCTGGTAATGGCCCTTGATGGCGCCCTGACCATCGAAACACCCCGCCAGATGCTGCGCCTCACTCCTGAGCAAACCGCAGCCGTACGCGCCTTCCTGGCGGCCACCCCGGAGGGCAGCAACCATGCCGCTGACTGACAGCGCCATCAAAACCGCCAAGCCAAAGGAAAAGCCCTACAAGCTAAGCGATGCTCAGGGCCTGTATCTGCTGGTCAACCCCAATGGTTCGAAGCTCTGGCGCCTTAAGTACCGAGTGGGCGGGAAAGAGAAAGGGCTCGCGTTCGGCGCCTACCCGACCGTCACCCTCCAGCAGGCCCGCCAGCGCCGCGATGAGGCGCGCCAGCAACTGGCCCAGGGCGAAGACCCCGGCGAGCAGAAGAAGGCTTCCAAGCAAGCGAAGAAGGTCAGCGAGCTGACTTTCGAGACGCTGGCGCGGGAGTGGTACGCATACAATGCCCCGCGCTGGGCGGAGAGTACGGCCTACAAGGCCAAGCTGTACTTAGAGAACGACCTTATTCCCGGCATCGGCTCGCGCCCCGTTGCCGCCATCACACGTCCCGACCTAGTGGACCTGGTGCGCAAGGTCGAGGCGCGCGGCACCTTGAACGCGGCCGGCAAGATCAGGCAGTGGCTCCATCAGATTTACCGATACGCACTGGCCAAGGGCGTGGTAGAGAGCAACCCGGCCACTGACCTGGACGTGGTGGCAGCGCCAGCCAAGGCAGCCCGCCACCATCCGCACCTCCCGTTCGCCGAATTGCCAGAGCTGCTGGAGAAGCTGGCAACCGCCAAGCTGCACACCCTCACCCGCTCGGCCATTCGCCTGCTGATGCTCACCGCTGTGCGCCCTGGAGAACTGCGCGCCGCGCCCTGGTGCGAGTTCGACCTCGATACAGCAACCTGGACCATCCCAGCCGCCAGGATGAAAGCCCGCCGCTCGCATGTCGTCCCCCTGCCTCGCCAGGCCGTGACCATCCTGCGCCAACTTCATGAACTCACCGGCAGCTATTCCTTGCTATTCCCCGGCCAGCAGAACGCGGAGCGCCCCATGAGCGAGAACACCATCAACAAGGCACTGCGTCTGGTGGGTTACGGGGGCCGACAGACCGGTCACGGCTTCCGCCATCTACTCAGCACCGAGCTGAACAGCCGAGGCTATAACCGGGACTGGATCGAGCGTCAGCTTGCACACGGCGACAAGGACGAGATACGGGGCACATACAACCACGCCACCTACCTCGAACAGCGCCGGGGCATGATGCAGGCTTGGGCCGACTCTATCGACGCGCTGTGCTCGGGCGCCAACGTGCTGAGTCTCAAGCGCCAGGCGTAAACGTGCCGGCAGATCGCATTCAGGCGAATGAGGTGCTGGAGATAGGCGGAATCTTCCGCCGCTCAGGAGGGGCCAGAAACCTTCCAGACTCTGGCTGGAGGGGAGTGCAAAATCATTGCAGCCCCTGACCGGGACATGCAGGAAAAATTCCCGGCATGTGAAGGGAGTATGTCCGGCACACGACGGGCACAGAACTGTGCTGGTATCGGGGAGCGATCCCTTAGCGATCCCCTGTCGATTGGTCCGGCAAGGTGGGATCTTCTCACTTCCACCATTGGTGGTTGCGAGATAACACAGCGTTTGCCCCTGGCTCAGTTCGGAGCCATCGCTGGTCGCGCCAAGGGGGCGCACTTGAAATGCGACCCTTCCCGGTAACGCGGTCAACGTTAGTTCACCGTTAGCCAACGTTGCTCCAACGTTGATGCCCAGGCATGCGCCGGGCATGGCCTAGGCAGTGTTCAGGCAATGCCCCTGAAACGCGTTCAGGTGCATGACCTGCCCCTGTGACAGGAGCGTGACCTGTCCGCATCCGAAGTGGAAACTCCGCGGACGACCCGCCAGAGGCCGCAATTCTGCGGGGTCTGACCGTCTCCTCAAAATTGCGGGCACGGTCGCTCGATCATCTCCTGAAAATTCAGGGCATGTTCACTACGAAAGTTTCGTAGTGGTGGCTTCAGCCGTCGGGCGTGAGGGTTTTACGAAATTCTCGTAATACCCCGAATCAGGGGCGCGCGGGCCAAGCGTACGCATGGCGTTCGGCTGGTTGTTCCGACGAAATTCGTCCGCAGTCAAAACAACGTTTTGCGTCCTTTTGCCTGGGCGAGATGCCGGAGGCTTTACCTGCATTGCAGGAGATCCAAAACAGCGGATTTAGCGGTTTTGCCGAGGTAGTGTTTCTCGACCCCGGGGCATAACGGGGCGGTCCCCCCATTTGCCGAAGCGCCGAGCAACTGCAGCATGCTCTCGGTATTATCGCGGTTTCCCGGGACAGCTCGAAATTGCTGCGCATCAGGCGCAACAGGGCGCCCGCCAGGTCGGCGCCGTAGATCAGCAGGCCGCCGGCGCCGGCCATGAGGATGGCCAGGGTGTTCAACTCCCGCGAACGCGGCAACTGCCCTTTCTCGCGCGCCTCGCGGCGGCGTTTCTCCGTGGGTTCCTCTGTATTGTCCTGCCCGCTCTCGCTCTCGGCCATGACTATTTCGCCCGCACCAGTTCACGGAGGAATTGCAGGGC
>NZ_KV811378.1:0-11228 GCF_001813025.1 Pseudomonas sp. HMSC066A08
GCACCCTCAACCAGTTCCGCCGCTTCACCGGCCGCGCCGAAGGCCTGTCGATCAGCTTCGAGGCGCACCTGCTGGGCTCCAAGGTGGAATACGACGAAGAGCGCGACATGCTGATCATCCGTCAGTTGCCGACCCAGTTGAAGGACCAGCTCAAGCGGCGCAAGGACTGACCCGCGCCGCCCCGGAGCGCCGCCGGCGCTCCCTTTCCCTCCTCAGCCGCAGGCCCAGTCGAAGCGCATGTCGCGGAAATCGAGCTGGGCGTTGCCGCCGCCGAAGTTGTAACCGCCCAGGTATTCCTCGAACTCTACGTAGAAGGGACTCATCTCCGGTACGCCCTGCACCGGACGCATGGTGCCGCCGATATGGTTCGGCAGGTGCCCTTCCACCCAGGGATGCTCGCGGTAGTTGTCGCGCTCGATCCTGCCGTCCAGCCAGTAGTGCGGCAGCTGGTAGCCGCCGTCGCCGTATTCGCTGGGCACCACCCCGGCGTTGGGGTCTTGCGCCCGCGCCGTCCAGCGCAGCGGGTAGCGCTGCTGGTGGCCGGCCGCCGGGCGGCCACCGAGGGCGCGCAGCAGGTAGTAGTCGTCCTCCGCCCAGTCCGGCACGAAGCTGGCCGCCGAACCAGCCTCCAGCCACTGCGGCGGCTCGGTCTGCGCCAACAGCGGGTTGCCCGCCGGCAGCGCCGGCGGCTGGCAGGGCGCGCCGCTGAATTCAGCGGCGTCGAGCAGGATCAACGCATAGGCGCCGCCGAGGATGTCCTCCATCCGATGCAGACGCGGATGGCTATTGCGCCCGGCCTCCCAGAACGGCCGCAGTTCCGCTTCGGCCGGCGGTTGCGCGGGCGGATCGATGAGCATCTCGCGAATGCCGTCGACGCTGGTCGGTCCACCGTCGTTCTGGTCCGGGGCGAGGGAGAAGAAGCTCAGCGCGACGATCTCCGGGCCATGCACCCGGTAGTCCTCCGGCAGCAGCAGGGTGAAGCCGTGCATCAGCGGATAGCCGGTGTCCGGATCCAGCGGCCACTGCTCCGGACGGATGCCCGGCGGCAGGCCGAAGCACCAGCCGTGGTTGGCTTCGCCGGTGTGCGCGGCGTCGTTGACGATTTCGATGTCGTAGGCGTTCATGGCCACTCCCTGGTCGGTTTTTCCAATTCCCGGCCACGCCGGCCGGGTGTCGCAGTGTAAAACGGCGCCCCCGGCAGGCGAAGGGCTTTCAACCCAGGCCCACGCCGAGCGCGGTGCCCAACCCATAGGTGAGGGCCGCGGCAAGGGTACCGACCAGCACCTGGCGCAACGCCGAGAACGCCAGCGGCCGCCCGGTGAAACGGGCGGTGACCGCGCCGCTGAACAGCAGCGCAAGCAGGCTGGACAACAGGCTTGCGACCAGCGCCGCGGCGCCGTCGAGGAACAGGAACGGCGCCACCGGCACCAGGGCGCCAAGGGAAAACAGCAGGAACGACGTGCCCGCCGCGTTCCACGGGTTGCCGCCCAACTCCGTCGGATCGATGCCGAGGGCCTCGCGGGACAAGGTGTCCAGCGCGCCACGACCGTCGTTCATCAGTTGCAGGGCCACGCGCCGGGCGGACACCTCGCTCAGCCCCTTGGCGGTGAAGATATCGATCAGTTCCTGGGTCTCGGTGTTCGGGCAGAGCCTGAGCAGGCGTTCTTCCTCGGCGATGCGCTTGCTCGCCATCTCGCGGGCGTTGGTCACCGACAGCCACTCGCCAAGGGCCATCGAACAGGCCCCGGACACCAGTCCGGCCATCCCGGTGAGGACGATGGACGAATGCGCCATGCTCGCACCCGCCACGCCCATCACCAGGCACAGGTTCGACACCAGGCCATCGTTGGCACCGAGCACCGCCGCGCGCAGCTTGGTGCCGGCGTCGCGGTCCGGCCTCGCCTCGGGCAACGCGCACTGCGGCGGATCGGCGTCCGGCCGCAGCGGCGGGGTCTCCGCCGGCATGCCTCAACGCGCCTCGATGCGAAAGCCCAGGCGCGGGAAATGCACATGCACGGTACCCGCCCGCGGGTCTTCGCGGCGCAGGATGAGTTCCTCGCTGCCGGCGAAGAGCAGTTCGCCCTGTACCGCGTCGACACCGTAGTCGGTGGCGGCGATGGCGACCGCCTGGCCGGGCAGGAAACCGTTGGGGTCGCTGAAGGATTCGTCCGGCAATGCCGCGGGCTGGCTGCCGCGAGCCACCTCCAGGGCTTCCTCCGCACTCATCTCGGCTGGCGCGCCATGGCCGAAGCCGAGCACCCGTCCCAACCAGGCCTGCACCTGCGGGTAATCGTCGACCAGCGGCGCGGTGACCGGCGTACCCTTGAGGAACCACAGGCAGTGCGCCACGGCGAAGTCGGCGACGGACGCTTCGCCGAACAGGAAATCGCCGTCCTCGCGCGACAACTGGCGCTCCAGTCGCGCCATGAATGCCGGCCACTGGTGACGCGCCTGTTCCAGCGGCAGGCGGCCGGCGCTGCCGCCGCTGAACAGCTGGCTGCGATCGGCCATGAAGGCCTTGAGGAATTCCGGCGGCAGCTTGCCGAAGCGCACGGCGATGGACTCCGGGGCGAACACCAGGCTTACCGCGTGCTGGAACAGCACTGCGTCGGCCCACTGGGCGAAGCTCGCGGCGACCATCTCCTGGCCTTCGGGGAACAGCGCCGGGACCGCCTTCTCCTGCTCCAGGCGACGGGCGATCAACGCGGTATCGCAATACACATCGGCGCCGACCTGCAACACCGGGGTCTTCCGATAGCCGCCGGTCAGCGCCACCAGGTCCGGCTTGGGCATCACCGGCGGAATCATCACCGAACGCCAGGACAGTTGCTTGAAACCGAGCAGCAGGCGCGCCTTCTCGGCGAAGGGCGAAGTGGGATAGTGATGCAGGATCAGCTCTGACATGGGCGCCTCCGGGCGGATGTGAGGCATCAGCTTAGCGCGGCTGGGAAAACGCGCCTATGACAATCCGGGACATGAAGGGCACTCCATCGCCAGGCCCGATGGGCCTGGCGATGGGCGCGCTCAATCCAGCCGGCACCCCTGGCGGGTGATGGTCATCCGCCGGTACGCCGCACGCGGCGCCTCGCGCGCCTCCAGGGCGGCGAGGAACTCCCGGGGACGGTCCAGCGGCAGGCCGGTGAGGAAGGCGCTATCCAGCTCCCACCAGCGTGAGGCGAGCAGGCCCTCGATGATCTCCGGCGGATGCCGATAGCGGATCACCTGCGCCGGAGTGCCGGCGACGATGGCATAGGGCGGCACGTCGCGAGTGACCACGGCGCGGGTGGCGATGATCGCCCCAGTCCCGACCTTGACCCCTTCCATCACCATCGCGCTGTGTCCGATCCAGACGTCGTGGCCGATTTCCGCGTAGCTCAGCGCCGGCTCGTAGCGCAGCGCGGTGCCGGTGTGCTGGAAGGGGTGGCTGCTCACCCAGTCGCTGGGATGGGTGTGTTTTTCCTGGCCGATGAAGCAGTCCGAACCGATCGAGCAGAAACGCCCGATGGACGCCACCAGGGACAGGTCGGTGCCGCTGCGCACATAGCTGTAGGCGCCGATCTCCAGTCTCGGCGGGACGATGCGCAGGTGACCGAGTTCGACGTGCTCCTCGAGCACCAGCGTGGTGCGCTTGCCGACACTGGCCGGGCCGCCGGCCAGCTTGCAGCCGCGGCGGCGGATCCAGCGTTTCCACCAATGATTCTTCAGGTAACCCACGAATACCCCATGACCGCAGATGAACGTCCTAGACTGCCGGCTCGCCGACCTCGCGCAACACCGGTACGCCGACCAACAGGCGCTCCTTGGCGCGCTTGCTCAGTGCCTTGATCGCCCGCTCGCGGCGCAGGGCGTCGCCCTTGCTGGCGCAGGCCTCGACGTAGACCAGCGCGCGGGCGGGGCTGGAATGGAAGAACCGCGCGCCCTTGCCGCTGCAATGAGTATCGAAGCGGCGCAGCGGATCGTCGCTGATGCCGCAGTACAACGCACCGTTTTCCGCCCTCACCAGGTAGACCGACCAACACTTCCCGATCGCCGCCGTGGCGGCCGTCGCCTCACTCACTCCAGACCCGCTCCCGCATCCGCTCGCAATACGCCACCAGGCGCGGATAGCCTCGCGCCACATGGCTGAGTGGGGTATCCAGGGTCGCCTCGATGAGGTTGGCGAGGATACCGTAAGCGGCGGCATCGGCGCTGCACGGATGTTCGCCACCGTAGTACGGGACCTGGCCGAGCAGGCCGTCGAGGGCATCGAGGTCGTCGCGGGCGAAGGCCAGCAGTTCATCCCTGCCGTGGACCCCGAGTCCCTGCGCCCTGAGGGTAGCGCGGACCTTGCGGCGCATGGCCCAGGCCACCGCGTCGCGCACGCCGAATGGCAGCGAGCCGAAGAACACCGGCTTGAGCACGCGCCAACTGTCCTCGTCGAACCAGCGGAAATACAGCATCAGGTAGTACAGGTGTTCGTCGCACAGGCGCGTGATCGCCCGTGCCCAGCCCTTGCCCCGGGCGTCCAGGCCAGCGTCGAGAGTGACCCCGTAGCGTTCGCCGAGGGTACGGATGACGATCTCGCTGTCGCCGATCGCCTCGCCCTCGATACGCACGTAGGGCAGCTTGCCCTTGGGCGCCTTGCGCGGGTCGCTGACGACCTTCACCTGGTACTCCAGGCCGGCCAGGCGCAACCAGGTTTCCAGTTTCAGGCAGTAGGGACTGGCATTGGGTACGTTGAATGCGGCGGGGAACTGGAAGAGCGTGATCATCGCGGCGTCCTGCGGGTTGTCCGCGGCGAGCTTAGGAGATTATCCGCGCTTCGGCCACCGACAGCCTCAGCCGGCCGCCGGATGGGCAGCCTGGTAGGCGGCCAGGCCCTTGCGCGCCTGCCCGCGGATCGCCCGCTGCACCGGCGGCGCCCAACCCAGCAGCAGGCCCTTGGCGCCAAGCGCCTGGCGGCTCCAGCGCCACAGGTCGAACTGGTCGCAATGCTCGACGATCAAACCGTCGGCGAAGCGGAAACGGGCCTCGATGCGATTCTCCACCCTGCGCCCGGTCTGGGTGAACAGGTAGTGGGCCACCCATTGCGCACACCCCTCGCTCTCGTCGGCGCGGACCTTCGCGTAGTCCAGGCGGAAGTCCCGCGCCCGGCTGGTCAGCAGGCGCCACATGTCGCCCACCTCGCGCCCGCGCAGTTCGCCGAAGGCCGGGTCGTGGAAGGTCGCCTGGGGGGCGTAGCAGGCCGCCATGGCCTCGCCGTCGAGGCGCTGGAAGGCCTGGTAGAAGCGCTCGATCAGTTCGGCGTTGGGGTGGGCCATGCGGGGTTCCTTGCGATGAGAGGGGCTTGCCAGGCGTCCCCAGGCGGGAACGCCGTCGTGCCGGGTCGTTTCAGCCGAACCACTCGCGGGCGCTGCGCCAGAGGCAGATCCCGACGAAATAGGCCGAGGCGGCGAACCACAGGCCGAGCAGGATCGGCAGGTCGGCCGGCTGCTGAACGATCAGCAGACCGCTGCTGATCAGCCAGACGAAGGTCACCGCGATGTTCAGCGGCATGAACTGGCGCACGCGGAACGGGTGGAGGAACTTCATCCGGGTCAGGGTCAGGGCAGCCAGCACCAGCACCGTGGCGAGGTTGACCCAGGGGTGCAGGTCGAGCACGTAGAAGTACACCGCCACCACGTTCCAGGCGGCCGGGAAGCCGACGAAGTAGTTGTCGGTGCTCTTCATGTTGACGTTGCAGAAGCAGAACAGCGACGAAACCAGGATCACGCCCACCGCCAGCAGCTCGAAATGCTCCGGCAGGGGGATGTAGCGGTAGATGAAGATGGCCGGGATGAACACGTAGGTCAGGTAGTCGATCACCAGGTCGAGCACCGAGCCGTCGAAATGCGGCAGCATTTCCTTGACTTCGTACTTGCGCGCCAGGGTGCCGTCGAGGCCGTCCACCAGCAGGGCCAGGCCGAGCCAGAGCAGGCAGGCCTGGGGTTTGTTGTCGACCAGCGCGAGCAGGGCCAGCAAGGCCAGGATCACGCCGCTGGCAGTGACGGCGTGGACGCCCCAGGCCTTGGCTTTGTTGATGGGAGTCATCGATAGGTTCACGGGCATTTCTCTTGTTCGGTGTTCGGCATGACACGTCGCTCTATAGTGCACCGGCACCGGTGCGTCTGTCTGTTATCGGATTGTCGGTGCTGGCGAGAGTTCAGCCAGCCCCTGCCGGTCAGCGGATCGGCGGCGCATAGTGCAGGCCGCCGAGATTCCATTGCGCGTTGAGGCCGCGCGGCATCTTCAGCGGGCTGTCGTCGCCGACGTTGCGGGCGAAGATCTCGCCATAGTTGCCGACCTGGCGCACCATCTGCACCACCCAGTCGCGCGGCAGCTGCAAGTCCTTGCCAGCGTCGCCCTCGCTGCCGAGCAGGCGGGCGACGTCCGGGTTGCGGCTGTCCCTGGCCTGGCGCTCGACGTTGCTCGAGGTGACCCCCAGCTCCTCCGCGTTGAGCAGGCCGTACAGGGTCCAGCGGACGATGTTGAACCAGGCTTCGTCGCCCTGCCGCACGGCCGGGCCGAGCGGCTCCTTGGAGATCACTTCCGGCAGCACCACGTACTGCTCCGGCTTGGCCAGCTTCAGGCGCTGGGCGTAGAGCTGCGACTGGTCGGAGCTGAGCACGTCGCACTGCCCCGCCTCCAGGGCACGGGCGCTCTTCTCGTAGCTGTCGTCGAGCACCGCCTTGTAGCGGATGCCGTGGGCCCGGAAGTAGTCCGCCACGTTCAGCTCGTTGGTGGTGCCGGACTGGATGCACACTGTCGCGTCCTTCAGTTCGCGGGCGCTGGACACGCCGAGCTTGCGATTGACCAGGAAGCCCTGGCCGTCGAAATAGGTGACGCCGGTGAAGTGGATGCCCAGCGCGGTATCCCGCGAACTGGTCCATGAGGTGTTGCGCGAGAGCAGATCGACCGTACCGGACTGCAACGCCGAAAACCGCTCGGTGGCGGACAGCGGAGTGAAGCGCACCTTCTCGGCGTCGCCGAACAGCGCGGCGGCCAGCGCCCGGCAGATGTCGACGTCGAGCCCCTTGAAACGGCCCTTGGCGTCGGCGTAGGAGAACCCCGGCAGGCCGTCGCTGACGCCACACTGCACGTAGCCCTTGCGCTTCACCGCATCCAGCGTCGCACCGGCCTCGGCCGTGGCGCTGGCGCCGAAGCAGACGGCGGCCAGCAGCAGCCAGGTACCTTTCATTATTGTCATCTGTTCGCCACTCCCTTCGCCGCCCCTGGGTGAACCGCCGGCCCCGCGCCGGTCGCTTCCCGGGCCGGTCGCCGCACTGTAACCGCAAGCGCCGCGGCACCGGCAGGGGCAGCCGGCGGCGCGACGGCGGCGGGCGACGAACGGCGTGCCCGGCGCACTTCCCTTAGCAAAGCGCATCCGCGGGAAATTGGCGAATGCATGATCTGCGACAATCTGGCCGACTTGCGAGCGGGAAAGCGCCTGTTGTCGAATGGTCCTCCCATTCCGAACGCATATGCCCCCTGCCTGGAGCCGTCATGAGCGAACCCCTGATCCTCGATGCCCCGAATGCCGACGCCTGCATCATCTGGCTGCACGGCCTGGGCGCCGACCGTACCGACTTCAAACCGGTGGCCGAAGCCCTGCAGATGGTCCTGCCGAGCACCCGCTTCATCCTCCCCCAGGCGCCGAGCCAGGCGGTGACGGTCAATGGCGGCTGGGTCATGCCGAGCTGGTACGACATCCTTGCCTTCAGTCCGGCGCGGGCCATCGACGAAGACCAGTTGAACGCCTCCGCCGACCAGGTCATCGCCCTCATCGATGAACAGCGCGCCAAGGGCGTCGCCGCCGAACGGATCATCCTCGCCGGTTTCTCCCAGGGTGGCGCGGTGGTCCTGCATACCGCCTTCCGCCGCTACGCCCAGCCGCTCGGCGGGGTGCTGGCGCTATCCACCTACGCGCCGACCTTCGACGACCTGGCGCTGGACGAGCGCCACAAGCGGATTCCGGTCCTGCACCTGCATGGCAGCCAGGACGACGTGGTCGACCCGGCGCTCGGCCGCGCGGCCCATGACGCCTTGCAGGCGCAGGGCGTTGAGGTGGGCTGGCACGACTACCCGATGGGCCACGAGGTGTCCCTGGAGGAGATCCACGACATCGGCGCCTGGCTGCGCAAGCGCCTCTGATCCCCGCAGCGTCTCTCAGACGGCGTGCAGCCGGTAGTTCAGCGCGTAGCTGCCGAGCAGCTCTTCCAGCGCCGCCCGGCGTCTTTCGTCGAGCGCGGGAACGTGCAGGTGGGCGAGCTGGCCGTGGCGCTCGTCGGCGACCACCTCCACGCGGATATCCTCGGCGATCCTCCGGCTTTCCTCCTCCAGCACCCGGCGGATCGCGTCCAGGCGCAGCGCCGGCTTGAAGGTCTTGCCCACCGCGGTGACCGGCATGCTCTCGATCAGCCAGACATCCTTGGGCACAGCCGCCCGCTCCGGTACGTGGCGGCTGGCGTGTTCCAGCAGCTCTTCCTCGCTGGCGCTGGCGCCGGGCTTGAGCTGGATATACGCCACCGGCAACTCGCCGGCCTTGGCGTCCGGCTTGCCCACCGCCGCCGCAAGGGCCACGGCCGGATGCCGGTGCAGCGCTTCTTCGATCATCTGTGGGTCGATGTTGTGGCCTCCGCGAATGATCAGGTCCTTGCTGCGCCCGGTGAGCCAGATGTAACCGTCCTCGTCGATACGACCGAGGTCGCCGGTATTGAACCAGCCATCGCCGACCCAGATATCGCGGTTCCGGTCCTGTTGCAGGTAGCCCTTGAACACCGTCGGGCCCTTCAGGCAGAGGTTGCCCACCTCGTTCGGCGCGGCATCGCGCAGGTAGTTGCCCTCGCCGTCGAGCACCGCGACCTTCACCTGGCAGTACGGCAGGCGCAGGCCGATCGAACCCGGCCGGCGCTCGCCGCCACGCGGGTTGCAACTGGTACCGCAGGTGCCTTCGGTGAGTCCGTAGCCTTCGATCACCTTGAGCCCGGTACGCGCCTCGAACTGGCGGATCAGCTCCACCGGCATCGGCGCCGCGCCGCACAGGGCGAAACGCAGGCTGGACAGGTCGCGGCCATCGCTGGGAACCTGCAGCAACGCCGCGTAGATGGTCGGTACGCCACTGAAGCTGGTGACCCGGTGGCGCTCCACCAGCTTCCAGAAGTCCTGGATCAGGGTCGGATTGCGGTAGCCCTGGGGCCCGGCCAGGAGCACCTGGGCGCCGCGATGGAAGGGCGCCAGGCCGGTAACCATCACGCCGTTGACGTGGAACAGCGGCAGACCGCAGAGCAACACGTCGTCCACCCCGTAGTCGGCGTTCAGGCCCATGATCTCGGCCATCGCCACCTCGTTGAAGTGACTGTGCGGCGCCAGCTTCGGCGTGCCGGTGGTGCCGCCGGTGTGGAAATAGGAAGCGACGTCGTCCGGATGGATCGCCCGTCCGCTCTCCAGGCGGTCTGCCGGGCAGTCGGCGATCAGCGTATCGAAGTCCAGCACGCCCTCCGGCAGCGGCCCGCGCTGGGCCTTGAGCGCCTCGCGCTGCGGTGCCGGCAACAGGTTGGCCGGATCGACCACGACGATCGCATACAGCTCCGGCAACTGTGCGCGCAGGCCGGCGACCTTCTGCCACAGGTCGGTGCCGGGGAACGGCGCCAGGGTCACCAGCACCCGGGTGTTGGAGGCGCGGATCAGCTCGGCGATGTGCTCCGGCTCCAGCAGCGGGTTGATCGCATTGACGATCCCGGCGGCCTCGCCGCCCCAGATCACGTAGTGGGTCTGCGGCAGGTTGGGCAGCAGGAAGGACACCGCCTGGTGGCTTTCCAGGCCCAGCCGGTGCAAGGCGTTGGCGGTCTGGGTGACGCGGGCGAACAGCTCGGCATAGCTGATCCGCAACGGTTCTTCGGCGGCGCTGCCATGCAGCAGGCAGCTCAGGGCGATACGCTGGCCGTGGCGCCGGGCCGAGCGTTGCAACAGTTCGTAGGTGCTGGACGGCAGGTCGCGCTGTTCCAGCGGCACGCGTTCCAGGGCTTCGATATCGCTCAGCCCGGCGATCGATGGGGACGGATTCATGGTTTTCTTGTTCTTCCGTTGGTGAGTGGGCGGACACTCGCCGGATCGCTCCGGCACCATCCCGAAGATGCCACCCCCGTCGTCGCCCTACCGTTGTCTTTTTGTAGCGCGCCGCCGGTCCCGCGCACGAACCCTCCCGGAGGCTCTCCCGGGAACTTCGCGCAGCCCCCTCCAGGCCCCGTCCGGCCAGGCCTGGAGGTGCCCGACCAAGCATGGATTTCTCCCCGCTGGCAACATGCTTTACACTGGCGCCCGTTCATTCCTTAACCACTACGAGATCGCCGTGCTCAAAGCACTCAAGAAAATCTTCGGCAAGGCCGACGGAACCCAGCCGCAGAGCGGTTCCTCCCCGGTCCTGCAAGGCCCTGCCGGCGCTACCGGCGCTACCGCGAAAGGTACCGCCCCCACCGGCGAAAAGCCGACCGAGAAACGCCCACGCAAACCGCGCCCCCCGCGCGCCGACAACGAGTCCGGCGCCCCGCGCGCCGCTGAAAAGGCCGAGAAAGCCGAAAAGCCCACCAAACCCGCCGGCAAAGAAGGCCGGGAGGCCAAGCCGCGCACCGACAAGCCGCGCCGCGAACGCAAGCCGAAGCCGGTGGACAACTGGAAGCTGGAAGACTTCGTGGTCGAACCGCAGGAAGGCAAGACCCGCTTCCACGACTTCAACCTCGCCCCGAGCCTGATGCACGCCATCCATGACCTCGGCTTCCCCTACTGCACGCCGATCCAGGCGCAGGTACTGGGCTTCACCCTGCGCGGCCAGGACGCCATCGGCCGCGCCCAGACCGGCACCGGCAAGACCGCCGCGTTCCTCATCTCGATCATCACCCAGTTGCTGCAGACCCCGCCGCCGAAAGAGCGCTACATGGGCGAGCCGCGCGCGCTGATCATCGCCCCGACCCGCGAACTGGTGGTACAGATCGCCAAGGACGCCGCGGCGCTGACCAAGTACACCGGGCTGAACGTGATGACCTTCGTCGGCGGCATGGACTTCGACAAGCAACTCAAGCAGCTGGAAGCGCGCTTCTGCGACATCCTGGTAGCCACTCCAGGCCGTCTGCTGGACTTCAACCAGCGCGGCGAGGTGCACCTGGACATGGTCGAGGTGATGGTCCTCGACGAAGCCGACCGCATGCTCGACATGG
>NZ_KV811378.1:11328-59984 GCF_001813025.1 Pseudomonas sp. HMSC066A08
GAAGCCGACCGCATGCTCGACATGGGCTTCATCCCGCAGGTCCGGCAGATCATCCGGCAGACCCCGCACAAGGGCGAACGCCAGACCCTGCTGTTCTCGGCGACCTTCACCGACGACGTGATGAACCTCGCCAAGCAGTGGACCGTCGATCCGGCGATCGTCGAGATCGAGCCGGAGAACGTCGCCAGCGACACCGTCGAGCAGCATGTCTACGCCGTGGCCGGCAGCGACAAGTACAAGCTGCTGTACAACCTGGTGGCGCAGAACAACTGGGAACGGGTGATGGTCTTCGCCAACCGCAAGGACGAAGTCCGCCGCATCGAGGAACGCCTGACCAAGGACGGCATCAGCGCCGCCCAGATGTCCGGCGACGTGCCGCAGCACAAGCGCATCCGCACCCTGGAGGGCTTCCGCGAAGGCAAGATCCGCGTCCTGGTGGCAACCGACGTGGCCGGCCGCGGCATCCACATCGACGGCATCAGCCATGTGATCAACTTCACCCTGCCGGAAGACCCGGACGACTACGTGCACCGTATCGGTCGTACCGGCCGCGCCGGCGCCTCGGGCACCTCGATCAGCTTCGCCGGCGAGGACGATGCCTTCGCCCTGCCGCCGATCGAAGAACTGCTGGGCCGCAAGATCACCTGCGAGATGCCGCCGGCCGAACTGCTCAAGCCGGTACCGCGCAAGCACTGAACGCAGGCGTGGAGAAAAAAGGCGAAGCCATCCGGCTTCGCCTTTTTCGTTTCTGCGACACGCAGGTGCCGCCGTCGGTCATCGAGGCAGGTCGGCGCTTGCCCGGCAATACCTTAAAGTCCAGAATGGACAAATTGTTTACATCCATTCCGGAGATCGCATGAGCGCCGCCACTCCCCTGATCGTCCAGCAGGCCGAAGCCGAGCAACTGCTCGCCCGTATCGACGTCCTCCAGGCCATGCGCCAGCTGTTCCTCGACCTGGCCGCCGGCCAGGCGCTCCAGCCGGCCCAGCAACTGGTGGAGTTCCCCGCCGGTCGCGGCGACTTCATCAACTACCTCGGCGTGCTCGCCCAGGAACAGGTCTACGGGATCAAGACTTCGCCCTACATCGTCCGCGAACAGGGCCCGTTGGTCACCGCCTGGACCCTGCTGATGTCGATGCAGACCGGCCAGCCCTTGCTGCTCTGCGATGCCGCCCGGCTGACCACCGCGCGCACCGCCGCCACCACCGCCGTGGCGGTGGATGCCCTGGCTCCGGCCGAGGCCTGCCGCCTGGCGCTGATCGGCAGCGGACCGGTGGCCCATGCCCACCTGCAATACGTGAAGGGCCTGCGTGACTGGCAGGGCGTGCGAGTCCACTCGCGGTGCCTGGACGAGCGCCGCCTGCAAAGCCTGCGCGCCATCGACCCGCGCGCCGAAGCCGCCGGCAGTCTGGAGGAAGCGCTGGACGAAGCCGATGTGATCCTGCTCTGCACCTCCTCGGCCCGAGCAGTGATCGACCCGCGCCAACTCAAGCGCCCGGCGCTGGTCACCTCGATCAGCACCAACGCTCCCCGCGCCCACGAGGTGCCGGCGGAAAGCCTGGCGGCCATGGACGTCTATTGCGACTACCGGCACACCACCCCGGGTTCCGCCGGCGAGATGCTGATCGCCGCCGAACAGCATGGCTGGAGCCCCGAGGCGATCCGCGGCGACCTCGCCGAACTGCTCGGCGGCCAGGCGCCACGTCCGGAATACCGGCGCCCGGCGTTCTTCCGCTCGATCGGCCTGGGCCTGGAAGACGTAGCCCTGGCCAACGCCCTCTACCGCCTGCGCCAGGCAGGCTGATCCCGCGATGCAGGAGAGCAGCATGATCGAAGCGGATTACCTCGTCATCGGCGCCGGTATCGCCGGCGCATCCACCGGCTACTGGCTGTCGGCCCACGGCCGGGTCTTGGTGCTGGAACGCGAGGCGCAGCCCGGCTACCACTCCACCGGCCGCTCCGCCGCGCACTACACGGTGGCCTACGGCACGCCCCAGGTGCGCGCGCTCACCGCCGCCAGCCGGGCCTTCTTCGACAATCCGCCGGCCGGCTTCTGCGAGCATCCGCTGCTCAGCCCGCGTCCGGAAATGGTGGTCGACTTCAGCGGCGATCCGGAAGAACTCCGCCGCCAATACGAAAGCGGCAAGGCGCTGGTGCCGCAGATGCGCCTGCTGGACGCGGAACAGGCCTGCTCGATCGTACCGGTGCTGCGCCGCGACAAGGTCTTCGGTGCCACCTACGACCCCACCGGCGCCGACATCGATACCGACGCCCTGCACCAGGGCTACCTACGCGGCATCCGTCGCAACCAGGGGCAGGTCCTGTGCAACCACGAAGCGCTGGAGATCCGCCGGGTCGACGGCGCCTGGGAAGTCCACTGCGCCGCCGGCAGGTACCGCGCGGCGGTGCTGGTCAACGCCGCAGGCGCCTGGTGCGACGCCATCGCCGGGCTGGCCGGCGTCCGCCCGCTGGGCCTGCAACCCAAGCGCCGCTCGGCCTTCATCTTCGCCCCGCCGCCGGGCATCGACTGCCACGACTGGCCGATGCTGGTCAGCCTCGACGAATCCTTCTACCTGAAGCCGGACGCCGGCATGCTACTCGGCTCGCCGGCCAACGCCGATCCGGTCGAGGCCCACGACGTGCAGCCCGAGCAACTGGACATCGCCACCGGCATGTACCTGATCGAAGAAGCCACCACCCTCACCATTCGCCGCCCGGAACACACCTGGGCAGGGCTGCGCTCGTTCGTCGCCGACGGCGACCTGGTGGCCGGCTACGCCGCCGATGCGGAAGGCTTCTTCTGGGTCGCCGCCCAGGGCGGCTACGGTATCCAGACCTCGGCGGCGATGGGCGAGGCCAGCGCCGCGCTGATCCGCCACCAGCCGCTGCCGGCGCACCTGCGCGAGCACGGCCTGGACGAGGCGATGCTGTCGCCGCGCCGCCTGTCCCCCTGATGACCCGGCGGCGGGTTTGCGGCACACTCGCCTCGCCCGCCGTCCCACGAGAGTCCCTGCGCATGAGCCCGAGCCAAGACCCCAGCCTGGAGAACTACCGGGCGATCGCCGACGGCATCGCCACTCTGTTTTTCCCCCACGCCGAAGTGGTCCTGCACGACCTGCGCAGCCAGCGGGTCGACTACATCGCCAACAACCTGTCCAAGCGCGAGGTCGGCGACGATTCGGCGCTGGAAGACATGCTCGAAGGCGGCAGCGACGAGCGCAACATCGGTCCCTACGAGAAGCTCAACTGGGACGGACAGAAGATCCGCTCGGTCAGCACCGTGCTGCGCGACGCCGCCGGCCAGCCGCTGGCGGTGCTGTGCATCAACCTGAACATCAGTCTGTTCGAGAGCGCCAAGGCGGCGCTCGACCTGTTCCTCTCGCCGAGCAAGCTGATCCCGCAACCGGAGGCGCTGTTCCGCGACGACTGGCAGGAGCGCATCAACACCTTCCTGCACGGCTGGCTGCGGCAGCGCCAGCTCGGCTTGAACCTGCTGACCCGCGAGCACAAGCGCGAACTGGTCCTGGCCCTGCACGCCGAGGGTGCGTTCAAGGGCAAGAGCGCGGCCAACTATGTGGCCAACGTGCTGAACATGGGCCGGGCGACGGTGTACAAGCACCTCAAGGAGCTGAAGGAAGGCGGCGACTGACAGCAGCCGCCGCCGGCGAGCGGTCAGTCGCCGTAGATGTCGCTCTTGAAGTACTTGCCCTCGATGCGCTTGTAGGTCCCGTCGGCACGAATCGCGTCGATCGCCGCGTTGAGCTTGCCGACCAGCTCGGCGTCCCCCTTGCGCACCGCGATCCCGGCGCCCTCGCCGAAGTATTTCGGGTCCTTGAACTCCGGCCCGACGAAGGCGTAGCCCTTGCCGCGCGGGGTATCGAGGAAGCCGGTCTGCAGCGGGATGGAGTCGGCGAAGGTGGCGTCGAGGCGGCCGGCCACCAGGTCCAGGTAGATCTCGTCCTGGCTGGTGTAGCGCACCACTTCGGCACCGGCCTTGGCCAGCACCGCACTGGCGAAGCGGTCGGCGGTAGCGCCGCGCTGCACGCCGATGCGCTTGCCGGCCAACTGGCTGAAGCTGTCGTCGAGCTGGGCGCCTTCCTTCATCACCAGGCGGCCCGGCGTGAAGTAGTACTTGTGGGTGAAGTCCACCGAGCGCCGGCGCTCCTCGGTGATGGTGATGGAGGACAGCGCGGCGTCTATCTTGCGAACTTTCAGCGAGGGAATCAGGCCGTCGTACTCCTGCTCGATCCACTGGCACTTCACCTGCATCTGCGCGCACAGCGCGTTGCCGATGTCGTAGTCGAAGCCGGCCAGTTCGCCTTCGGCGGTCTTGAAGGAAAACGGCGGGTAGGCGGCCTCGATGCCGATCCGCAGGTTGCCATCGGCGGCGACGGCGGATCCGCTGGCGAGCACGCCGAGCAGCAGGCCTCCCAGCAGGTTCTTGGTGTTCAGCGACTTGATCATGGACGACTCCAGGGGTGACGAAGGTACGCCCGCGGCCCGGGCGGGAAACAGACGGTGATCCGCCTTTATACTTTTCGTCCAATCTGGACCAAAAAGTATACATCGTCAATCGCCGTCCCTCCTCCGCTACCCCTCCTTACCTCCTTCGAGGAATAGGCCCGCCGGCCCGCGGGACTTAGTCTTGAGCCATACACAGCCACCCCGCGAGGTGTTCCGCCACGCAGACATCACCCCCTTGCTCCATTTCAGCTATCACGGTTAAGGCTCTATTTACGCCTGGATCCCCGCGTCACGCTCATGCCGCGGGGATTTTTTCGTTTCGTCAACGCCCTTGAAAGGCTTCGCTACCCGTCGCAAGCCGCGCTACGCCAGCCAGGGCGCCCAGGTCGGCGCCGAGCGCGAGTACCGAAGGGCGCCTGAGCGACGTGCGGGACCAGGTCGGGCTGGACATGCCCGACCACCGGACGCGCGGCGCAGCTAAGTGATCGCACGCAGTTCCAGCGATGGTTATGCCGTGATGTTTTCCGCAGTCGAGCTGTACAGCAGCGAGACCCTGCTGGCCCACCGGAAGAGTGGCCTCGCCCTGGCCCCTGGCGAAGGCCCGCTGGGCGCCCCGAGTCGCCTCAGCCGCCGCTCATGTTCATGAAGCGCAGCACCTGCACCTCGCCGGCGGCGCTGAACTCATGGCGCGCCGGCTTGCGCTGGAGCGCCTGGCCGATCGCTTCCAGCAAGGGCCCGTCGTGCAGCGGGTGGCGGCGCAGCAGCGCGCGCAGGTCGAGCGAATGCTCGTGGCCGAGGCACAGCAGCAGGCGGCCCTCGACGGTCAGGCGCAGGCGGTTGCAGGTGGCGCAGAAGTTGTGCGAATGCGGCGAGATGAAGCCGATGCGTGTCTGCGGATGCTCGACCAGGCGCACGTAGCGCGCCGGCCCGCCGCTCTGCTCGGCGCTGTCGAGCAAGGCGTGGCGCTGGGCGATCAGCGCGCGTACTTCGTCGCTGGAGCAGAAGCTCTCGCCACGTTCGCGGCCGACCTGACCAAGCGGCATCTCCTCGATGAAGCTGATATCCAGGCCGCGGGCGATGGCGAAGTCCACCAGCGCCGGCACCTCATCGGCGTTGCGCCCCTTCATCACCACCGCGTTCAGCTTGATCCGGCGGAAACCGGCGGCCTGGGCGGCGTCGATGCCGGCCAGCACCTTGTCCAGCTCGCCGTTGCGGGTGATCGCCCGGAAGCGCAGCGGATCGAGGGTGTCGAGGCTGATGTTGAGACGCGCCAGGCCGGCGTCGTACAACGGCCGGGCGTAGCGCACCAGTTGCGAGCCGTTGCTGGTCATGCACAGTTCGCGCAACCCCGGCAGTGCCGCCAGGCGCTCGCACAGGCCGACGATGCCGGGCCGCACCAGCGGCTCGCCGCCGGTCAGGCGCAGCTTGCGCACACCGCCGGCGACGAACAGCCGGGCGACCCGCTCGATCTCCTCCAGGGTCAGCACCTGCTGGCGCGGCAGGAAGCGCATGTCCTCGGCCATGCAGTAGACACAGCGGAAGTCGCAACGGTCGGTGACCGACAGGCGCAGGTAGTCGATCTGTCGGCCTTGGCCATCGATCCAGTCGGTCATGTCCTGGGTACTCCGATTGATGTGCGGGAGGAAGAGGGAATCAACGGCGGCGAAACCTATTGCACCAGCGCCCCATCCGCACCCTCGAAGGCGAAGCCCTCGATGCAGGCGTCTCCCGCCAGCACGCCGATGTACTGGCCCACCGCTCGCTGCAACACCTGCGCCTGCAGGTGCGCGGCGATTTGCGCGCGGGCCGCGTCGAAGTCGAGCGGCTCGCCGCCTTCGCGCCCCAGCAGCTCCACCACATGCAGGCCATAGCGGCTTTCCAGCGGATGCTCGAGCAGCCCGGGTGCGCGGCGCAGCAGGCGCTTCTCGAATTCGGGGACGGTCTGCCCCGGCTCGATCCAGCCGAGATCGCCACCCTCCTCCTTCGACGGGCAGGCGGAAAAACGTCGGGCCAGGTCGACGAAGCGCTCGGGATGCCCGCGCAATTCGTCGAGCAGCTCCGCGGCCTGCTTGCGCGCCGTCTCACGGCCTTGCAGGTCGTCCGGCGCGCAGGCCAGCAGCACATGGCGCAATTGCAGGCGCCAGGGGCCGAGCAGGCGTCCCGGATTGGCCGCGTACCAGGTCCGGCAGGCCTCTTCGTCGGCTTCCGGGACCTGCACCTCTTCCTCCAGCAATTGGCGGATGCGCGCCTCCTCCGGCGTCTCGCCGTCTTCGCAACGGGCCTCGATGCCCAGCGCGTCGGCCCGTTGCAGGAGCAACTGGCGAACGATCAGCGCACGGCAGGCGGCCTCCAGCGCCAGCGGGTAGCTGTCCGCCGGGTGGTATTGCAGTTCGCGGGCCAGCAGGTCTTCGCCGATGGCCACGCCGTTGACCTTCAGTTGCGGCAGTTCGACCTTCTCGACGCGTTCTTCGTAGTGGGAGCAACTCATGATCGATCACCTCGGTTCGGCGGGCCGGCGCCGGATGCGCCAGCCGCCCAGGGTTCAGGCAGGACGTTTCTGGCGCACGATCTGGTAGCGCCGGCCCAGGTACCACACCGGCGCGCTGACGATGTGCACCAGGCGGGTGAAGGGGAACAGCACGAACAGGGTCAGGCCCAGGCCGACGTGCAGCTTGTAGACCAGGCCCACCGGCGCGATGGCCTCGGCCGCCGCCAGCGGACGCAGGGTGACGATGGCCTGGGCCCAGTCGGCGAGCATCACCATCACCGAGCCGTCCATGTGATGGGTCGAGGCGACGATGGTGGAGAGGCCGAGGATCAGCTGGGCGTAGAGCACCAGCAGGATCATCAGGTCGGAGGCGTTGCCGGTGGCGCGCACCCGTGCGTCGGTCAGGCGGCGCAGGATCAGTCCGCTCAGGCCGATGAAGCAGAGCACGCCGAAGAAGCCGCCGGAGACCATCGCCAGCAGTTGCTTGTTCTCGGTGCTGATCAGGTGGTGGTAGACCGAGGCCGGGGTCAGCAGGCCGACGAAGTGGCCGGCGAGGATGAACAGCACGCCGACGTGGAACAGGTTGCTGTATACCCGCATGCCCTTCTTGCTGAGCATCTGGCTGGAACCGGCCTTCCAGGTGTACTGCGAGAGGTCGAAGCGCGCCCAGCTGCCGACCAGGCAGATCAGCAGCGCGACATAGGGATAGATCCCGAAGAACAGAAGATTGGTCGACATGCTCAGACTCCTTCGCGGGCCGCGCGGTACTGCATCTGCGGTACCGGCTGGGCGACCCATTGCAATGGTTGTTCGGTGGACGCCGTCGGACGGCGGCCGATGCTCGACGGGCAACCGCCGGCAGGATCGGTGAAGCTCACCGGGGTTTCCTCCCAGGCCCGGTCGATCGCCTCCAGGCTGTCGTCGCGCTGTTCCTGGGCCTGGTCGCGACGCAACGCGCCGAGGTCCGGGCGCTCGCCGCCGAGTTCCAGCAACGCCTCGAAAATCGCCGCGTAGGCGCTGCCGCGTTCCTCCAGGCGCAGCGCCAGCAGGCCGAGGATGTGCGCCACTTCGGCGAGTCCTTCGCTGGCCGCCGCGAACGGCAGCAGCGACAGGTATTCGAGGTACAGCGGCAGGTAGTCCGGCAGTTCCGGTACGTCGATCTGCAGACCGGCCCCGGTATAGCGGTCGAGCAGGTCGACCATCGCCTGGCCACGGTCACGGCTCTCGCCGTGGACGTGCTCGAAGAGCAGCAGCGAGACCGAGCGGCCGCGCTCGAAGAGACCGTCGTAGCGCGCCTGGACGTCCAGCAGGTCGCCCTGGCAGAGCTCGTTGAGCAGCGCCGCGAGGCCGTCGCGCAGCGCTTCGGGCAGTTCGCAGGTGCGGATCAGCGCATGCAGGCCGAGACTCTCCTCGCGCAGCTCGGCGCGCGGATAGTCGAGCAGCAGGGCGAGCAGGCGGAACAGTTGGCTGTGATCGTTCATGGCGCTCACTCCTGGATCTGCACGACCTGGATCACGTCGCGGCGGTTGGTCGGCTTGCCGCCGAACAGGTTGACGGCGGAGTTGCTGCCGCCGGAACAGCCGTTGCCGAAGCTGAAGCCGCAGCCGGAACGCTCGGCGAAGGCATCGGAAAGCGCTTCCTCGCGGTGCGCGCTGGGGATCACGAAGCGATCCTCGTAGTTGGCGATGGCCAGGTAGCGGTACATCTGCTCCACCTGCTCCACGCTCAACCCGACCTTGGCCAGCACCTCCAGGTCCTGGCGGCCTTCGACGTGCTCGGCGCGCTTGTAGGCGCGCATCGCCAGCAGGCGCTTGAGCGCCAGCAGCACCGGCGCGGTGTCGCCGGCGGTGAGCAGGTTGGCCAGGTACTGCACGGGGATGCGCAGCGACTCGACGTCCGGGATCACCCCGTCGCTGCCGATGTGCCCCTCGGCGGCGGCGTTCTGGATCGGCGACAGCGGCGGCACGTACCAGACCATCGGCAGCGTGCGGTATTCCGGGTGCAGCGGCAGGGCCAGCTTCCAGTCCATCGCCAGCTTGTAGACCGGCGACTTCTGCGCCGCCTCGATGACGCTGTCGGCCACCCCGTCCTTGCGCGCCTGGGCGATCACCGCCGGGTCGAACGGATCGAGGAAGATCTCCAGTTGCTTCTCGTACAGCTCGCGCTCGTTCTCGCAACTGGCCACTTCGTGGATGCGGTCGGCGTCGTAGAGCAGCACGCCGAGGTAGCGGATGCGCCCGACGCAGGTCTCCGAGCAGACGGTGGGCTGGCCGGCCTCGATGCGCGGGTAGCAGAAGATGCACTTCTCGGACTTGCCGCTCTTCCAGTTGAAATAGATCTTCTTGTACGGGCAGCCGGAGATGCACATCCGCCAGCCGCGGCACTTGTCCTGGTCGATCAGGACGATGCCGTCTTCCTCGCGCTTGTAGATCGCCCCGCTCGGGCAGGACGCCACGCACGCCGGGTTCAGGCAGTGCTCGCAGAGGCGCGGCAGGTACATCATGAAGGTGTTCTCGTACTCACCGTAGATGTCCGCCTGGACCTGGTCGAAGTTCTTGTCCTTGCGCCGCTTGGCGAACTCGGTGCCGAGGATCTCCTCCCAGTTCGGGCCCCACTCGATCTTCTCCATGCGCTGCCCGGAGACCAGCGAGCGCGGGCGCGCCACCGGCTGGTGCTCGGCCTTGGGTGCGGTATGCAGGTGCTGGTAGTCGAAGTCGAACGGTTCGTAGTAGTCGTCGATCTCGGGCAGGTCCGGGTTGGCGAAGATGTTCGCCAGCACGCGGAACTTGCCGCCGATGCGCGGGCGGATCGAACCGTCCGCCGCGCGCACCCAGCCGCCCTTCCACTTCTCCTGGTTTTCCCATTCCTTCGGGTAGCCGATCCCGGGCTTGGTCTCGACGTTGTTGAACCAGGCGTACTCCATGCCTTCGCGGCTGGTCCAGACGTTCTTGCAGGTGATCGAGCAGGTGTGGCAACCGATGCATTTGTCGAGGTTCAGCACCATGCCGACTTGCGAACGAATTTTCATGGCGTCTCTCCTCAAATGTCCTGGGGCAGCGGTTGCGGCAGGGCGTCGCCGCCGAGTCCGCCGTGGCGGGGTTCGTCCAGCCAGTCAACCTTGCTCATCTTGCGCACCACGACGAACTCGTCGCGGTTGCAGCCGACCGTGCCGTAGTAGTTGAAGCCCCAGGCCTGCTGGGCGTAGCCGCCGATCATGTGGGTCGGCTTGAGCACCACGCGGGTCACCGAGTTGTGGTGGCCGCCACGGGTGCCGGTGGTCTCGCTGCCGGGTACGTTCACGATGCGTTCCTGGGCGTGGTACATCATCACCATGCCGTCCTTGACCCGCTGGCTGACCACCGCGCGGCAGGTCGCCGCGCCGTTGGCGTTGAACACCTCGACCCAGTCGTTATCGACGATCCCGGCCTTGGCCGCGTCATGCTCGCTGAGCCAGATGATCGGACCGCCACGCGACAGGGTGAGCATCAGCAGGTTGTCGCTGTAGGTGGAGTGGATGCCCCATTTCTGGTGCGGGGTGATCCAGTTCAGGGTGATCTCCGGGTTGCCGTTGGGCTTCCTGTTCAACAGCTTCTCGGTGGTCCGGGTGTTGACCGGCGGCCGGTAGCTGACGAAGCCTTCGCCGAACGCCTGCATCCACGGGTGGTCCTGGTAGAACTGCTGGCGCCCGGTGATGGTGCGCCACGGGATCAGCTCGTGGACGTTGGTGTAGCCGGCGTTGTAGCTGACGTGCTCGTCCTCGAGGCCGGACCAGGTCGGACTGGAGATGATCTTGCGCGGCTGCACCTGGATGTCGCGGAAGCGGATCTTCTCGTCTTCCTTGGGCAGCGCCAGGTGGGCGTGCTCGCGGCCGGTGATCTTCGACAGCGCTTCCCAGGCCTTGACCGCGACCTGGCCGTTGGTTTCCGGAGCCAGGGCGAGGACCACCTCGGCGGCGTCGATGGCGCTGTCGATGCGCGGGCGGCCCTGGCTGACGCCGCTCTCGACCACGCGATGGTTGAGGTCGCCGACCAGCTTCACTTCCTTCTCGGTGTTCCAGCCGATGCCCTTGCCGCCGTTGCCCAGCGTGTCCAGCAGCGGACCGAGCGAGGTGAACTTGCGATAGACGTTCGGGTAGTCGCGCTCGACCAGGTGCAGCGTCGGCAGGTTGCGTCCCGGAATCGGCTCGCACTCGCCCTTCTTCCAGTCATGGCCGTCGCCGCCGAACGGCTGCGCCAGCTCGGTGGGGGTGTCGTGCAGCAGCGGCAGCGTGACCAGGTCCTGCTCCACGCCGAGGTGGCCTTCGGCGACGGCGGAGAACTTCTTCGCGATGGCCTTGTAGATCTCCCAGTCGCTCCTGGCTTCCCAGGCCGGATCGGTGGCCGCCGACAGCGGATGGATGAAGGGGTGCATGTCGGAGGTATTGAGGTCGTCCTTCTCGTACCAGGTAGCGGTCGGCAGGACGATGTCCGAATACATGCAGGTGGAGGACATGCGGAAGTCCAGGGTGGTGACCAGGTCGAGCTTGCCCTCGGCACCGTCGTCGACCCAGTCGACCTCGGTGGGACGCGGACCGCCGGCCTTGCCGAGGTCATCGTTCATCACCCCGTTCTTCGCCCCGAGCAGGTACTTGAGCATGTACTCGTGGCCCTTGCCGGAGGAGCCCAGCAGGTTGGAGCGCCAGATGAACATGTTGCGCGGAAAGTTCTGCGGATCGTCCGGCGATTCGCTGGCGAAGCGCAGGCCGCCGCTCTTCAGTTCGCGCACCACATAGTCGGCGACCGGCAGGCCGGCGGCCTCGGCCTCGGCGGCGATGCGCAGCGGGTTGCGGTTCAGTTGCGGCGCCGACGGCAGCCAGCCGAGGCGTTCGGCCTGGATGTTGTAGTCCAGGGCGTGTTCGGCGAAGCGACTGGCGTCGGCCAGCGGCGACAGCACCTCGTGCATCGACAGCTTCTCGTGGCGCCATTGCGAGCTGTGCAGGTAGAAGAAGCTGGTGCCGTTCATCTGCCGCGGCGGCCGGCTCCAGTCCAGGCCGAAGGCCAGCGGCGCCCAGCCGGTCTGCGGGCGCAGCTTCTCCTGGCCGACATAGTGCGCCCAGCCGCCGCCGCTCTGGCCGATGCAGCCGCACATCATCAGCATGTTGATGACCGCGCGGTAGTTCATGTCCATGTGGTACCAGTGGTTCATCGCCGCGCCGATGATCACCATCGCCTTGCCGCGGGTCTTGTCGGCGCTGTCGGCGAACTCGCGGGCGACCTGCGTCGCGCGCGCCGCCGGGACGCCGGTGATGCGCTCCTGCCAGGCCGGGGTATAGGGCGTGTCGGCGTCCTCGTAGGAGGTCGCCACGTTGTCGCCGCCCAGGCCGCGGTCGATGCTGTAGTTGGCCATCTGCAGGTCATAGACGGTGGCCACCCGCAGGCGCTTGCCATCCGCCGCGACGATCTCGCGGAACGGCACCCGGCGCAGCAGTACCTCGTCGTTGGCGACGCCCTTGAAGTGCGGGTGCTCCTGCCCGGCGAAATACGGGAAGGCCACCTCGCAGGCATGTTCCGGGCCATCGAGCAGCGACAGTTGCAGGCGCGTCCGGTCGCCGCTCCTGCCGTCCAGTTCGGCGATGTTCTACTTGCCCGACTCGCCCCAGCGGTAGCCGATGGCGCCAGTGGGCGAGACCAGCCCGCCGCTGCGCTCGTCGTAGGCGATGGTCTTCCACTCGGGGTTGTTGTCCTGGCCGAGGTTGTCCGCCAGGTCGGCGGCGCGCAGGTAGCGGGTCGGCTTGAACGCGCCGCCGGCGTGTTCTTCCAGCAACACCAGCATCGGCATGTCGGTGTACTGGCGGCAGTAGTCGACGAAGTAGGCGCTCGGCCGGTCGAGGTGGAATTCCTTCAGGATCACGTGACCGAAGGCCATGCCCAGCGCGGCGTCGGTGCCCTGCTTGGGGTTGAGCCAGAGGTCGGTGAGCTTGGCCACCTCGGAATAGTCCGGGGTGATGGAGACGGTCTTGGTGCCCTTGTAGCGCACCTCGGTGAAGAAGTGCGCGTCCGGGGTCCGCGTCTGCGGCACGTTGGAGCCCCAGGCGATGATGTAGCTGGAGTTGTACCAGTCGGCCGACTCCGGCACGTCGGTCTGCTCGCCCCAGATCTGCGGGCTGGCCGGCGGCAGGTCGCAGTACCAGTCGTAGAAGCTCAGGCAGACCCCGCCGATCAGCGACAGGTAGCGGGCGCCGGCGGCGTAGCTGACCATCGACATGGCCGGGATCGGCGAGAAGCCGATCACCCGGTCCGGACCATAGGTCTTGGCGGTGTAGACGTTGGCCGCGGCGATGATCTCGGTGACCTCGTCCCAGCTGGAACGGACGAAGCCGCCCAGGCCGCGCTGGCTCTTGTAGCTCTTCGCCTTGGCGGCGTCCTCGACGATGCTGGCCCAGGCGTCCACCGGGTCGCCGTGCTGCGCCCGCGCCTCGCGCCAGAGCTTGAGCAACGGCTTGCGCACCTTCGGGTACTTCAGGCGGTTGGCGCTGTAGATGTACCAGGAGTAGCTGGCCCCGCGCGGGCAGCCGCGCGGCTCGTGGTTGGGCAGGTCCGGACGGGTGCGCGGGTAGTCGGTCTGCTGGGTTTCCCAGGTGATCAGGCCGTTCTTCACGTAGATCTTCCAGGAGCAGGAGCCGGTGCAGTTCACCCCGTGGGTGGAGCGCACGATCTTGTCGTGCTGCCAGCGCTGCCGGTAGGCGCCTTCCCAGGCGCGGCTCTCGTTGCTGGTCTCGCCGTGGCCATCGGCGAATTCGCCCTGCTTCTTCTTGAAGAACTGCAGGCGGTCGAGCAGGTGACTCATCTTGATCTCCTCACCCGGTCTGTGCCGGGCGTTACAACGCTAATCAGGGGTTGCCGCGGGCTGCTGCCGACGGGCTCAACAGGGACTCTCCGCACCCTTGCGCGCGTACCACCACCAGGTGGCGACGATGCAGCTCAGGTAGTAGGCGATGAACACGTAGAGGGCGCCCTCGGCGCTGCCGGTCATGTGCAGCGAGGTGCCGAACGCCTTCGGGATGAAGAACCCGCCGAAGGCGCCGATGGCGGCGGAGAAGCCGATCACCGCGGCCGACTCCATGCTCGCGTTGCGCGCCGCGCCGGCTTCGTCGGCCTGGCCGTCGCGCACCCGCCGGGCCCACTCGTTGCGGAAGATCACCGGGATCATGCGGAAGGTGGAGCCGTTGCCGATGCCGGCGAAGAAGAACAGCAGGATGAAGGCGCCAAGGAAGCCGAAGAAGTTGCCCTGGCCGCCGTCGCCCGGCAGGAAGGCGATCACCGCGAACACCCCGCCGATCATCAGCGCGTAGTTCCACAGGGTGATCCGCGCGCCGCCGAACTTGTCCGCCAGCCAGCCGCCCAGGGGCCGGCTGAGGGCGCCCACCAGCGGACCGAGGAAGGCGTATTGCAGCGGGTTGACGTCGGGGAACTGGGTCTTGCTGAGCATCGCGAAGCCGGCCGAGAAGCCGATGAACGAGCCGAAGGTGGCCACGTACAGCCAGCACATCAGCCAGTTGTGCTTGCGCTTGAAGATCACCGCCTGGTCGCGGAACGAGGCCTTGGCGTCGGCGATGTCGTTCATCCCGAACCAGGCCGCGACCGATACCACGGCGATGAACGGCACCCAGATCCAGCCGGCGTTCTGCAGCCACAGGCGAGCGCCATCGCCGAGCTGCTGCGGCTCGCCGCCGAAGGCGCCGAACAGGCCGCCGGCCACCGCCAGCGGCACGGCGAACTGCATCACCGAGACGCCGAGGTTGCCGAGCCCGGCATTCAGGCCGAGGGCGGTGCCCTGCTGGCTCTTCGGATAGAAGAAGCTGATGTTGGACATGCTCGAGGCGAAGTTGCCGCCGCCGAAGCCGCAGAGCAGCGCGATCAGGGCGAACACCCAGTACGGGGTGCTCGGGTCCTGCACGGCGAAGCCCAGCCAGATGCACGGGATCAGCATCGAGGCGGTGCTCAGGGCGGTCCAGCGACGGCCGCCGAAGATCGGCACCATGAACGAATAGAACACCCGCAGGGTGGCGCCGGAGATCGACGGCAGCGCCGCGAGCAGGAACAGCTGGTCGTTGCTGAAGGCGAAGCCGGCGCTGTTCAGGCGCACGGTCACCGTGCTCCAGATCATCCACACGGCGAAGGCGAGCAGCAGCGCGGGGATCGAGATCCACAGGTTGCGGCTGGCGATGCGCTTGCCGTTGCGCGCCCAGAACTCGGGGTCCTCGGGGCGCCAGTCGAGCAGCAGCGGTCCCCGTGCGGCTTTCAGTTGGGTATTGGCGATCATGCCCATGACGGCATTACCTCAGGAGTGGGTGGGAAGGGTGGGAGGAAGGTCGACGTCGGCCGAGGCGGCCTGGCCGTCGATGCGGCGTTGCTGCTTGATCGCGTAGTGCATCCAGACCATGCAGACCACGGTCAGGCCGAACAGCAACATGAAGCAGGAGGAGCGCACGCCGATGTGGTCGGCGGCGTAGCCGAACAGGATCGGCAGGCAGAAGCCGCCGAGGCCGCCGATCACCCCGACCATGCCGCCGACGGTGCCCATGTTGCTCGGGTAGTAGTCGTGGATGATCCGGTACACGCTGGTCTTGCCGAAGCCCTGGGCAATGCCGACGACGAACACCAGGAAGGTGAACAGCCAGACGTTCAGGCCGATGCCCAGGCTGAGGTCGCCGTGGATGCCGTGGATGGTCATGGTGGTCTGCGGGTAGGAGAGGAAGAACAGGCACACCAGGCAGACCCAGAACACGCCCCAGTTCACCGAGCGCGCGCCGTAGTGGTCGCTGAACCAGCCACCGAGGGCGCGGATCAGGCCGGACGGCAGGGTGAACAGCATGGTGATGAAGGACGCGGTCTTCAGGTCCAGGCCGTACTCGGCGATGTAGTACTTCGGCAGCCACAGGGCCAGGGCGACGAAGCCGCCGAAGACGAAGAAGTAGTACAGGCCGAAGCGCCAGACGCGCAGCTCGGCGAGCGGCGCCAGTTGCTTGGCCAGGGTCGGCCGCTGGCTGGCCTCGGCGGCACCCTTGAGGTGCGCCGGATCGGTCCAGGTGAACAGCCAGAACAGCACGGCGGTGACCAGCATGGCTACCGAGTAGACCTGCGGCACCATGCGCCAGCCGAAGGCGACCACGATCATCGGCGCCACCAGGTTGGTGATCGCCGCGCCGGCATTGCCGGCACCGAAGATGCCCATCGCGGTGCCCTGGCGCTCCTTCTCGAACCAGGCCGAGGTATAGGCGATGCCGACCGCGAAGGAGCCGCCGGCCAGGCCGACGAACAGGCCGAGCACCAGGTAGTGCCAGTACTGGCTGGCGAAGGCCAGGCCGTAGATCGGGATGGCCACCAGCAGCATGTGGATGAAGAACACGATGCGGCCGCCGAAGCGGTCGGTGATCAGGCCCAGCGGCAGGCGCACCAGGGAGCCGGTGAGGATCGGCAGGGCGACCATCAGGCCGAACTGGGATTCGCTCAGGCCGAGTTCGTCCTTGATGCGGATGCCGATGATCGAAAACATCGTCCACACGGCGAAATTCACCGCGAAGGACAAGGTACTCATGCCGAGGACGGAGTACTGTTTCTGACGTAGGGAAGCCATGGCTAAACTCTCTGCACGGACAGCGTTCAGCGAGAGCCTAGGGAAGGTGTTCCTATGCAAATTTGATAGGAATCAATGAAATACCGGCCGTTCCGTGCCTAGATGCGCGCCCCTACCTCGAAAGAGGTATGGCTGAAATTATTGCGCAACCCACTGTTTTAAAAGGCTTTTCTCATGAACAAGGCGACCGCGCCGGACGCTGACCAGCGGGACAGATTCTTTGGAGGTAGTGACAGGGCCGGAAAACCGATCCTGCGCCGCTCCCTGGTAGTCCGCTTCGGCTGCTACCTCACCCTGCTGGTATCGCTGGCGCTGATCGGGATGTTCAGTGCCCTGCTCTTCGCCGACTACACGCACCAGGACGCCGCGGTGATCAACCACGCCGGCTCGTTGCGCATGCTCACCTACCGGGTCGCCCTGGAGCCCAGCCTGGAAGGCCGCCAGGCGCTGCTCGGGACCCTCGGCGAACGCCTCGACAGCGGCGACATCCGCCGCCTGCTGCAACGCCAGGATGCCGACGACCCGATCCGCCAGTTGCACCAGGAACTGCGCGAGGGCCTGGCGCGCCTGGACCCGCGCGCGCTGCCCGGACGCGCCGTGCTGGACGCCTACGTCGGCGACATCGACCGTTTCGTCGGCATCCTCCAGGCCAAGGCCGAGCGCCGCTCGCAACTGCTCAGCACGGTGCAGGGCCTGTGCCTGTTCCTCAGCCTGCTGGTGGTGTTCGTCACCCTCTACGACCTCAGCTACCACGTCATCGGCCCGCTGCGCGAACTCACCAGCACCGCCCGCCGCCTGGGCCGCGGCGAGCTGGATGCGCGGGTCACCTACAGCGGCGAGGACGAACTGGCGCAACTGGGCGAGCGCTTCAACCAGATGGCCGGCGAGCTGAAGAGCATCTACGGCGACCTGGAGGAGCGCGTGGAGGACAAGACCCGCGCCCTCTCGCAGAGCCACCAGCGCCTCGAACTGCTCTACGCCAGCGCCCGCCGGCTGGGCGAGAACCCCTACGACAGCCGCACCCTGCAACCGCTGCTGAACCAGTTGGAGAAAGTGCTCGACGCCGGCCGCGTGACCCTCTGCCTGAACAAGGACGGGGTCGAGCGCGCCTACAGCTCGCTGACCACCACCGAGCGGCCGGCGGACTTCTGCCTGCAGGGCGACTGCGGTAGCTGCCGCGAGCAGGCCAGCGCCTGCGACCAACCCTCGTCCCTGGCCCAGCCATTGCTGATGCAGCCACTGTCCATCGCCGGCCACCGTTTCGGCGAACTGTTCATCGAAAGCCGCAGCGGCCGCCTGGAGAACTGGCAGCAGCAACTGATCGAGACCTTCTGCGACAACATCGCCCGCACCTTCGCCCTGTCCCTGCAACAGGAACAGGAAAGCCGCCTGGCCCTGTTCGCCGAGCGCGGCACCATCGCCCGCGAACTGCACGATTCGCTGGCACAGTCGCTGTCCTACCTGAAGATCCAGGTCAGCCGCCTGGGCACCTTGCTCAAGCGCGAGGCGCCGGCGGAGAAGATCGAGGACACCCTCGACGAACTGCGCGAAGGCCTCAACGGCGCCTACCGGCAACTGCGCGAACTGCTCACCACCTTCCGCCTCAGCCTCGACGAGCCGAGCCTGGAAGCCGCGCTGGGGAACGCCGTGGCCGAGTTCGGCGAGCGCGGCGAGGTGGCGATCGAACTGGACAACCGCCTGCAACACGTGCCGCTGAGTCCCAACGAGGAAATCCACGTCCTGCAGATCGTCCGCGAGGCGCTCTCCAACGTGGTTCGCCATTCGCAGGCGCAACGGGCCTGGGTGCGCCTGAGCAGCCAGGCCGACGGCCAGGTGAGCATCGCCATCGAGGACGATGGCGTCGGCTTTGATCCGCAGCAGAACCGCAGCGGCCACTATGGGCTTACCATCATGCAGGAGCGCGGCCAGACCCTCGGCAGCCCGTTGCGCTTCGAAGCGCGCGCGCCCCGCGGCACGCGAGTGCTCTTCAGCTTCGTGCCGACCGCCCTGCAACCCTCCGCCGCCAAGGAGCCGACCCCATGACGGACATGCCAGCCACCGCCGACGAACCGGTTCGCCTGCTGCTGGTGGACGACCATCCGATGATGCGCAAGGGCGTCGCCCAGTTGCTCGAACTGGAAGACGACCTCAGCGTGGTCGGCGAGGCCGGCAGCGGCGAGGAAGCCCTGCGCCTGGCCGCCGAGCTGGACCCGGACATGATCCTGCTGGACCTGAACATGAAGGGCATGAACGGCCTGGACACCCTGCGCGCGTTGCGCGAGGCCGGAGTCGACGCGCGCATCGTGGTGTTCACCGTGTCCGACGACAAGGGCGACGTGGTCAACGTCCTGCGCGCCGGCGCCGACGGCTACCTGCTCAAGGACATGGAGCCGGAGCGCCTGCTCGAGCACATCCGCCAGGCCGCCACCGGACAGATGACCCTCAGCCCGCAGCTGACCCAGATCCTCGCCCAGGCCCTGCGGGGCGACGACCGTTCGAAGAGCCTCGACGAGCTGACCGAGCGCGAACGGCAGATCCTCCGCCAGATCGCCCACGGCTACAGCAACAAGATGATCGCGCGAAAGCTGGACATCACCGAAGGCACGGTGAAGGTCCATGTCAAGCGGGTGCTGCACAAGCTCGGCATGCGTTCGCGGGTCGAGGCCGCGGTGTGGGCGGTGGAGAACGACCTGGTGTGAGCCGCGCGCGGGCTTGATTCCGGTCAAGAAATCCACCGCGGCGCTACGTCGATACTGGCGGCTTCCTTCCACGAGGCGCCCGTCATGATGTTCGAACGCAGCCCCGACGATCCCCTTCCCCTGGTCTACGCCTGCTCCGGCTGCTCCAACGTGGCGCAACTGGCCAACGATCTCGCGCTGCGCCTGGATCGTGCCCGGCTGGCGGAGATGTCCTGCATCGCCGGAGTCGGCGGCGACGTCCCGCTGCTGGTCCGCCGGGCCCGCTCCGGGCGACCGATCCTGGCCCTCGACGGTTGCCCGCTGCATTGCGTGAAAGGCTGCCTGGCGCGCCACGAGGTAGTCCCGACCCTGCACCTGACCCTCAGCGAACACGGCCTGAAGAAGCGCTACGGCGAGGACTGCGAGGCGCAGGATGCCGAGCGCCTGTTCGTCGAGCTGGAGCATCTGCTGACGCCGGGCGGCAAGCGGCGCTGCGAATGACGGCGAGGCCGGGGGCGGCGACTATCCCCAGCCTGCCGAAACCCGCATCCCCGCCTTTCGGCCTCCCTCGCGCATATCGCGGCTCCTCCGCCGCGTAGGCATGCCCGTACCGCCTGCGATACGCAGCAGTGCGCTAGGATGTCCCCTCGGCTTCGAAGAAAGGACATTTCAATGCTGATCGGTGCGCTGCTGGTCCTCACCTGGGTCATCCTCCTCGTCCGATACCCGGCCAAGGCCCTGCCGGTCTCCCTGGCGGCTCTCGCCGGGCTGGGCCTGGTGGCGGCCTGGGTGATCTGGCAGGACAACGACGAAAGCCGCCACCTGCAACGCCAGGAACTGCGCCTGAGCTATGCGCCGGAACGCTGTCCGGTAGACCGGCCGCTGGCGGTCGAGCTGAAGAACGGCAGCGACCGTCCGTTGCTGGAGCTACGCTGGAGGATCGCCGCCTATCGTCCCGGCGACAGCGTCAACCTGGCCGACACCAGCTTCGACAGCCCGCGCTACCGGGCGCCGAACGCCCTGCTCGGCGGCGACAGCTGGCGCGACTGCCTGCCGCTGCCGCCGCTGCGTCCGGGCTATCGCGCCAGCACCCTGGAATTCCGCGCCGAACGCCTGGACGGGCGTTTCGGTAACTGACCGAGGGAGGACCCGATGGAAACCCGCCGTCTGTTCGAGCAGGGCTCCGCTGCCTACGCCAGCGCCCGCCCGCGTTATCCCGATGCGCTCTACCGCCATCTCGCCGGGCTCTGCGGCCAGCGCCGGCGCGCCTGGGACTGCGCCACCGGTACCGGCCAGGCCGCGCTCGGCCTGGCGCAGTACTTCGGCGAAGTCCTCGCCAGCGACACCAGCGCGCAGCAGATCGAACACGCCGTTGTCCATCCGGGTATCCGCTACAGCGTGCAGGACGCCGAAGCCACCGACTATCCCGACGCCGCCTTCGACCTGATCTGCGTAGCCCAGGCCTGGCACTGGTTCGACCATTCGCGCTTCAACCGCGAGCTACTGCGCGTGCTGCGTCCCGGCGGCGTGTTCGCCGCCTGGGGCTACGGCTGGTTCAGCATCGACGCGCAGATCGATGCCGCCATCGACGAGGAATACCTGCGCCCGATCGGCCCGTACTGGGCGCAACAGAACCGCCTGCTGTGGAACGCCTACCGGGATGTCGAGCTGCCGCTGGGCGAACTCCCCGCGCCGGCCTTCGTCATCGAGCAACAATGGAGCCTGGCCCGGTTGTTCGACTACATGGCCACCTGGTCGGCCAGCCGCCTGTGCCGCGAGGCGCAGGGCAACGCTTTCGTGCGCCAGGCCCTGCAACGGGTCGCCGCGCTCTGGGGCGAACCGACCTCGACACGCTGGGTTCGCATGCCGCTGGCGCTGCGGATCGCGCGCAAGGACGCCTGACCGAGCCTTCGGGCGGTTTTCCGCGGCCGGCGAATCCAGTACGGTAGGCCGCCCTCCTTCCAACTCCCAGCCAAGGAACGCCGCCCATGAGCCAACCCGTCGCCTTCGTCACCGGCTGCTCCAGTGGCATCGGCCGCGCCCTTGCCGACGCCTTCCAGCGCGCCGGCTACCGGGTCTGGGCCAGCGCGCGCAAGGAGGACGACGTGCGTGCCCTGGCCGAGGCCGGCTTCCAGGCGGTGCAACTGGACGTCAACGACGCCGCCGCGCTGGCCCGTCTGGCCGAGGAGCTGGAAGTCGAAGCCGCCGGCCTCGACGTCCTGGTCAACAACGCCGGCTACGGCGCCATGGGTCCGCTGCTGGACGGCGGCGTCGAAGCCATGCGCCGGCAATTCGAGACCAACGTGTTCGCCGTGGTCGGCGTGACCCGCGCGCTGTTCCCGCTGCTCAGGCGCAAGTCCGGCCTGGTGGTGAACGTCGGCAGCGTCTCCGGCGTGCTGGTCACGCCCTTCGCCGGCGCCTACTGCGCCTCCAAGGCCGCGGTGCATGCGCTGAGCGATGCCCTGCGCCTGGAGCTGGCTCCGTTCGCCGTCGAGGTGCTGGAAGTGCAGCCGGGCGCCATCGCCTCGAACTTCGGCGCCAGCGCCAGCCGCGAGCTGGACAGCGTGGTCGACGAACGCTCGCCCTGGTGGCCATTGCGTCGGCAGATCCAGGCGCGCGCCGCGGCATCCCAGGACAATCCTACGTCCGCCGAAGACTTCGCCCGCCAGTTGCTCGCCGCCGTGCAGCGCCGTCCGCGCCCGCCGCTGGTGCGCATCGGCAATGGCAGCCGGGCCCTGCCGGCGCTGGCTCGCTGGCTGCCGCGCAGCCTGCTGGAGCGGCTGCTGAAGAAGCGCTTCGGCCTCGACACGCGCCTCTGAAACCGCCAGGAGACACCGCCATGGACGACCGCCTTGCCGTACCCATCCGCTACTACGCCCTGGCCGGGATCGCCGCGGCGATCCTGCTCAACGTGCTGCTGCGCGGGGTGGTCCGCTTCGGCGGCCTGCCGGCCAGCCTGCTGATCGCCGCACTGGTCGCCGGCGGCCTGGCCTGGTGGTTCGCCCGCGCGCAGCGGCGCTGGCCGACCTGGGGCGAGCGCTTGCGCCTGGTCGCGCTGTATGGCGGTGTGCTCGGGGTCCTTTACCTGCTACTGGTCGGCCTCGCCTCGCTGAAAGGCGATCCCAGCCCGGCGGCACTGCTCATCGTGGTGCTGCACTACCTGTGCTATCCGGCGCTGTTGCTGGTGTTCTTCTCCGGCAGGGTCTATGGATTCTTCCTGCGCTGACAGGTGAAGCTGCCTCAACGAATTCTTCACATTCTCTTCAGCTCGGCTTGACCCGCCCTCGCCTAGTGTTGGCCACCCACCGCACGAGGCCGACATGCACCGTTCACCGCTCGCCTGGCTCCGCCTGCTCCTCGCCGCCGTGCTCGGCGCCTTCCTGCTCGGCGGCCCGCTGCATGCCGCCGAGACTGCCGCCCCGCGTTCGCCAGCCTGGGCGCAAGCGGTCGACCCGTCGATCAACCTCTACCGCATGAGCCCTACCCTCTATCGCAGCGCGCTGCCCAACGCACAGAGCGTCGCGCTGCTGCAACGCCTGCAGGTGAAGACGGTGGTCAGCTTCATCAAGGACGACGACCGCGCCTGGCTGGGCCAGGCTCCGGTGCGGGTGGTCAGCCTGCCGACCCACGCCGACCGGGTCGACGACGCCGAGGTGCTCAGCGTCCTCCGCCAGTTGCAGGCCGCCGAGCGCGAAGGCCCGGTGCTGATGCACTGCAAGCACGGCAACAACCGCACCGGACTGTTCGCCGCCATGTACCGCATCGTCGTGCAGGGCTGGGACAAGCAGGCCGCGCTGGAGGAAATGCAGCGCGGCGGTTTCGGCGACGAGGACGACATGCGCGACGCCAGCGCCTATGTGCGCGGCGCCGACGTCGAGGGCCTGCGCCTGGCGATGGCCACCGGCGAATGCAGCCCGTCGCGCTTCGCCGTCTGCCATGTGCGCGAGTGGATGGCCCAGGCGCTCGACCGGCCGTAAACACGCGCAGGGCCGAAAGGCTTGGTCCCGTCACGCAAGTTTGGCACCCTTGGGACTCGCCGCCGCACGCGGCGGCCCACTTCGACAGCCGCGACGAGACTCCCATGAGCGATGCCCCGACCTCCCCGCGCTTCAGCGCCGCCACCAGCACCCGCCTGCTCGACCATGCGCAACTGGAGGCGCTCTGCGCCGACTATGACGGCTTCCTTCTCGATCTCTGGGGCGTAGTGATGGACGGCGCCGAGGCGTTCCCCGGCGCCCTTGCCTGGCTCGCCCGGCGGCACGCCGAAGGCCGCCCGGTCTGGTTCCTCAGCAACTCGTCCAGCAGCGTGGTGGAAATGAGCGCCGGGCTCGAGCGCCTGGGCATCCGGCGCGACTGGTTCGCCGGCATCACCACGTCCGGCCAGTTGACCATCGACGCCCTGCTGCAAACCGCCGAATACCGGCGTGGCGGCATCTACCTGGCCGGCGTCGGCCTGGCCCAGCAAACCTGGCCGGCGGAAATCCGCGAGCGCTTCGTCGAGGACATCGCCCAGGCGGCGCTGATCGTCGGCGTCGGCAGCTTTCCCCAGGAAGAACTGGAACAGCGCTTCGCGCCCCTGCGCGGCGCCACCGACCTGCCGTTCCTCTGCGCCAACCCGGACCGCGTGGTGGTTTCCGGCGGCCGCACGGTATACGGCGCGGGCATGCTCGCCGAGCTGTTCAGCGAGGAAGGCGGCCAGGTCAACTGGTACGGCAAGCCCGACCCGGCGGCCTTCCGCATCGCCCAGCGGCAACTGGAAGCGCGCGGCGCGCGGCACATCCTGTTCGTCGGCGACTCGCTGGTGACCGACGTCCCCGGCGCCCTCGCCGCGCGCATCGATACGCTCTGGCTGGGCGCCACCGGCATCCACCGCGAAGCCCTGGGCGCCGAGTTCAACGGAGCGCTCGACGAGGAGCGGGTCAGGTCGCTGCTGCACGGCTATCCGATCCGACCGCACTTTGCCGCGCCAGGGCTGGTCTGACCCTCAAAGGTCGGAAAAAGGATGCACGCATGCACTGGCTGGACTACCTGCAATGGCCCGCCATGCTGGTCACGGTGGTTGCCGCCTGGCTGGTGGCGTCGGCGCACCGGCGAAGACGCAAGGTCGGCTTCTGGGTGTTCCTCGCCAGCAACCTGCTGTGGATCGCCTGGGGCCTGTACGCCCAGGCCTATGCGCTGATCCTGCTGCAGGTCTGCCTGGCGGCGATGAACCTGCGCGGCACCCATCGCAACGAAGCGCCACAGGACAGCGCCTGATGGCCGCCAACGAAAACGCCCGCCATGACGGCGGGCGCTCGCCTTGCGAAGGCTGCGCTCAGTGCGCACCCTCGCTCTTCTCCAGCGGCTGGCCGGCGTAGATACGACGCACCAGCGGGCCGATGGAAAGCCCCTGGAGCAGGATCGAGACCAGCACCACGATGTAGGTCAGGCTGAGGATCAGGTCGCGCTCCGGCCCCAGCGGCAGGGACAGCGCCAGCGCCACCGAGACGCCGCCGCGCAGCCCACCCCAGACCAGGATGCGGATGGTGCCCGCCGGTACCTGCCGGTTGGCGCCACGGAAACGGCGCAGGACCAGGATCGCCGGGCCCACCGTGAGCAGGCGCGAGACCAGCACCGCGCCGCCGAGGGCGAAGGCCGCCGCCACGTGCAGCCAGGAGAACGGCAACAGCAGCAGCTCCAGGCCGATCAGGGCGAACAGCAGGGCGTTGAGGATCTCGTCGATCAGCTCCCAGAACTTGTCCACGTAGCGCCGGGTCTCGTCCGACATCGCATAGTGGCGTCCGTGGTTGCCGATGATCAGCCCGGCCACCACCATCGCGATCGGCGCCGATACGTGCAGGCGCGCGGCCAGCGCGGCACCACCGATGACCAGGGCGAGGGTCAGCATGACCTCCACCTGGTACTGGTCGATGCCGCGCATCATCACGAACACGCCATAGCCGAGCACCGCACCGAAGACCACGCCACCGATGGCTTCCTGGACGAAGAGGATCGCCGTGGCACTGACCGTGGGCGCCTCGCCGAGCTGGAGGATGCCGAGGATGATGGCGAACACCACCACCGCGGTGCCGTCGTTGAACAGCGACTCGCCGACGATGGTGGTCGCCAGCGGTTTCGGCGCGCCGGCGGACTTGAGGATGCCGAGCACGGCGATGGGGTCGGTCGGCGAGATCAACGCGCCGAACAACAGGCAGTAGATGAAGTCCACCTGCCAGCCGAACAGCGGGAAGGTGTAGTAGGCCAGGCCACCGATGACGAAGGTGGCGATCAGCACCCCGGCGGTGGCCAGCAGGCCGATCGGCCACTTGTAGCTGCGCAGGTCGGAGAGGTCGACGTGCAGTGCGCCGGCGAACAGCAGCGCGGGCAGGAACCAGGTCATCAGTACTTCGGAGAAGTCGATGCGGCGGATGATTTCCTGCATCTCCACCTCGAGGATCGGATAACCCAGTTCCGACAGCCCCTGGACGATCAGCGAGAACACCAGCGCCGTGGCCATCACGCCGATGGTCGGCGGCAGGCGGATGAAGCGGTAGTTCACGTAGGTGAGCAAGGTGGTCAAGGCAATGAATGCCGCGACGAGATCGAGCATGACGCGGGGTACTCCCTTAGCAGAAGGTAAAACACCTACCCCAAAAGGCCGATCCGTGAACCGTGGGGTGCGAATGTCTGGAAAAGCCCGAGAAAATTTCGGAACCCGCATCATAACCGCAGAAAAGCCCTGGGCGTCCAGCGCACCGATACGGTGCATGGCGCGCCGCCGACGCGGCAGCGCCGTTATCGCCCGCTCCCCCGGGAAAATTTCTTCGTCCGCCGCCAGCCCAGGCGAGACGGCGGCTGCGGTCGCTTGCCCAGGCCCGGGCATGGCACAAGCATGGCCGTTTCGTTGAACCTCCGCGAACGACGAACGGTCAACCCTTTCAGGGTCGGGAATTCGGTGCCCATCCGAAGCCTTTGATTTCCGGCCTGTTTCCGCGCTTCGACGAAGCGCCCGACAGCGTAGCCAACGCTCATTCCGAAGGGAGTCCCGACCATGGTGAAAACCTGTGGCAAGGCCCTGCTCGGCCTCTGCGCCGCAGCCGTCGTACTGGCCTTGCTGATCCACTGGATCACCCCCGCGACCATCCTCCACTACCGCGAGGACCTGCTGTTCTACTTGCAGGCCCACCTGGTGCTGGTCTTCAGTTCGATGGCGGCCGCCCTGCTGGTCGGCGTGCCGGCCGGCATCCTGCTCAGCCGTCCCGGCATGCAGGCCCAGGCCGAACGCCTGATGCAGGTGTTCAACGTCGGCAACACCATCCCGCCGCTGGCGGTGCTGGCCATCGCCCTGGCGATCATCGGCATCGGCAACGGTCCGGCGATCCTCGCCCTGTTCCTCGCCTCGCTGCTGCCGATCGTGCGCAACACCTACGAGGGCCTGCGCAATGTCTCGCCGGCGCTGAAGGAAGCCGCCACCGGCATCGGCATGACGCCCAACCAGGTGCTGCTGCGGGTGGAACTGCCGAACGCGGTGCCGATCATCGTCGGCGGCGTGCGCGTGGCCCTGGCGCTGAACGTCGGCTCCGCGCCACTGGCATTCCTGATCGGCGCCAACAGCCTGGGCAGCCTGATCTTCCCCGGCATCTACCTGAACAACCACCAGCAACTGCTGCTCGGCGCCGCCTGCACGGCGCTCCTCGCCCTGCTGCTGGACGCCCTGGTGGTGCTGTTCAGCCGGACGTTCCTGGAACGCGGCCTGACCGCCAAGGAGGCCTGATGAACCGACTGATCCGCTCACTCTGCCTGGCCTGCGCCGGCCTGTTCGCCGCCGGCCTGGCGCAGGCGGAAACCCTGCGCATCGGCGGCAAGACCTTCACCGAGCAGCGTATCCTCACCGCCATCACCGCGCAGTTCCTGCAGAAGCGCGGCTACGACGTGACGGTCACCACCGGCCTGGGCAGCACCCTGGCCCGCGCCGCCCAGGAAAGCGGCCAGCTGGATATCGTCTGGGAGTACACCGGCTCGTCGCTGATCGTCTACAACCACATCGACGAGAAGCTCGACGCCGCGGCCTCCTACCGCCGGGTCAAGCAACTCGACGAGGCCCAGGGCCTGGTCTGGCTGAAGCCGACCCGCTTCAACAACACCTATGCCCTGGCCATGCCCGAGGAGCAGGCCGAGCGCCTGGGCATCCAAAGCGTCAGCGATCTCGCGCGGGTGCTTGCCGAACAGCAGGAGGCCGAGCCCGGGAGCACCCACCTGTTCGCCATGGACCCGGAGTTCGCCGGCCGCCCCGACGGCCTCGGCCCCATGAGCGAGCTGTACGGCCTGCACTTCACCCGCAACGACATCCGCCAGATGGACGCCGGGCTGGTCTACACCGCGCTGAAGAACCGCCAGGTGTTCCTCGGCCTCGTCTACACCACCGACGGCCGCCTGAAGGACTTCAAGCTGCGCGTGCTGAAGGACGACAAGCAGTACTTCCCCTTCTACAACGCCGCCCCGGTGGTGCGTAGGGAAGTCATGCAGCGCCATCCGGAGTTCGCCACGCTGTTCGATCCGATCATCGAGCGGCTCGACGACGCCACCATGCAGGCGCTCAACGCGCGGGTCGATATCGAGCAGCAGACGCCACGGAAGGTCGCCGCCGACTTCCTCCGCGAACACCGCCTGCTCGACGACGGCCAGGCCGGCCAGGGAGGTAGCCGGTAATGGACTTCTTCAGCGTGCTTTCCCATCTCGACTGGTCCCAGGTCGGCCAGCTCACCCTCCAGCACTTGCTGCTGGTACTGGTCGCCGTGGGCCTGGCGATCCTCGTCGGCGTGCCGCTGGGCGTGCTGATGACCCGCTTCACGTGGCTGGCCGGCCCGCTGCAGGGCGCCGCCACGGTGATGCTGACCATCCCCTCGATCGCCCTGTTCGGCCTGCTGATGCCGGTCTACTCGGTATTCGGCCAGGGCCTCGGGCCGCTGCCGGCGATCACCGCGGTGTTCCTCTATTCGCTGCTGCCGATCCTGCGCAACACCTACCTCGCCCTGACCGGCGTCGAAGCGGGCATCCGCGAGGCCGGCAAGGGCATCGGCATGACCTTCTGGCAACGCCTGCGGATGGTCGACATTCCCCTCGCGGTGCCGGTGATCCTCGCCGGCGTACGCACCGCCGTGGTGATGAACATCGGCGTGATGACCATCGCCGCGGTGATCGGCGCCGGCGGCCTGGGCGTGCTGATCCTCACTTCCATCAGCCAGAGCAACATGCCGATGCTGGTGGTCGGCGCGGTACTGGTCAGCCTCCTGGCCATCGTCGCCGACCTGCTGCTGCAATGGCTGCAACGCATCCTCACCCCCAAGGGACTGCGCGCCAGCGCGCACTGACAGGAGCCGGACATGATCGAACTGGACAAACTCAGCAAGACCTTCACCCAGAAGAACGGCAAGGAGTTCCGTGCCGTCGATTCCGTCAGCCTGACCGTGGAGAAAGGCGAGATCTGCGTCTTCCTCGGCCCCTCCGGCTGCGGCAAGACCACCACCCTGAAGATGATCAACCGGATCATCCCGCCGACCTCCGGCCGCGTGCTGATCGACGGCCAGGACACCGCGGACCTCGACGAAGTCACCCTGCGCCGCCACATCGGCTACGTGATCCAGCAGATCGGCCTGTTCCCGAACATGACCATCGAGGAAAACATCATGGTCGTGCCGCGCCTGCTCGGCTGGGACAAGGCGCGCTGCAAGGAGAAGGCCCGCGAGCTGATGAGCATGGTCAAGCTGGAGCCCAAGCAGTACCTGCAACGCTACCCGCGCGAGCTCTCCGGCGGCCAGCAGCAGCGCGTCGGGGTGATCCGCGCGCTGGCGGCGGACGCGCCGCTGCTGCTGATGGACGAGCCGTTCGGCGCGGTCGATCCGATCAACCGCGAGTCGATCCAGAACGAGTTCTTCGAGATGCAGCGCAAGCTCGGCATGACCGTGATCATGGTCAGCCACGACATCGACGAAGCCATCAAGCTGGGTGACAAGGTGGCGGTGTTCAAGAGCGGCCGGCTGCTCCAGTACGACCACCCGGACACCCTGCTGGCGCACCCGGCGGACGAGTTCGTCAGCGCCTTCACCGGCCAGGACAGCACGCTCAAGCGTCTGCTCCTGGTGCGCGCCGAAGACGCCGCCGACAGCAGCCTGGTCACCGCCCGGCCGCAAACCCCGGTGGCCGAGGCGCTGGAACTGATGGACGAGAACGACCGGCGCTACCTGATCGTGGTGGATGACCAGGGCAAGGGCCTGGGCTACGTGCGACGCAAGGACCTGCGCCGCCAGGAGGGCACCTGCGCGCCGTTCGTCACCCCGTTCCGGGTCACCGCCAGCCACGACGAGCACCTGCGCATCCTGTTGTCGCGGATGTACGAGTTCAACAGCTCCTGGCTGCCGGTGCTCGACCCCGACCAGCAGTTCCTCGGCGAGGTCACCCAGGAATCCATCGCCGACTACCTCAGCTCCGGCCGCTCGCGCGGCGGCAAGGGCCTGATCGTGTCGCCGGCCGAACAGGTCGGGGCGTAGGCCGCCGGGTGGATATTCACCGCCGGCAACCGCCAACCGCCAACCGGAGCGTATTCCTGGCGAGTGGCGCCCTCTTCCGCCCCGCCGAAACGAAAAAGCCCGGCATCCGCCGGGCTTCTCCACGCCTCTCTCGCTCAACCGGCCCGCCCCGGCGCCTGCGCCGCCGAGGCCTGGTCGTCGCGCCCTTGCGGCTTGACGATCACCGTGCAGGTGATCCCCGCCGAGAGCAGCACGCCGTCCGGCACTTCGTCGATGTGTACCCGCACCGGCACGCGCTGGGCCAGGCGCACCCAGTTGAAAGTGGGGTTGACGTCGGCGGTCAGCTCGCGGCTTTCCGGGTTGTCGCGGTCGTAGATGCCGCGGGCGATGCTTTCCACGTGGCCCTTGAGGTGTTCGCCGCTCATCAGCTGCATGTCCACCGGGTCACCTTCGCGGATATACGGCAGCTTGGTTTCCTCGAAGTAGCCGTAGACCCAGTAGGAGTTCTTGTCGATCACCGCCATCTTCGCCTCGCCGACCCGCGCGTAGTCGCCACGGTGCACGTTGAGGTTGGTGACGTAGCCGTCGACCTGCGCCACCACCCGGGTGCGCTCCAGGTTCAGGCGCGCGGCGTCGAGCTGGGCCTTGGCCTGCTCGTAGTCGGCCATCGCCGCGGCGGCGGTGTTGTGGGCGTCGTCGCGGCTTTCGCGGGAGACCACCATTTCATCCATTTCCGCACGCCGCCGGGCGTTCAGCTGGCGCATCTCCAGGGTCGCCTTGCGCGAGGCGACCAGCGACTCGGCCTGCTTCACCGCAATACGGTAGTGGTCGGGGTCGATCTGCATCAGCAGGTCGCCTTTCTTCACCAACTGGTTGTCGCGCACCGGGACGTCGACGACGATCCCGGAAACGTCGGCGGCGACATTGATCACGTCGGCGCGCACGCGACCGTCACGGGTCCAGGGGGTGTCCATGTAGTTGACCCACAGGGTCCGCCCGATGAATACGGCGACCAGTAGGATCAGCAGGGTCGCCAGCAGGCTGATTACGGATTTCAAGGTCATGGTCGGCTCACGATAACGAAGAGGTGCGCTACCGCCTCAGCGGTAGATGGTCAGGGACAGGCCGCCGTACAGGCAGGCGAACAGGCTGACCCGGAACAGCGCCGGGTGCCAGGTGAAGCGATACAGGCCAACCGAGGCGAAGATCCGGTCGAGCCCCCAGGTGAGCGCCGCGGCGATCACGAACAACAGCGTCAGGGTCGGCATGTAGACCCCATGGATGGCGATTTCACGAGGCATGGACGGTACCTTGGCCGCTCGTCCGGCCGGCCAGTTCGGTCAGTGGCGAGGTCGGCGCCAGCAGGGAAGAACGGATGAAGTGCAGGTAGCTGCGCACCCGCCGTAGCGGCGAGCTGTCGAAATGCGGCGCGCAGGGTTCGTCGGTGTGCCTGGCCGCGTGGATGGCCTGGTCGACGGCCGCCAGGGCGCGCTCCAGGTTCTCCGCGCCAGGGCGCACGAACAGCCGGATCAGGGCGCGCCCCATGGCGCGGATCGCCTGGCGCCAGGGCATGGCCTCGGCGTAGCAGGGTTCATCCGGCAGGCGCTCCTGCTCGCGACGCAGCTCGATGATCGCGTGACCGACCTCGAGCACCAGGAACATCCAGCGCAGCAGGCCGCGCTGCACGTCCGGGCGCCCGGCGGCGACGCCATAGGCCTGGTTCAGCAGGTCGCGGGTGCCGCTTTCGAAAGCCGAGCCAAGCCCCCTGCTCTTGCCGCTGATGGCGAACACCACGCGCATCCGCAGGTCGCGCTCGAGGCGCTTCCACAGCCAGGCGCTGTTGGGCGGCAGAATGACCGCGGCGGCCGCGGCCGAGAGCAGCATCGAGAGGATCAGGGCGATGTACTCGTTGATCACGTGGGCCGGGTCGTAGACGGTCAGGTTCGCCGGCACCGAACCGAAGCAGAAGAACACCAGCAGGCCGAGACCGTAGCCGGCCCACTGCGGCCGCGAGGAGATGAACGCGCCGAGGGCGAACACCGGCGCCAGCACCAGGCATAGCAGCGGGAAACCGTCGATATGCGGGTAGACGAAGAACATCTCGCTGAAGCCGAGCAGCGCCGCCGCCATGGTGCCGATGGCCATCTGCATGGCGACCTTCTTCGGGTTCGGCGCCGCCGAGGCCAGCGCCGAGACCGCCACCGCGTTGAGGGCGAAGGTGCCGCCGCTGGGCCAGGTGCTGTAGATCCAGAAGCAGCCGAACAGCAGGATCATCAACCCGGTGCGCATCCCCGCCACTGCCGCCGCCACCGCGTTGGCCTTGGCGGTGAAGGCGTCCTTCCACTGCTCGCGCTCGTGGCGGTGGGCGGCCAGCGAGGCATGGGTCAGGGCGTAGTCGTGCATTTCCTCGGCGAAACGGTAGAGCAGCTCGGCGGCGGTATTGAAGTCCAGCCGCGCCTCTTCACCCGGCTCCCGCGCCAGCAGCTCGCCGCGCGCCTGGCGGATTCGCGCCATCAGGCGTTCGCGGCAGTCGGCGAGGCGCTGGGCGAAGCGCTCGGCGTCATGGTCGGTGACGGCGCGGCCACGGATTTCCTCGAGCAGCCCGGTGATTTCCTCCAGGCACGGCTCGAACGCATCCAGCACCTGGGTGGAGCCCTGCGCGCGCAAGCGTTCGAGCAACTGGTGGAGGGCGTGGAAACGGGTATTCATGGCCATGAACTCGCTGCTCAGGCGAATCAGCCGGCCATTGCGCAGGCGCATGTGCGGATCCTCGAAGGCGCTCGCCGCGCGCATCGTCTCCAGGCCCACCGCCTGGGCGGCGAAGGCCACGTTGCTGCTTTCGAAGCGCTCGCGCCCGCCGACCCCGCGCAGGCTGTCGAGGACGAACGCGGCGAACAGGCCGAAGCGCACGTACAGCGCATTGCGCATCGCCGCGCTGGTGGTCTGCGGCATGATCACCGCGCTGACCACCCCCGAGCAGAGAATCGCCAGGCTGATTTCCAGGACCCGCCAGATCGCCTGCATGAAGGCGCCTTCCGGATGGCTGGTGGCGGGGATGCCGATCAGCGTCGCGGTGTAGCCGGCGAGCACGCAGGCGTAGGAGCGGAAGTCACGGTAGCGGGCGGCCCCGGCGGTGCAGAGGCCGATCCAGATCGCCGAGCTGAGCAGGAACAGCACTCGCTCCTGGGCGAACAGGGCGATCAGGGTGACCATCACGCTGAGGCCGACCAGGGTGCCGAGGATGCGGTAGAAGCTCTTGGCGAACACCTGGCCGCTCTGCGGCTGCATGACGATGAACACGGTGATGGTCGCCGTGCTCGGCTGCGGCAATTCCAGGCGCATCGCCAGCCAGAGGGTCAGGAAGGCCGCGCAGAGCACCTTGAACACGTAGATCCAGGTCGCCCCGTCGCTGCGCGCCCACTCGGCCAGCGCGCGCCGCCACTCGTCGCGGCTGGGCAGGGCGAAACCAGCGGAGCGGCCACTCATCGCGAAGACACCGCTCTGACCGGGACGTTCTCCGGCGCCAGCTTCCGCTGCGCCGGCGTATCGGCGCCGGCCCCGACGCCGCCGCCGAGGGCGGTGACCAGGCTGGCGTGGGCGGCCAGCCGGGCGGCCTGCACCTGCTCCTGGACCAGTTGCTGCTGGAACAGCCGGGTCTGCGCGTTGAGCACGTTGAGGTAATCGGTGAGGCCGCGCTGGTAGGCCAGGGTGGCGATATCGTAGGTCTTCTGCGCGGAAGCCACCGATTGCGCGGCGAAGTCCTTCTGGATGTCAACCGAATGCAAGCGGATCAACTGGTCGGAAATGTTCTTCAGCGCATCCACCAGGGTCTGGTTGTATTGCTCCACCGCCGCGTCGTAGCCGGCCGCCGCCTCGCCCAGCTGCGAACGCAGGCGGCCGCCGTCGAAGATCGGCAGGGTCACCGCCGGGCCGGCGCTGTAGGTGTACTTGGCGCTGCGGAAGAACTCCAGCATGCCGCCACCGACGGCGCTGAAGCCGACCGAGGCCATCAGGTCGACGTTGGGGTAGAAGTCGGCGCGCGCCACGTCCACGCCCTTGGCCAGGGCGGCGACCTGCCAGCGGCGGGCGACCACGTCCGGGCGGCGGCCGAGCAGTTCGGCCGGCAAGGCGCTGGGCAGGCTCGGCTGCGCCGCCAGGTTCAGGCTTGGCCGGCGGATCGTGCGGCCCTCGCCCGGGCCCTTGCCGGCCAGGGCGGCGAGCAGGTTGCGGGTGAGCTGGATTTCTTCGTCGATCACCTCGATGCGGCGCTCCGTCTCGGGCAGCGGCACTTCCGCCTGGCTGACCTCGAAATGCGTGCCGATGCCGCCGCGCAGGCGACGCTGGGCCAGGGCGAGGATATCGCGCTGCTGTTGCAGCATGGCCTTGGCGATGTCCATCTCGGCGTACTGCAACGAGAGCTGGACGTAGGCCCGGACAATGTTGCCCTCCAGTTCGAGCTGCGCCTGGCGCGCCTCGGCGGCGGCCATGTGGGCCAGGTCGACGGCGCGCTCGCTGTCGCTGCGGTCGCGCCCCCAGAGATCGAGCTTGTAGTTCAGGCCGATCTCGGTGGAGTTGTTCCAGGAGGTGGTCCGCGCCAGGTCGCCGGGGCCGTAGAAATAGTCGTCCGGCCAGCGGTGGCGGACCAGCGAGCCCTTGCCCTCGATCTGCGGCGACTCGATGGACTCCACCAGCCCGGCCATGGACTTCGCCTGGCGTACCCGCGCATGGGCTACCGCCAGGCCCGGATTGCCGTCCAGCGCCTTCTCGATCCAGGCGTCCAGTTGCGGATCGGCATACACCTTCCACCACTGCGCCTGCGGCCAGCCGGCCTCGCGGGCGGCAGCCTGGATCGCATGGTCGGTGGCCAGGGCGTTGGCGTCGAGCGTGGCGGCCTGGGGGGCGATATCGCCTGTACTGACACAACCGGATATTGCGGAGAAAACGACGAGAAAACCGACGAAGGAGCCGACCAAGGTCAGTTCCTTCCTGAGAGCACGCGGCACGTTGTCTGATCCTGGAGGGGCGAAGCACGGAATTTGAACGGTACGGGCGCCGTTCAACCCGCTCGAGCGTTCGTGCGCTCGGGGGCCGATGAATTTTAAGAGGCTGGCGGCTGCTGATAAGCTGGCTCAAGTGCGATTGTTTATTGCGTAATGTGAAATAATCCGTCCCCGCAACAATCTGACACACTTCTGCGCGTGCCTAGGAGGCCCCGTCGATGGACACCCTGCAAAACATGCGAGCCTTCGTCTGCGTGGCGGAAACCGGCAGCTTCACCGCGGCGTCCCAGCAGCTCAATACCACCACCGCCTATGTCTCGCGGGCGGTGGCCAACCTCGAGACGCACCTGCGCACCCGCCTGCTCAACCGTACCACTCGTCGCATCGCCCTCACCGAGGCCGGCCAGCGCTACCTGCTGCGCTGCGAGCAGATCCTCGCCTACGTCGAGGAAGCCGAGGCCGAAGCCAGCGATGCCCATGCCCGTCCCGCCGGCAAGCTGAAGCTGCATTCGATGACCGGCATCGGCCAGCACTACGTGATCCGCGCCATCGCCGGCTACCGCCAGCAGTACCGCGACGTGACCTTCGACCTGACCATGGCCAACCGCGTGCCGGACCTGCTCGACGAGGGCTTCGACGTGGCCATCGTGGTGGCCTCCGAGCTGCCCGATTCCGGCTTCATTTCCCAGCGCATCGGCGAGACCTACAGCATTCTTTGCGCCTCGCCGGAGTACCTGCGCCTGAACGGCACGCCGAGCGAGCCTTCTGAGCTGGCCAGCCACGACTGCCTGCGCCTGGTCAGCCCCGTGGTGCCGCTGGATCGCTGGCTGTTCGACGGCCCCAACGGCCAGGAAATGGTCTCCATCGGCGCCTCGCCGTTCCAGGTCAATGTCGGCGACGCCATGACCGAGGCGATCCGTTCCGGGCTGGGCATCGGCATCCTGCCGGTGTATTCGGCCATCGAGGATCTGGGCAAGGGCACCCTGGTGCGGGTCCTGCCGCAGCACCGCCTGCAACAGCTCAACGTCTATGCGCTGTACCCTTCGCGGCAGTATCTCGACGCGAAGATCAAGACCTGGGTGGAATACCTCAAGGAAAGCCTGCCCGGCCTGCTCCAGCGCGACGAAGCGGCGCTGGTGGAGCTGGGCCTGGAACTCGGAAGATGCTCCTGAGCCGATAATCGCCCGCCCAGTGGCGGGCCCCTGCCCGCCGCTTCGATGGCGGTGGTATGGTCGGCGCTTTCGCTCCCGCTTGCAGAGTCCCGTCATGAAAAAGAACGTCTTCGTCTTCAGTCGCCTCGCCCCCGAACATCTCGAACGCCTGCAACGCCAGTTCAACGTCCGCGTGCTCGAACCGAAACAGGGCGACATCGACGCCCAGTACGCCGCCGCCCTGCCCGATACCCACGGCATGATCGGCGTCGGCCGACCGCTCGGCGCCAGGCAACTGGAACAGGCGAAGCAACTGGAAGTCATCTCCAGCGTCTCGGTCGGCTACGACAACTATGACCTGGACTACCTGAACCACCGCGGCATCGCCCTCACCAACACGCCCGACGTTCTCACCGAGACCACCGCCGACCTCGGCTTCGCCCTGCTGATCAGCGCTGCGCGACGGGTCGCCGAGCTGGACGCCTGGGTCAAGGCCGGAAACTGGAAGCGCACCGTCGACACCCCGCAGTTCGGCACCGATGTGCATGGCAAGAAACTCGGCATCCTCGGCCTCGGCCGGATCGGCGCGGCCATCGCCCGGCGCGGCCGTTTCGGCTTCGGCATGCAGGTGCTCTACCACGGCAACAACCGCAAGCCGGAACTGGAACAGGAACTCGGCGCGCGCTTCCTCGGCTTCGACGAACTGCTCGGCGAGGCCGATTTCGTCTGCGTGGTGGTGCCGCTGGGAGCGCAGACCCGCCAGTTGATCGGCGCGCGCGAACTGGGCCTGATGAAGCCCTCGGCGATCCTGGTCAACGTCGCCCGCGGCCAGGTGGTCGACGAGGCCGCGCTGGTCGCCGCCCTGCGGGAGAAACGCATCCTCGGCGCCGGCCTGGATGTCTACGAGAAGGAACCGCTGGCCGAATCGCCGCTGTTCGCCCTGGACAACGTGGTGACCCTGCCGCACATCGGCTCGGCCACCCACGAGACCCGCCGGGCCATGGCCGAGCGGGCGCTGCAGAACTTCGAGGCGGCCCTGCGCGGCGAGCGGCCGCTGGACCTGGTCAATCCACAGGTGTGGCGACGCGGCTGAGCGCGCCCAGCTCCGCTAGGTCGAGCGCGCCGGCCCGGCCAGCGCCGGCGCCTTCGGCTTGCGGAACACCAAGACGTTGCCGAGCATCACCAGGACCAGCCCGGCCAGCGCCGGTGCGGTCCAGCGGTAGCCCTCGGCGAAGGCCGAGATGTTCAGCGCCACCACCGGGAACAGCACGGTGCAGTAGGCGGCGCGATCCGGGCCCATGCGCCCGACCAGGGTCAGGTAGGCGGTGAAGCCGATCACCGAGCCGGGGATCGCCAGGTACAGCAGCGAGCCGACGTAGCGCGCACTCCAGTCGAAATTCAGCGGCACGCCCTGGAACAGGCACAGCGCCAGGAGGATCAGGGTGCCGTAGAGCATGCTCCAGGCATTGCCGGTGAGCGGGCGGATGCCGGCCTTCTGTTGCAGGCTGGAGAGCATGTTGCCGGTGGAGAAGCACAGCGTACCGAGCAGGGCCAGGCCGAGGCCGTAGAAGGTTTCCGGGGTGGCCTGGTGTCCCGCCAGTTCCGGCCAGAACAGCAACCCCAGGCCGAGCAGGCCGAGACCGCCACCGGCCATCACATTCGGCGCGATGCGCTGGCCGAACCACATCCGGGCGTTCAACGCATTCCACAGGGTGGCGGTGGAAAACACCACAGCCACCAGGCCGCTGGGAATCCACTGGCTGGCGGTATAGAAGCAGATGAAATTCAGGCAGAACAGGCATACGCCCTGGGCCATGCACAGGCGTTGGCCACGTGCGTCGAGCCTTTGCAGGCGGCGGCCGAGCAGCAGCACGGCGAACAGCACCAGCGCCGCCAGGGCGAAGCGGTAGGCGATCGACAGGGTGATCGCCACCGGGCCCATCTGCAGCTTGATGGCGATCCAGGTGGTGCCCCAGATGAGCACGGTGAGCAGGTACAGCGAAAGATTCATGGCGACTCCGCAACGACAGGATGCCGTCAGTCTGCGGGCGAGGCCGGGCGCGACCATTGTCCATTCTTGCGCTTTTCATCCGCCGCCTCTCGCGGCAGCGTCCGGGCGCGGGTAGCATGGCCGGCATGCACCAACCCAGCGATTTCCAGGTATTCCGCACCCTCGACCGGACCTCCAATGCGCGCCTGCTGCGCAGCAGCACGCTCAGCGACGGCCTGGCGCTCGCCCATTGGTACCGCGACGAAGCGGAGATCCTCGGCTACAGCGATCCCGGCCATCACACCCTGTCGCTCTACCTGCAGGGCGGCTGGCAGACCTTCCGCCGCGATCGTCCCGGGCTCTATGGCGGCCCCGACCGCTTCTGCGTGATGCCGGCCGAACACCACTCCGACTGGGCGGTGACTCGCGGCCTGGGCTTCATGCACCTGTACATCAGCCCGGAGCGCCTGGCCGGCGCGGCGGTACGCACCCTCGATTGCGAACCACGCAGCCTGCAACTGGAGGAGCGCACCTACATCCAGGACGAGCCGCTGGCCGCTCTGTGCCGGACCCTGGAACGACAGGACTGGAACGAACCCGGCGAGCGCCTGCTATGCACCAGCCTCGCCCACCAGGCGGTGGACCACCTGCTGCTCACCGGGTGCGGCAGGCGTACCGACGTGCGCTGGCAGGGCGGGCTGGCCGCGCACGTGCGGCGGCGCCTGGCCGACTACATCGAAAGCCACCTGGAGCAGCCGCTGGAACTGGGGTCGCTGGCGGAGCTGGCGGCGCTCTCCGAGTACCACTTCGCGCGCATGTTCCGCGTCTCCTTCGGCCTGCCGCCGCACCGCTACGTGCTGGAACGACGCCTGGCGCGGGCCCGCGACCTGCTGGCGTACTCCGCGCAGTCGCTCCAGGAGGTCTCGCTGGCCTGCGGCTTCGCCAGTCCGAGCCATTTCAACCGGCGCTTCCGCGAAGCCCATGGCGCCACCCCGGGGCAGTACCGCGCCGCCCTGAAAGCCTCCTGAAAGCCAGGCGCCGACAGCCTGCGGTTGTAGGCAGGCATTCCCGCAGCATAAAATGATAACTATTATCATTCGTTAATCCTTCTGCTCCGGGAATGTCCAGGTGTCGAGCGCCGACCTCGCCCATGCGGCCGCGTTGCATACCCTCTACAGCGACCACCACCACTGGCTCACGGGCTGGCTGCGGCGCCGCCTCGGCTGCCCGCAGAACGCCGCCGACCTGGCCCAGGACACCTTCGTCAAGGTCCTGGTTTCGCGCCAGGCCGCGCGCATCGACGAACCGCGCGCCTTCCTCACCACCATCGCCCGCCGCGTGCTGTGCAACCACTACCGCCGCCAGGACGTCGAGCGCGCCTACCTGGAAGCCCTGGCCTGCCTGCCCGAGCGGGAAGTCCCCAGCGAAGAGACCCGCGCCATCGTCCTGGAGACCCTGGTCGAGCTGGACCGCCTGCTCGACGGCCTGCCGCCGCTGGCCAAGGAGACCTTCCTGCTGGCCCAGCTCGACGGCCTGGGCTACGCCGAGATCGCCGCGCAGTTGGGCATCTCCCTGAGCAGCGTCAAGCGCTACATGCTCAAGGCTGCGCAACGCTGCTACTTCGCCGAGCGGCCATGAGCCTACCCACCGCGCCCAAGGTACCGCCACAGGTGGCCGAACAGGCCGTGCGCTGGCTGGTCGAGCTGCAGAGCGGCGCCGACGACGAACGCCTGCGCCAGGCCTGGCAGCGCTGGCGCCAGGCGGCCCCGGAACACGAGCAAGCCTGGCGCCACATCGAGGCGGTCAACCAGCGCCTGGCCGGGATAGGCACGCCACTGGCCCTGGCCGCCGTCAACGCACCGCGTTCGCCGCAACGCCGGCGCGCGCTGAAGACCCTGCTGCTGGTACTGGCCGCCGGCGGCAGCGCCTGGGGCCTGCGCGAGAGCGGCAGCCTGCAGCGCTGGAGCGCCGACTATGCCACCGGCATCGGCGAACGCCGGCGCCTGGCCCTGGCCGACGGCAGTCGCCTCGAGCTGAACAGCGACACGGCGGTGGATGTCCGCTTCGATGCCGGCGAACGACGCCTGCTCCTGCTGCGCGGGGAAATCCAGCTCAGCACCGGCCAAGACCCGCGCCCGCTGCACGTGTACAGCGCGGAAGGCCGGCTGCGACCGGTGGGCACCCGTTTCGACGTGCGCCAGTTCGCCGGACGCACCCGCGTCGCCGTCCACGAAGGCGCGGTACAGGTGGAGAACCGCGCCGGCCAGGGCCTGCTGCTGCCCAGCGGCCGGCAACTGGACTTCGACCGCGAGCGACTCGGCGCTCCGCAGCCGCTGCCGGTCGGCAGCGGCGCCTGGACCGACGGCATGCTGGTGGCCGCCGGCATGCGCCTGGACGAATTCCTCGCCGAAGTCGCGCGCTACCGTCCCGGCCGGCTGGGCTGCGACCCGCGCATCGGCGGCCTGCGGATTTCCGGCAGCTATCCGCTGGACGATAGCGAGCGGATCCTCGCTACCCTGCCGGCGGTGCTGCCCGTGGAGGTACGACGCGTCACCCGCTACTGGGTCGGCGTGCACCCGCGCGAATGAGCGGAAAGATATTTCCGCGCACCTGAGCCTTTTTCCCCACCTCGCGTGACAGAGGAGGAAAGCCAACCTCGAAAGATCCACTGGAGTTTCCCTCATGCCCCCGTCACGCGCCCTGTCGCCGCTCAGCCGCGCCCTGCTCCTCGCCTGCCTCGGCGGTCCCGTCCTGGTTTCCGCCGGCAGCGCCTGCGCCGCCGAGATCCGCACCGATGCCCGCCAGTACTACCGGCTGCCCGCCGAGCCGCTGGAGCAGGCGCTGAACCACCTAGGCCGCCAGGCCGGCGTGCTGATCGCCTTCAGCCCGGAACAGACCGCCGCGCGGCGCAGCCAGGCGCTGGACGGCGAGTACACCCTGGAGGAAGCCCTGGCCGCCCTGCTCGCCGGCTCCGGCCTGGAGGCGCGCGCCCGCGGCGACGGCGCCTACACCCTGGAGGTGCTGCTGGTGGAAGACCCGGCCAACCTGCAGGCGCTCACCGTGGTCGGCGACTGGCTGGCCGACGCCAGCGCCGCCGACGTCTTCGAGCATCCCGGCGCGCGCGACGTGGTCCGCCGCGAGCAGTTCCAGGCCCAAGGCGCGGCCAGCACCCGCGAAGTGCTGGAGCGCATTCCCGGAGTCAGCGCACCGCTCAACAACGGCACCGGCAGCCACGACCTGGCATTGAACTTCGGCATTCGCGGCCTCAACCCGCGCCTGGCGTCGCGCTCGACGGTGCTGATGGACGGCATCCCGGTGCCCTTCGCACCCTACGGCCAGCCACAGTTGTCGCTGGCGCCGGTGTCCATCGGCAACATGGACGCGGTGGACGTGGTCCGCGGCGGCGGCGCGGTGCGCTACGGGCCGCAGAACGTCGGCGGCATCGTCAACTTCGTGACCCGGGCGATCCCCGAGGACTTCGCCACCAGCCTCGACGTGCACAGCGAACTCAGCCCCAGCTCCAGCCAGGACGGCCTGAAGACCACCCACAACGTGCTGATCGGCGGCACCGGCACCAACGGCCTCGGCGGCGCCCTGCTCTACTCCGGCACCCGCGGCGGCGATTGGCGCGAGCACAGCGATACGCGGATCGACGACCTGATCCTCAAGGGCCGCTTCCAGCCCAGCGACGAACACGCGTTTTCGGCGATGACCCAGTACTACGACGGCGAGGCCGACATGCCCGGCGGCCTCGGCACCGCGGCCTACCGCGACGACCCGTACCAGTCGACCCGTCCCTACGACAAGTTCTGGGGCCGCCGTACCCTGGCCAGCGCCAGCTACGAATACACCCCCAACGCCAGCCAGAAGCTCAACGTCACCGGCTTCTTCACCAAGACCCTGCGCAGCGGCTACCTCGACCAGGGCCGCAACCTCACCCTGTCGCCGCGCGAGTACTGGGTACGCGGCCTGGAAACCCGTTTCAGCCAGGGCTTCGAACTGGGCGAGAGTCGCCACGAAGTGGGCATCGGCCACCGCTACGTCAACGAAGCCAGCCACGAGCTGCGCTACTGGACCCGCGCCGACAGCGGCCAGCTACCCAGCACCGGCAGCCGCAACGACCGCGACACCCGCGGCAGCACCGAAGCCAACGCGTTCTACATCGACGATCGCATCGACATCGGCAACTGGACCATCACCCCTGGCATCCGCTACGAGAAGATCGATTCCGAGCAGAAGAACCTGCTGAAGAACAGCAAGGACAGCGGCCGCTACAACGCCTCGCTACCGGCGCTCAACGTGATCTACCACCTCACGCCGAGCTGGAACCTCTACGCCAATACCGAGGGCTCGTTCGGCACCGTGCAGTACAGCCAGATGGGCAAGGCGGTGCGCAGCGGCGACATCGAGCCGGAGAAGGCCCGCACCTGGGAACTCGGCAGCCGCTACGACGACGGCATCCTGCGCGCCGAACTGGGCGCCTTCCTGATCAACTTCGACAACCAGTACGAGAGCAACCAGCAGACCGACAGCGTGACTGCCCGCGGCAAGACCCGGCACAAGGGCATCGAGGCGGCGATCGCCTACGACCTGGCCGATCTCGACCCGCTGCTCTCCGGCTTCGACGTCTATGCCAGCTACGCCTACGTCGACGCGAGCATTCGCGAGGACGGGCCGAACAAGGGCAACCAGGTGCCGTTCTCCTCGAAGCACAAGGGCACCCTTGGCGCCAACTACCGCACCGGCGCCTGGAGCTACAACCTCGACGGCAGCTTCCAGACCAGCCAGTACGCCGACAACGCCAACACCGAGAGCGAAAGCGCCGACGGCAGCACCGGGCGGATCGCCGGCTGGATGGTCTGGAGCGCGCGCGGCACCTACGACTTCGGCCCGCAACTGAACGACCTCAAGCTCGGCCTGGGGGTGAAGAACCTGTTCGATCGCCGCTACTACACCCGCTCGTTCGACGACAACAACAAGGGCCTCTACGTCGGCCAGCCGCGCACCCTGTACGTGCAGGCCTCGGTGGGATTCTGAGGCACGCCGGAGCGACAATCCGGGGCGGACGAGCGCAAGCGATCGTTCGCCCTACGGCCCGCGCCCCCACATCCGCCGCCGCGCCTGGTCGCAGGGCGACTCCCGGCGCCAGCGTCACTTCCAGTTCGGATCGCTCTCCAGCTGCTTCATCAGCAGCTCGCGAACCGGCTTGGACGGCTTGCCGTACCAGCGGTAGCTGGCGTAGGCGCTGGGCTTTTCCATGACCTCGGCAGGCTCGTCCGGGAGGTTGACCTGGAGGCCGTAGGCAGCGCTCTTGTCGCCGCGGAACGCCACCAGCAGGCGGTTGTTGCCGCAGTCGTGGGGCTTGCAGCTGTCGGCCAGCACGTAGGGTTGCCCCTCCAGGCTCAGGCTGGTGGAGGGAGAACTCGGGCCGCTGGCCTCGGAGACCCACTTCGGCACTTCGCTCTCGCCCTTGAACATCGCATGCCAGGTGGCCTTGTAGCCGGGCTGGCCGAGCAGTTCGAACAGCCGCGGCTGTTCCTCGGCCTGCGCCGCCAGCGCGTGCAGCGAGGCGCCGAGCAGGGCCAGCGAGAGCAGTCTGGATATTCCGTTCATGGCGACTTCCTTCGATCAGGTGAAAAGGCTGGTCGGTCTACCGGGCGGCATCCGCCAATGGCAGCTTGGAGCCGCACGGCCCCGACAAGTTCGCCGACCGCCGATAAATCGCGGATTGACGGATGACAGGCATCCCGGCGCACCACCTTTTACCGCTATAATCCCGCGTTTTTCCGGGCCGCCCCGCGCCCACGCCATCGGATTCCAGCAGGCACGCACCCATGACCACTCAGGCCGCCGAAGTCGCGAAGCGCCGTACCTTCGCGATCATTTCCCACCCCGACGCCGGTAAGACCACCATCACCGAGAAGCTCCTGCTGATGGGCAAGGCGATCGCCGTCGCCGGCACCGTGAAGTCGCGCAAGTCCGACCGCCACGCCACCTCCGACTGGATGGAGATGGAAAAGCAGCGCGGCATCTCCATCACCACCTCGGTGATGCAGTTCCCCTACCGCGAGCACATGATCAACCTGCTCGACACCCCCGGCCACGAAGACTTCTCCGAAGACACCTACCGCACCCTGACCGCGGTGGACTCGGCGCTGATGGTGCTCGACGGCGGCAAGGGCGTCGAACCGCGGACCATCGCCCTGATGGAAGTCTGCCGGCTGCGCGACACGCCCATCGTCAGCTTCATCAACAAGCTCGACCGCGACATCCGCGACCCCATCGAGCTGCTCGACGAGATCGAGGCGGTGCTGAAGATCAAGGCCGCGCCGATCACCTGGCCGATCGGCTGCTACAAGGACTTCAAGGGCGTCTACCACCTGGCCGACGACAGGATCATCGTCTACGTCCCTGGCCACGGCCACGAGCGCATCGAGACCAAGGTCATCGAAAAGCTCGACTCCGACGAAGCCCGTGCCCACCTCGGCGACCTCTACGACAATTTCGTCGAAGAGCTGGAGCTGGTGCAGGGCGCCTGCCACGAATTCGACAAGGACGCCTTCCTCAAGGGCGAGATGACCCCGGTGTTCTTCGGCACCGCGCTGGGCAACTTCGGCGTCGACCAGGTCCTCGACTGCATCGTCGACTGGGCGCCGCAACCGCTGTCGCGCGCCACCCACGAACGCAGCGTGGAGCCGACCGAGGAGAAATTCTCCGGCTTCGTGTTCAAGATCCAGGCGAACATGGATCCCAAGCACCGCGACCGCATCGCCTTCATGCGCATCTGCTCGGGCAAGTACGAGAAAGGCATGAAGATGCGCCACGTGCGCCTGGGCAAGGACGTGAAGATCGCCGACGCGCTGACCTTCTTCTCCTCCGAGCGCGAGCAACTGGAAGAGGCCTATGCCGGCGACATCATCGGCCTGCACAACCACGGCACCATCCAGATCGGCGACACCTTCAGCGAAGGCGAGAACTTCGGTTTCACCGGCATCCCGCACTTCGCCCCGGAACTGTTCCGCCGCGTGCGCCTGAAAGACCCGCTGAAGTCCAAGCAGTTGCGCCAGGGCCTGCAGGAACTGGCCGAGGAAGGTGCGACCCAGGTGTTCTTCCCCGAGCGCAACAACGACATCATCCTCGGTGCGGTGGGCGTGCTGCAGTTCGACGTGGTCGCCAGCCGCCTGAAGGAGGAATACAAGGTCGAGTGCGCCTACGAGGCGATCAACGTCTGGTCGGCACGCTGGATCGAGTGCGATGACGAGAAGAAGCTCAAGGAGTTCAGGGACAAGGCCTTCGAGAACCTCTCCGTGGACGGCGGCGGGCACCTCACCTACCTGGCGCCGACCCGCGTCAACCTCAGCCTGATGGAAGAACGCTGGCCGGACATCCGCTTCCGGGCGACGCGCGAGCATCACTGATCGCACGGGAGGAGCCAGGGACTGCCTCCCTGTCTCCTCCCGCGGTGGTCTCGGCGCAGGGCGGATAAACGTATCGCGGCTATCCGTCGCTCCAGCGCGGTATCGGCGGACAGCCCCTGCGAACGCGACGCTGCGCGAAACACCTCCTTCCCTCCTCCCAGGCTCCCCTCCCCATCGCGCCATCGCTCCGTACGCCTGCGCCTTTCGCAGGCGGGCGACGAGACTTCCAGGTAGGAAATCCCTTCAAGCGCAACCAGGCAAGGACGCGGTTGCCCAAGCCGTTTCCGAAGGTGCCTCCTGAGCAGTTCAGATAGGTTGTCCGCCCCCGAGTGGCACGGCAGAGTGCCAGGGTTTATCTCATAGGGACTTGAGCATGAGCGGCAAACCCGCTGCGCGCCTGGGCGATCCGACCGCGTGTCCGCTGCCGGGCCACGGCAGCAACCCGATCGTCGGCGGCTCGCCCGACGTCTTCTTCGACCATCGGTCCGCCGCCCGCCAGGGCGACGCCACCGCCTGCGGCGCCACCCTCAGCGCCAACGTCATCGCCAACGTACTGATCAACGGCAAGCCCGCCACCGTGGTAGGTAGCGTCGGCACCCACGGCAACCTGGTGGTCGGCGGCGCGGGCACGGTGCTGATCGGCAACAGCGGCGGCGGCGCACCCGCTCTCGCTCTCGCCCCACCGAAGCTGTGCCTGCAATGCCTGCTGCTGGCGGCACGCCGCAACCAGGCCCTGGTGCCCCTGGAAAGCCTCGGCGGCGCACCGTGAGCCGGCTCCAGCCGGCGCTCGCGGCGCCTACGCCGGACAGCCGCCTGTTCGCCCTGGCGGACGGCGCCCGCTACCTGACCCTGGACACCCGCCTGGAAAAGGCCGCGGGGGAAATCCGCTCGCGCTGGCTGCTGGCCGGGAGCGAGCTGGATGAAATCGCCCATGCCGGACCGGTCCTGATCGAATTCATCGACAGCGCCCCGCTTTCGTCATCGGGCGAGTTCCTCGGCTGGCTGCGCGACTGGGACCGCCGCTCGCCCATGGCCTCCTGGCTGTGGAGCCGGGCGTCCTTCGAAAACCTCGCGAAACACTTCGCCGGGCTGCTCTTCACCCGCATGCCCGACGGCCGCCGGGCGCTGTTGCGCTACTACAGCCCGGAAGTGCGCCGGGCGCTGGAGCAGGTCATGACCGCGCGGCAATGGACGCAAGTGATGGCGCCGCTGGAGCGTTGGCAGGTCTGGCAGCCCCTGCAGGGCGGCTACCTCGTCTATGACCGGGAAACGGAGCGGACCGCCGATGCTTGAACTGGATGCCGGTCAACTGGATCGCCTGCAGCGGGTCCGCGACGACGAAGTCATCGAGCGGGTCTTGCTGGAGGTGCGCCGGGAAGCTCCCGCCTGGCTCGAACGACGCGGCCTGCTGCCCGCCATCCGGCAACTCGGTGAGCTGCGCGCGACGGCGCTGGAACTGGGTATCGCAGAGCCCGGGACGATCGAACGCTTTCTCCTGCACGGCCTGGCCTTCCCCGCTTTCCAGGACACGCCGGCGTTTCTCGCGCACATGCGCCGGCCGGTGGCGGACAGCCCGGAACAACGCTTCCAGGACTACGAACGGATCGTCGAGTTTCGCCTGGCCAGCCAGAAATGGCGCGCGTACGAAACCCCAGGGAGACCGGCATGAGCGGCATAGGCGCGCTTTTCCGTCCGCTGCCCCGCATGGGCCCGCGGCTGCCCTTCGAGCTACCCGCGCCGCCCCGGCCGCACTTGCCGATGCCGGCGCCGCGCCCGCTGCCGCGACCGGCCCCCGGCGCGCTGCCCAGGCCGGTACCGCGTCCGATGCCGGTTCCGCAGACCCTGCCCAGGACCGAGACCGGCACGCTGAGCCGCGACCGGACCCGGGAAGCCGAGCGCGATTGCAGCAAGAGCCAGGGCCGCGACAAGGACTGCGTGGAGTGCCCGCCGTCCCGGGGCGAAATGGCCATCGCCAATAACGGCAAGGGCCACAGCATGTCGGACCTGTCCGCGCGCTACCAGCAGTGGGTGACCAATTTCCCGTTTCCCCACGAATGGTTCTGGAGCGGCACCTGGTGGGACGGCTTCGACGAGCCGCGCTGCACCCTGCTGGAGGCGAAGGCCAACTACGCCTTCCTGTTCGTCCCGCTGCTCGGCGTGCCCAGGCCCTGGGCGCGGGCCAAGGTGAAGTCGGACCTGCTGCAGAAGGCCGAGGTCCACAGCGACAAGGCCCGACCGACCCCGCCGGTGTTCGTCGAATGGCACTTCCTGCAGCGCATCGTCTACGAATACTGCGCCGCGGAGTACCTGCGCATGGGACTGGCCAACCTGAAGGCATTCTGGAATCCGATGCCGGGAACGGACGAGCACGACGACTACCAGGAAACCCGCGCGAAGGAACAGGAAGAGATGAAAAGGTTTTGCGAAGAGAACCCGGGGTATTGCGCATGACGGACGCCAAGGCTTTCAGGCGCTACATATTCGAGCTGTACTTCGATCCGGCACGGCTACTCGAACTGGACGACGACCAGCACCTGCAACGGATAGAGCGCTTCCTCGATGCCCTCGCGCCCCTCCATCCGGTGCTGGAGAACTGGTACCTGTGCGGCGACTCCCTGCGCGACGCTCTCAGCCACAACGTCACCGAGCACCGCCAGGATCTCGCCAAGGCCCTGTCGCGTGACCGACGCACCCGGGCGGTGGAACTGGTGCTATGGAATGGCGAGGAGGATCCGCTCAAGGGCGGGTTGTCGCTGGACTACGAGGCCAGCGGCAGGGCCGTCTCGTCCAGGCTCCAGTTGGAAGATGCCGGCAGCCTGCTGCAGGTGTTCGACGCACCGGCTTCCTCCTTCGTCGCGATCTTCCTCGCGGCGCTGGAAATCTGGCCCGAAACGACCTGGGGCATGCTCGCTCCGCATACCTATTTCGTACACCAGCGGACCTTCCCGGACCGCCGCAGCATCGGCTGGATCGGCTTCTGCCCGCATCCGCTAAGGGCCACGGACTTCCCGGCGGCTACGGAGCTGATCGACATTCCCGGCCGTGGCACCCTGCTGCTGAACGGCCGCGAACCGATGGACGAAACCCGTCGCGAACATTTCGAGCGCGTCGGCGAAGCGGACATCAAGCTGATGGAACTGGGCTACCTGCCACCGCTGCGCGGCTGACGACGGACGAAGCAAAAGCCGCCTGCGTTCCGTAGGGCGAATACGCCACCGGCGTCATCCGCCGAGATCCCGCCACAACGGCGGATAACCGCAAGCGGTTCGCCCTACCAGGCCCACGCTCCACGCAGAAGGTCACCCTGGAGGGGTCTCCGTTCCGTAGGGCGAATAACGCCACCGGCG
>NZ_KV811378.1:60084-88789 GCF_001813025.1 Pseudomonas sp. HMSC066A08
GCGGTTATTCGCCCTACCAGGCTCACGTGCCATGCAGAAGGTCACCCTGGAGGGATCTCCGTTCCGTAGGGCGAATAACGCCACCGGCGTTATCCGCCGGCACCCCGCCGCAACGGCGGATAACCGCAAGCGGTTATTCGCCCTACCAGGCTCACGCGCCATGCGGAAAGGCCACCCTCGGGTGGCCTGGATTGCGTATGGCGACCAACGCCACGGGCGCTATCCGCTGCCTACCTGCGGTGCTTCTTCATCGCCACCCGGCGCAGGTCGATACCGATCACCACCGGGTCGTGGTCGGAGGCCCGGTAGGGTTCGGCGTTGTACAGGCTGTCCTGCTGCCGAGGGGTCTTGAACTCGACGTTGTAGTCCAGCACCCGGGGCTCGTCGGCGTTGATGTTCCACTCCACCGCGCCGCGTACCTGGCGCGCCAGGCTGGCGTTGGCGAGGGCGTGGTCGAGGTAGCCGGACTGCCCGGAGAACACGTAGGAGTAGCCCTTTCCTGCTCCCGCCTGACGCGCCACCAGGTCGGTGTAGCCGGCGCCGCGGATGACGTTCACAGGGTCTTCCTTGGCATAGGCATTGAGGTCGCCGATGATCAGGCGGTCAGGCTCCTTGGCGCCCGTCGGATCGCCCGCCAGCCAGTCCACCAGGGCCTGGGCGGCGCGCGCCCGGGTCAGGTTGCAGTTGCCCTGGCCGTCGCCTGTATCCGGGTCGCCGTCGCAGGCCGAGCCCTTCGACTTCAGGTGGTTCACCGCGATGGTCAGGCGTTCGCCGCCATTGATCTCCTGGAAGGTCTGGGCCAGGGTCGGACGGTTGCGGGTGTCGTCGAACTCCGGGTTCACCGAGCTGTCGAGCACCGCCGCGGATCGATAGGTGCGTACCTTGTCGCCGCGATAGATCAGCCCCACGGCAATTTCGTCGCTGCCCAGCTTCGCCCGGTTCGGGTTGACGAAGGCATAGCGCTGGCCCTGGGGCAGGCTGGCGTTGAGGCCGTTGACCAGGTCGGCGATGGCGCTGAACTCGCCGTAGCCGTCGTTCTCGATCTCCATCAGGCCGACGATGTCCGCCTTCGAGGCGAGGATCGCCGCGACGATCTTCGCTTTCTGCCGTTGGAACTCCTCGGCCGTGTTGGCCCCGCGCGAGGTGGGGAAACCGCCGCCCTTGCCATCGCCGTTGAAGTAGTTGAGCACGTTGAAGCTGGCCACCCGCAGGCGCCCTTCCACCGCCGGCTGGGCCGGACGCGGATTGGCCGCCTCGAAGGTCGGCGTCTGCAACGGCTGGATACGGTAGCTGCCGGCCGAGTAGTCGAGCACGCCGTCGATAGCGCTGGTGCGGTCGCCGACGCGCAGGCTGTTGTAGGCACTCAGTTCCGGCGCCGGATAGCGGATCGGGTCGGGGTTCTGCCCGCTGCGGCCGTCGTCGAGGAGAATCCGGTCGAGGTCGTTGCGCGCCTGCATGGCCTTGGCCTGTTCGCCGGGAGCCACCACGTTGGTCGGAGTCATCTGGCGGCCGCCGGAGGACAGCAGGACCTCGCCGTAGCGGCCGAGGTTGTAGACCTCGTTGACGGTCAGCGTCTGGCGGAGCTGCACGCGCATGCCTTCGTAGCGCTCCAGCGCATCGGCGCTGGCCAGCGGCAGGCGGATGCCGGCCGGCGTCGGCAAGGCCACGCCGCTCGCCAGGACGCTGACCTGCAGCGGCCCGACCAGCTCGGTGAGGCCGTTGAACTCGCGGACCTGGCCGATCACCCGGACGCGGTCGCCGAGCTTGACGTCGCTGCCGTTGCCGCCGTCGTAGACGAAGATGCCTTCGGAGGTCGCCGGGTCGCCGTCCACCGTGGCATCTTCCTGCTGCACGTAGAAGCCCTTCAACTCGCTGGCGTTCTGGAAGTCGCCGACCACCACGCCCTCGATGGCGACCCGCTGGTTCACCAGCGGACTTTCGGCGCCGGCGCCCTGCACCTCGTGGATCGGTCGCAGGCCGACCTCCTCGCCACCGCCGGGCTCGCCAGTGCCATGCTGTCCGAGGTTGGCGAAGGTGTCGCGCGGGTAGCCCAGCCATTGCGCCGCCGGGTCGAAGGCGTCGCTGGGATCGCTGTCGCCGTCGCGGATGTCGGCCTTGCGCACCAGGCTCCGGTCGAGGGTCTGCACATCGCCGCTGCCCCAGGTCGTGCCGGGGTTGAAGCCGACCTGGCCGAGGCTGTCGAGGATCTCGCCGCTGCGCCGGCGCAGCAGCACCGCGTCGTTGCCATTGAACCAGCTGCCTTCCACCCGCTGGCTGGCCAGCGCCAGCAACGCCGGGTCGGCCACGCCGTTGGCGAGGACGAAGGTCTTGCCCGGCGCCAGGCTGCCGCTCAGGTCGATGCTGCGGCCCGCCGCGCTGGCGCCGTTGAAATAGAACTCGACGCGGTAGGCGGAGAGGTCGAGGACCTGGCTGCCGCTGTTGTAGAACTCCAGCGCCTTGTTGTTGCCGCTGCCTTCGACATACTCGGAGATGATCAGCTCGCCGGCGTGGGCCACCGGCAGGCCCAGCAGGGCCAGGCCGCCCAGCAGGGCGGCGTTACGCAAGGGGTGCATCGGGATACTCCTTTATCGGAATGGGGTCGCCGCGGCTCAGGCGCCGTCGGGCTGCAGTTCCTGGGAAAACACCGGCTCGCCGTCGAGGTCGCGCAAGGTGACGGTGAGCGCGCGGCTTTGCGCATCGATCTCCACCTCGCCGAAGAACTGGTAGCCGGCGAAGGGGGAACTGTTCTGGACCAGCGGGGCCTTCTGGAACATCACCTGCGGGCCGAACGTGCCATCCAACGCGTTGGGTCCGAAACTACCGGCATTGAGAGGCCCGGCGACGAACTCCCAGAACGGCGCGAAGTCCTTGAACGCGGCGCGCTTCGGGCTGTAGTGGTGGGCAGCGCAGTAATGCACGTCGGCGGTCAGCCAGACGGTGTTGCGCACCCCGGCGCGCTGGACGAAGCGCAGCAGGTCGGCGATCTCCAGCTCGCGGCCGAGGGCGGCGCCGTCGTTGCCGTTGGCGATGGCCTCCCAGCGGTCGCGGCCCTGCGCGTCCTTGCCATCGGGCACGCAGAGGCCGATCGGCATGTCGGCGGCGATCACCTTCCACTGCGCGCGCGAACCGCGCAACTCGCGCTTGAGCCATTGCAACTGCTCACGGCCGAGGAAATCCGTGGCGGCGCTGCGCCGCGCCTGCAGGTTGGCGCTGTTGCCACCGCGGTAGCTGCGCATGTCGATGACGAACACGTCGAGCAAAGGGCCGTAGGCGACCTTGCGGTAGATCCGCCCGTCGCGCCCCTGGCGCTGGAAGCGCAGCGGCGCGTATTCGAGGAACGCCTGGCGCGCGCGGGCCGCCAGCACGTCGATGTCCTTCACCTGGTAGCGCTCGTCGAGCTGCTTGCTGGAGGACCAGTTGTTGGTGGTCTCGTGGTCGTCCCATTGCCAGATCTGCGGCACCTCGGCGTTGAAGCGGCGCAGGTTGTCGTCGAGCAGGTTGTAGCGGTAGTTGCCGCGGAACTCGTCGAGGGTTTCGGCGACCTTGCTCTTGGCCTCGGTCACCCGGTTGCGCCAGATGCGCCCGCTCTCGGTCTCGATACGTTCGGGGATCGGCCCATCGGCATAGATGGTGTCGCCACTGTGCAGGAAGAAATCCGGCTGGCGTCGGCGCATGGCTTCGTAGATACGCATGCCGCCGATATCCGGATTGATCCCGAAACCTTGCCCGCAGGTGTCGCCGCTCCAGACGAAACGGATATTGCGCGCCTCGCTCGGCGCACTGCGCAGGTGGCCGAACCAGGGCTTGCTCAGGCTGCCGTCGCGGGCATCCTCGAAGCGCACCCGGTAGAAGATCGACTGGTCGGCAGGCAAGCCACGCAGGTCGATGCGCGCGGTGTAGTCGAGGCGCTCGTCGGTGACCGGCGAGACCAGCCGGCGCGGCTCGCTGAAGACGCTACGGGTGTCCCATTCGACGATCATCCGCGCCGGGCGGTCGGTGCGGCTCCAGACCAGCGCGCGGTCGCCCTGCACGTCGCCGGATTGCACGCCATCGGTCAGCTTCGGCCGCGCCCTGGGCGAGGCGATCAGCGCCGGCGCGCCCAGCGCCGGCAACAGCAGTCCAGCGCCCAGGCCTTGCACGACGCGGCGGCGCTTGAGGTCCATCCCACTCATACCGGAGTTCTCCGCAGGCTTCACGAAGGTCCGGTTTACCGGGGCAAGTTGACAGGGGCGTTACGGAGACGGACAGGCTATTCGTTTCGTCAGGGGAAAGCCGGGTGTGAACGGCATTGTCTTCCAGTCGTTCCACGGTGATCGTCTCTTGCCTTCCAGCGTCCATTTGCGAGTCCGAGTGGAAGTCAGGCTGCCTATACGGCAGTGAACGGGGCGCTTGGTCGGCGCGAGCAAGGGACCGTTTTTTTAGCTACCTACACGGTAGTTGGCAACTTGAGGGAGGATGTCGCTTAAAGCTTGAGCGGGCTTCAGGCTCTAAGCGACGGTATCGCTGTTGTGCACTGCGGTGTAAATCGCCGACGTGCTCTGCGCCGTCCCATACCGGCAGAACGCTGTCGCTGCAGCAGACCTGGGCGCTCCTAACGTCGGCTATCTCTGCGGCTCTCCTGCACGAACCTCAAGCGCCCTGCGCACCTTGTACCACCTCGCCACGCTCCTCCCGCACCGCCCGCCCGGCGCGCTCCATCGCGTTCCACAGCCAAGGCGGCAGGTGCTCCGGGTCGAGGCTGTCGAGCAGGTTCTTCACCGCCAGGCCCAGCTCGGTGTCGCCCTCGATCACCAGGCGGCGGCGGAAGAACAGGGTATCCGGGTCTTCCTGCCGGCTGGCCAGCAACAGGAAGTCGCGCCAGTCGCCACGGATGATCACGCTGGCCCGTGGCCGTTCGACCAGGCGCAGGCCACCGGGTACCCGGGTGACGCACCAGCCGACGCCGAGGTCCCTCACTTCCAGGCGCAGCCAGCGACCTTCCAGCAGGTCGAAGGCGCCCTCCTCCAACGGCTGGGCGAACAGCCGGTTGGCGACCCGTTGCAGGACCAGGTGCTGGAGCCCGCGCGGAACCTTCGCCGCCAGCGGCAACAGGCGTCCGGCGACGCCGAGGAGCAGGCGTTGGCGGTTCAGCATAGCCCCGCCTCCTCTGCCCGCAGCATCCCCGGCCGGCCGTGCCAGTAGCCGTTGCAGCCTTCCACGGCGAGCGGCGGAGCGGCACCCTTGCGTACCCGGTCGAAGGCCGCGATCACCTCGGCCATGCCCTGCGCCCGAGGGCTCAGGCGTAGCAGGTCGGCGCCGCTATGTTCCAGCGAGCGGTAGTCGGCCAGCAGGTTGCTGACCTTGCCGGACATGGTCTGGATGCCGTTGAGGGTGAACAGCGCCTCGCCCTCCTGGCTGAGCAGCGGGATACCTTCGGGATACTGCTGGCAGCAGAACTGACAGTCGTCCTTGGGCCGGTTCTCCGCTCGCGCGGTGAAGCAGCGCGCCGAGTAGGCCAGCGGCAGGTGACCGTAGGCGAAGACCTCGGTCTGCAATTGCTCCAGGCCCAGCTGCGCAGCCTGGTCGAGCACCCCGCGCAGCAGCTTGCCGGAGACTTCCACCGGCGGAATCCAGCGACGCATGCCCCAGGAATACAGTTCGGCCAGGGCATGACCGTTGTAGAGGTTCAGCGCCGGACCGCCGACAAAGGGCACGCCGCGCTGGCTGAGGTAATAGACGGCGGCCATGTCGTTGGCCTCGACCCGGAGTTCGCCGTTCTCGCATAGCCGGCGCAGGCTGGACAGCTCCGAAGCGGCCTCGATCAGCGCCAGCCCGGAGAGCACCAGCTCGGCACGGGTCGCCTGCGCCAGCTCGCGGGCCAGCGCCTGCCAGTCGTTCAGGGACAGCGCCCGGCGCTTGGCGCAGACGGTCTCGCCGAGATAGATGACGTCGAGCGGCTGGCCGGCCATCTCGGCGTAGAAATCGAATATCTGCCGCTTGTCCCAGTAGAACAGCAGCGGTCCCAGGCTCAGTTTCATCGCGGCGGTCCTCACTGCCAGGAACGGTGATAGGCGCCCAGGGTGGTCTGGTGCCCTTCGGAAAGTCCGGCCAGCGCGCGCTGCCATTGCGGCTGCACGCTATAGGCGCCCGGCGCGCTGGCGTAGCTGTCCAGCGCCTGGCGCCAGACCCGGGTGACCTGCTCGACGTAGGCCGGGCTGCGCTGGCGGCCTTCGATCTTCACCGCCGCCACACCGATTTCCGCCAGTTGCGGAACCAGGTCCAGGGTGTTCAGGCTGGTCGGCTCCTCCAGCGCATGGAAGCGCTGACCATTGACCAGGAAACGGCCCTTGCAGAGGGTCGGGTAGCCGGCCGCCTCGCCGGTGGCGTAGCGGTCGATGAGCACTTCGTTGAGGCGCGAGGTCAATCCCTCCGGCTCCTCGCTCCAGCGCACCGCCCTGGCCGGCGAACAGACGCCGCAGAGGTTCGGCGACTCGCCGGTGACGTAGGACGACAGGTGGCAGCGGCCCTCGGCCATGATGCACAGGCTGCCGAAGGCGAATACCTCCACCGGCACCGGACTGCCGGCCGCCACCTGGCGCACCTGCGCCAGCGATAGCACGCGGGGCAGGACCGCGCGCCGGATGCCGTAGCGTTCGTGGTACAGCGCCAGCGCCGCGGCATTGGTTGCCGAGCCCTGTACCGACAGATGCAGGTTGAGCCGCGGATGACGCTTCGCGGCATAGCCGAGCACCGCCACGTCGGCGGCGATCAACGCATCGACGCCGAGGTCGGCGGCCTGGTCCACCGCGCGCTGCCAGCGCTCCCAGCCCTGCGCGCTGGAATAGGTGTTGACCGCTACGTAGAGCTGCCGCCCGGCCTCGTGGACTCGCCGCAGGCCTTCCTGCAACTGGCGTTCGTCAAGGTTGAGGCCGGCGAAATGGCGGGCGTTGGTGTCGTCGCGGAAACCGACGTAGATGGCATCGGCGCCCTGTCGCAGGGCCGACTTCAAGGCGGGCAGGCTGCCCGCCGGACAGACCAGTTGCATGGGGTTGCTCCTCTGGCGAAAAACGCGCTCCGCGGCAGTGGGCAACCCCGGGGCACAGGCGCCACACTCTAGAAAGACGCTCCCGGTCGGCGCTTGACCGGGATCAAGAAGGCCTCAGGCCATCAATGCGGAGAACGGCAGAAAGTCGATCGCATCACCCACGCCCAGGGTGGCGCCGCGCTCGATCACCGCCAGCCCGTCCGCCCAACTGGCGGCAAGCAGCATCGCCGAGCCCTGCTGCGGGTGGATCTCCACCCGCCCCCGCTCATCGAGTCGCGCCCGCAGGTACTGGCGACGCGCCCGTGGCTGCGGCCAGTCGAAGGCCGCCGGCAGCGCCAGCGCCCGCGGCAGCACGTCGAACAGTCCCTGCTGGCGAAGCAGGAACGGGCGCGCCACCAGCAATGCGGTGACCAGCGCCGCCGCAGGGTTGCCGGGCAGCCCCAGCCAGGGCTTGCCGGCCACGGAGCCGAAGGCGAACGGCTTGCCCGGCTGGATCGCCAGGCGCCACAGGTTGACCTCGCCAAGCTCGGCGATGGCGCGCTTGAGGTGGTCTTCCTCGCCTACCGAGACACCGCCGCTGGTGACCAGCGCGTCCCATTCGGAGGCAGCCAGGCTGAGTGCATCGCGGCTGGCCACCAGTTCGTCGGCGAGCACTTCCTCGTCGTGCACCTCGAAGCCGAGGCCGCGCAGCAAGGCGCCGATGCAGTAACGGTTGGCGTTGTAGATCTGCCCGGCCAACAGTGTCTGGCCGGGCTCGCGCAATTCGTCGCCGCTGCTCAGCAGGCCGATGCGCAAGCGCCGACGCACCGAGACCGTGGCGACGCCGAGACTCGCCAGCAGGCCGAGTTCCTGCGGGCGCAAGCGCTGTCCGGCACGCAGCACCGGCGCGCCGCGACGCAACTCCTCGCCGCGCCGGCGCACATGCTGGCCGGCGCTCACCGGCGGCAACTGCACGCGCTCGCCGTCGACCACGCAGAGTTCCTGCGGCACCACGCAGTCGGCGCCGGTCGGCAGCGGTGCGCCGGTGAAGATCCGCGCCGCCTGGCCCAGCGGCAGGCTCATGCCGCGGGTGTCGCCGGCGGCGATCCGCGCGCCGACCGTCAGGCTGCCGCCGCTGCGCGGCAGGTCGGCGGAGCACAAGGCGTAGCCGTCCATCGCGCTGTTGTCCCAATGCGGCAGGTCCATCGGCGCCAGCAGGTCCTCGCCGAGCACTCGTCCCAGCGCCCGCTCCAGGGCCAGGCTCTCGCAGGCTGGCGGGCGCGGCGCGCGCGCCAGCAGTTCGGCCAGCGCCTCGTCGAGCGGGCGCAGCTGGCCGCCACCGCAGGCGCAAGCGCTCACGAGCGGCACCCGCAGCCGACCACCGGCACCACGGCTGGCGGGGTCTTCAGGTGCGGGACGAAATTGCACGGACGGGTGCGGCTGTCCAGTTGCGCCAGGAGAATCTCGTTCCAGGCGGTGCGACAGGCGCCCGGCGAGCCGGGCAGGCAGCACACCAGGGTGCCGTTGCTGAGCCCGGCCAGCGCCCGCGACTGGATGGTGGAAGTGCCGATCTCGCGCTGCGAGAGCTGGCGGAACAGTTCGCCGAAGCCCTCGACCTCACGCTCGAACAGCGGCCCGACTGCCTGCGGGGTGTTGTCCCGCGCGGTGAAGCCGGTGCCGCCGGTGATCAGGCCGACCTGTACCTCGGGGTCGGCGATCCAGGCCGAGACCACCGCGCGGATCTGGTAGATGTCATCGGTCTTCAGGCTCCGCTGGTGCAGGCGATGACCGGCGGCCAGCAGCGCGTCGGCGAGGGTCTGGCCGGAAGTATCGGTTTCCAGGGTACGGGTGTCGCTGACGGTGAGGATGGCGATGTTCAGCGGCTGGAAGGTGGAGGTGGCCAGGTGGCTCATGGAAGGGGGTCCTCGGAACGGGCGATGCCTCAGCCTGAACCGCGGGCCCCCGGCTGGCTATTCCTCCGAAGAGGTAAGCCGGCGGCGCGAGTGGGTAGCCGTCACTCCTCCCAGCGCTGCGCGGCGGCCTGGTCGCTGCAGCGGCCTTCGACCCAGCGCGGGCCTTCGGCGGTGTCTTCCTTCTTCCAGAACGGCGCGCGGGTCTTCAGGTAGTCCATGACGAAGTTGCAGGCGTCGAACGCCGCCTGCCGGTGGGCGCTGGCGCAACCGACGAAGACGATTGGCTCGCCCGGCTCCAGGCGGCCGATGCGGTGGAGAATCTCCAGGCGCAGCAGCGGCCAGCGCTGCCCGGCCTCGGTGGTGATCTTGCCAAGGGCCTTCTCGGTCATGCCCGGATAATGTTCGAGGAACATCCCGCCGACCTCGCGACCGTCGTTGAAGTCGCGCACGTAGCCGACGAAGCCGACCACCGCGCCGATGCCGACGTTCTGCGCATGCAGGGCGTTGAGCTCCTGCCCCGGATCGAAAGCGGCCTGCTGGACGCGGATGGCCATGGGTTCAACCTCCGGTGACGGTGGGGAAGAAGGCGACTTCGTCGCCGTCCTGCAGCGGCTCGTCGAGGCCGCACAGTTCCTGGTTGCGCGCGCACATCAGGTTCTGCTCGCCGAGGGTACTCTCCCAGGCCCCGCCGCGCTCCACCAGGAGCTGGCGCAAGGCGCCGAGGGTCGCCAGCCCGGCGTCCCAGTTCAACTGCTCGCCGTCGACGCCGAGGGCTTCGCGGTAACGGGCGAAATACTGCACGCGGATCATGCCTGCCCTTCCTCCTCTTTGCGGTAGTGGCCGCTCTTGCCGCCGAGCTTCTCCAGCAACTGGACCTGCTCGATGACCATCCCGCGGTCCACCGCCTTGCACATGTCGTAGATGGTCAGGGCCGCGACGCTGGCGGCGGTGAGCGCTTCCATCTCCACGCCGGTCTGCCCGGCCAGCCGGCAACGCGCGCGGATGCGCACGGCGTCCGGCGCCTCGGCCTGCAGTTCGAGCTTGACGCTGGTGAGCAGCAGCGGATGGCACAGCGGGATCAGTTCGTGGGTGCGCTTGGCCGCCTGGATGCCGGCGATCCGCGCCACGGCGAAGACGTCGCCCTTGGGATGGCCGCCGTCCTGGATCAGTTGCAGGGTTTCCGGGCGCATGCGCACCACGGCCTCGGCCGTGGCTTCACGGGAGGTCACGGCCTTTTCCGTGACGTCGACCATGTTGGCGCGGCCTTGGGAATCGAGATGGGTCAGCACGTGGGTGCTCCTGAGGGAAGGTACTGGCCAGCCATTGTAAGCCCTGGGGGACAGGGTGCGATGCCTGGAGCGAGTGCGGAAGAGGAATGAGTGTATACAAAAATAGGTACATCCCCCACTGGCCTTCGGTGCCCGGCCCTCGATGCCAGTGCTACGCCAGGGCAAACCTCCAACCGAAAGCCAGGAACAACGATGGAGGCGACGCACGGCCATGGCATGCCCCCGAGAAACCGGGACGATCCACGCCGCGCAAACATATACGCATCAGGCAATCCAGGAGTCCTTCGACGGCCGGGGACATCCAACCCGCCTTAGGCTCTTCGCGCGTCATTGATAGCTCAATGTAAAAGTGGCCGAGCCATTGGCACTGCCTGGCGTAACCTGGGAGGCGGTCTTGATATAACCCGCCTGGAGAGGGACGACGACATCGACATTGCCGAACTCCCCGATTTGCCATTGATTGACATTGCCCGCCTGGCTGGAGTCGGGGCCATACCTGACGACCTGGCCGTCCGCTCTCCTTATCTGTATGCCAACTCCCGATGCCTTGGAGGCCGCTGAAAGCGAGAGCACGCCGCTGGTGTTCCCAGGGTTGGAAGCATCGGTAAAAGTCACGAACATCCTCGTGGTAGAGCCCTCCTCCCCACCGGAACACCTGAGTTTGAGGTCGAATTTCTTAACACCAGCAAGAGCCCCGTCCATCAGGCTGGAAATTTTGACTTGCTCAAAGTTGACCGGCACGCTTTTGCTGAGCAGGGAACAGGTGGGGACCCTCGGCTTGATCGGGATTGAGCCGTTCACCCTGATTCTCCGGGCCACCAGCCCCTCGTTCAGGACGACCGTCCTACCCAGCTCCCCGGTAATTTCTCCAGCGGAGGTGATCCGTCCGGTTTTCACCAGTTCCACCGTGAAGTTTGAAGCAGCATCCAGCGTGTAAGTGGTGGACGTCGAATCACGATATTGCGGCCACCACGACTCGGGATTGATGCCTCCCCTGATTCTCACGCCCACGCCTGCGACCGTTGTTGGATAGGTGTTATATAGGCCGGGGGCCGGCGCCGTCGACCCGACATAAATGACGGTACCGATAGCACTGGTACAGGAAATGCTTCCTCCCATTCCCGACGAATTGCCGGAAGAGGAGAAGATCACCGTTCCCAGGGGAATGTTCGGATCGAACTCATCGGGCGTAAAGCGCGGCAGAGTCACTATGAGAGAGTCGACCGTGACGCCATCGCTTCTTATTACCTTGCAACTGCCCACAGCGAAACAGGAGTTGGCCAGCAGGAAGCCAAGGAGTATGTACCTAAAGAAAACGCGGCGAAACATGTCTGAAGTTTCTCATTGAAATTTACGGATGCGAAATTTATCACCGCCGTAAAATTCGTAATCTTACGAATATCTACATAAGAAATTTCTTATAAAAGAATATGAAACCTCCCCTGAACCACTCAGAGGCCTGGCTGGAGCAGACGGTTCCTGGCGCCCGGAGAAGCCGCCGGTCACGACCGGGGCAAGGGGTCCCGCCCGGCCGACCGGCCAGGCGGGACAGGGAAGGCAGGAAAGGCCCGGTTGAGGCCTGCGCGGCCGGCGACTACATGTGCGCCTCGGCGTACTCCGCCAGCACCGAGCGCGGCACCCCTTGCAGGGTCACGTGCACGCCGTGGGGGAAGTCCTTGAAGCGTTCGGTGAGGTAGGTCAGGCCGGAGCTGGTGGCGGACAGGTAGGGCGTGTCGATCTGCGCCAGGTTGCCCAGGCAGATCACCTTCGAACCGCTGCCGGCGCGGGTGATGATGGTCTTCATCTGGTGCGGCGTGAGGTTCTGGCATTCGTCGATGAGGATCAGGCTCTGCTGGAAGCTGCGACCGCGGATGTAGTTCAGCGACTTGAACTGCAGCGGCACCTTGCTGAGGATGTAGTCGACGCTACCGTGGGTGCATTCGTCGTCCATGTGCAGCGCTTCGAGGTTGTCGGTGATGGCGCCGAGCCAGGGCTCCATTTTTTCCGCCTCGGTGCCGGGCAGGAAGCCGATGTCCTCGTCCAGGCCCTGCACGCTGCGGGTGGCGATGATGCGCCGGTAGCGCTTGCTGACCATGGTCTGCTCGATGGCCGCGGCGAGCGCCAGGATGGTCTTGCCGGAACCGGCGGCACCGGACAGGTTGACCAGGTGGATGTCCGGGTCGAGCAGCGCGTACAGCGCCAGCGACTGGTACACGTCGCGTGGCCGCAGGCCCCAGGCTTCCTGGTGCAGGAGCGGCTCCTGGTGCAGGTCGAGGATGGTCAGCTCGTCCTGCTGGATGCCCTTGATCCAACCGACGAAGCCCTGTTCGTCGACGATGAACTCGTTGATGTGCACCGCCGGCAGGTTGTCGGTGAGCTGCACGCGATGCCAGGTACGGCCGTGGTCCTGACGGGTCTCGACCTTGCTCACGCGGTCCCAGAAGGAGCCGGCGAGGGAATGGTAGCCGCGCGACAGCAGGGCCACGTCGTCGATCAACTGGTCGGTGTGGTAGTCCTCCGCGTCCACCCCGCAGGCGCGCGCCTTCAGGCGCATGTTGATGTCCTTGGTCACCAGCACCACGCGCACGCCGCTGTGGCGGCTCTTCAGCTCGACCAACTGGTTGATGATCTTGTTGTCGTTGAGGTGCTCCGGCAGCCAGGTGATGGGCTCGGCGCGCTTGCTCATGAGGATCGACAGGCTGCCGCTGGGGCCGTTCTTGCCACGCTGGATCGGTACCCCTCCCTCGACCTGCTCGGGCGTGGCCTCGCCCAGAACCTGGTCGATCAGGCGGATGGCCTGGCGACACTCGGCGGCGATGGTGTGCTTTCCGGTCTTCAGCTTGTCCAGCTCTTCGAGCACCGTCATCGGGATCGCGACACGGTGCTCCTGGAAGTTCAACAAGGCATTCGGATCATGGATCAGGACATTGGTATCGAGGACGTACAGGGTAGGTTGGGTGGGGCGGGAACGTCCGTGGTCATCCATACGCGATCACCTTCTGCTAAGGGCCTGGCGACGGAATGCCGGGTCAGCGCTCCGCCGGGGGGCGAGCCGCCTTCTCTCTTCCGGTGGGGAGAGCCTGACAGCAGAGGTGAGGGCCGGGGCCGCCACCTGTGCTGCAGGGTTCGGCGGTCTACGGTTCCACAAATACCGCAAAAAATATGACGGTAAAAAGTACTTTTCGTCATCAGCAGGTTTTTTTTCCGCAAGCGACGAAATACCTTGGCGCAGCCCTGCGCGAGGTCTAGTGTTATCGGTCCCATCCCTGTGAAAACCCTCCGTTTTTCCGTGCCTCAACGGTTTTCCAGCGCCATTCCCTTCCCCCTGCCCCTGCGACATAAAGCCGCCACTGCGCCCTGCGCCGCCTTCCTGTATGAATCCGGGGCTTGACCTTGACACGATGTCAAGGCTGAACCTGGCGACAGATCTCACCGGCGCGCCCCAGGGCGTCTGCGGTGCCACTTCTGTCCATTCCAAGGAGGACTCATGAACAGCGCCACGCTAACCGAGCTCGATCTGCCGGTCAGCGGCATGACTTGCGCGTCCTGCGCCGGCCGTGTCGAACGAGCCCTGAAGAAAGTGCCCGGGGTCGCGGCCGCCTCGGTCAACCTGGCCAGCGAGCAGGCCCGCGTACAGGCCCCGGCGGACAGCCTGCTGGCCCTGGTGGCGGCGGTCGAGCAGGCCGGCTACCAGGTTCCGGCGCGCAGCCTGGAACTGTCCATCGAGGGCATGACCTGCGCCAGTTGCGTCGGCCGGGTCGAGCGGGCGCTGAAGAAGGTGCCCGGCGTACGCGAAGTCAGCGTCAACCTGGCCAGCGAGCGCGCCCACCTCGAGCTGCTCGGCGCCGTGGACAGCCAGGCCTTGCTGCAGGCGGTGGAGCAGGCCGGCTACAAGGCCCGCCTGCTCGACGCGGGGCAGCCCCGCCAGGACGATGCCGAGCGCCGCCTGCGCCGCGAACGCTGGTGGGTGATCGCCGCACTGTTGCTGGCGTTGCCGCTGGTGCTGCCGATGCTGGTGGAATGGGCCGGCCTGCACTGGATGCTGCCGCCGTGGGCGCAGTTCCTCCTGGCGACTCCGGTGCAGTTCGTCATCGGCGCGCGCTTCTATGTCTCCGCCTGGCGCGCGGTGAAGGTCGGCGCCGGCAACATGGACCTGCTGGTCGCCCTCGGCACCAGCGCCGGCTACGGGCTCAGCGTCTACCTCTGGCTGACCGCCCCGCCCGGCCACATGCCGCACCTCTACTTCGAAGCCTCGACCGTGGTGATCGCCCTGATCCTCCTCGGCAAGTACCTGGAAAGCCGCGCCAAGCGCCAGACCGCCAGCGCCATCCGCGCCCTCGAGGCGCTGCGCCCGGAGCGCGCGGTGCGCCTGCGCGACGGTCGCGAGGAAGAGGTGGCGATCGCCGAGTTGCGCCTCGGCGACGAGGTGGTAGTGCGTCCCGGCGAACGCTTCCCGGTGGACGGCGAGGTACTCGACGGCAGCAGCCACGCCGACGAGGCGCTGATCACCGGCGAGAGCCTGCCGGTGCCCAAGGCTCCCGGCGACAAGGTCACCGGCGGCGCGATCAACGGTGAAGGCCGCCTGCTCCTGCGCACCACCGCGCTCGGCGGGGAAACGGTGCTGGCGAAGATCATCCGCCTGGTGGAAGACGCCCAGGCCGCCAAGGCGCCGATCCAGAAGCTGGTGGACAAGGTCAGCCAGGTCTTCGTCCCGGTGGTGATCCTCATCGCGCTGGTCACCCTCGGCGCCTGGCTGGTCGCCGGGGTCGGCCTGGAGCAGGCCCTGGTGAACGCCGTGGCGGTGCTGGTGATCGCCTGCCCCTGCGCCCTCGGCCTGGCCACCCCCACCGCGATCATGGCCGGCACCGGCGTGGCCGCGCGCCACGGCATCCTGATCAAGGACGCCGAGTCCCTGGAAGTCGCCCATGCGGTCACCAGCGTGGCCTTCGACAAGACCGGCACCCTGACCTCCGGGCGACCGCAGATCATCCACCTCGGCGGCGACGACCAGGAGCAACTGCTCAGGCTCGCCGGCGCCCTGCAACGCGGCAGCGAGCACCCGCTGGCCAAGGCCGTGCTCGAGCGCTGCGCCGAGCGCGACCTGGAGGTTCCGTCGGTGAACGCCAGCCAGGCCCTTAGCGGTCGCGGCATCCAGGGCGAGGTCGAGGGTCGCCGGCTGGCCCTGGGCAACCGCCGCCTGCTCGACGAGCAGGAACTCAAGCCCGGCGCGCTGGCGAGTGCCGCCGCGGACTGGGAGGCCGAGGGCCGCACCCTGTCCTGGCTGCTGGAACTGGCTCCGGAGAAACGCGTGCTCGGCCTGTTCGCCTTCGGCGACAGCCTCAAGGACGGCGCCGCCGAAGCGGTGGAGGCCCTGCGCGAACGGGATATCCACAGCCACCTGATCACCGGCGACAACCGCGGCAGCGCGGCGGTGGTGGCCAAGGCCCTGGGCATCGACGACGTGCACGCGGAAGTGCTGCCGGCGGACAAGGCCGCCACGGTCGCCGAGCTGAAAGGTCGGGGCCGGGTGGTGGCGATGGTCGGCGACGGCATCAACGACGCCCCCGCACTGGCCGCCGCCGACGTCGGCATCGCCATGGGTGGCGGCACCGACGTGGCCATGCACGCCGCCGGCATCACCCTGATGCGCGGCGACCCGCGCCTGGTGCCGGCGGCGCTGGATATCTCGCGGCGGACCTACGCGAAGATCCGCCAGAACCTGTTCTGGGCCTTCATCTACAACGTGATCGGCATCCCGCTGGCGGCCTTCGGCCTGCTCAACCCGATGGTGGCGGGCGCGGCGATGGCCTTCTCCAGCGTCAGCGTGGTCGGCAACGCCCTGCTCCTGCGACGCTGGAAGCCCTGAGCCAGCACGCCAGGCACATGGGGTGGCGAGCCTAGCGCAACAACCCCATGTGCTTGGCCCGCGCCACCGCCTGGGTGCGGCGCTCGACGCCGAGCTTGTCGTTGATATGGCGGGCGTGGCTCTTCACCGTATGCAGCGAGATGAACAGCCGCTCGCTGATCTCCTGGTTGGACAACCCCTGGGCGATCAGCTCCAGCACCGCCAGTTCGCGCCCGCTGAGCACCTCGCCCGCACTGCCCGCGGGTTCGGCGGGCGGCTCCGGCAACAGCGCGCGCATGCGCTGGGCGCCGGGACAGGCAGGGAAGCGCTGCAACTGTTCGCGCAACCATTCCGGCTGCTGCACGAGCAATTCGTGGAGCGGCAGCAAGGCTCCGCCGACTGCACCCTCCATGGCCTGTTGCAGGGTCGCCAGCGCCTCGCGCTCGCGGCCCTGCTCCAGGTGCAGCGCGGCCAATTGGCCGAGGGCCAGGCGAGCCGGCAGCAACGCACCGTTCTCCCGCGTCGAGCGGGCCAGCCGGTCCAGGCGCCGGGCGGCTTCCTCCGGACGTCCTTCGCGGCGCTCCAGGCCGGCCTGGAGCAACTCCACATGCAGCGGCAGCAGCGGGCTGCATTCCGGCGGCGTGGCCGCCTGCCCGCCGTAGGTGCCGCCCAGGCGCTGTAGCCAGACGCCGGCCAGTTCGGTCTGGCCCTGGGCCAGCCAGAGTTCGCACTTGATCAGGGTGATCGCCGCCAGGTAGTAGATCGGCGGGATATCCCAGGCATGCATCAGTCGCTCGACGTCGCCAAGCCGGGCGAACGCCGCCGCGTAGTTGCCCAGGCGCCCTTCCAGGCTGGCCAGGACGCAATAGCCGATCACCAGGCTGACATCCCGGCAGCTGCGGGTTTCCTCGATCCCCTGCTTGATCCACTTGCGCGCTTCGTCCGGCTGCAGCGCCAGGCTGCGCAGGTAGCCGCGGTACAGCAGGAGCCGTCCGCGCACCGCGTAGCGGCGTTGCGCCGGCAGGTGCTGGAGGCGCTCCAGGCCCTGGCGCACCTCCTCCTCCGCGCGCGCCACCTCGCCGCGCGCCTGGAGGACGCGGGCGCGGTCGTAATGGACCAGTGCCTCGAACAGCGGGTTGCCGTAGCGCTGGGCGAACTCCAGGGCGTCGCGGTTGTAGTTGCGCGCCTGCCAGAAGTCGCCACGGGTCACCGCCAGGTTGCTCAGCGTCGACAGGCATTGCAGGCGGGTGCCGTAGCGCTCCCCGGCGAGGTCCTGCAAGGCCTCGCGGCAGTGCGCCTCGGCCTTGTCGATATCGCCGCGGCCGCGCGCGATCACCCCGCTCAGGGCCTGCCACTGGGCCAGCAGGTCGCGCTGCGCGGACTCGTCCGGCGCCGGCAGGAAACGCGCCAGTTGGCCGGCCAGCTCTTCCGCGGCATCCAGTTGGCAGGCCAGTGCCAATGCCCAGCCGTACAGCAGGATCAGGCGCGGCGTGCTCGCCAGGAGGCTGTCCGGCAGGTCCATCTTCCAGCGCAGCAGGGTGGCGATGTTCTGCTCCGCCAGCAGTTGCTCTTCCGACAGGTTCTGCACCAGGCTCGCCGCCACGTCCGGCTGGCCTGCGCGCAGCGCCTGCTCCACCGCCTGGTCGAGCAGGCCATGGCGGCTGAACCAGCCGCAGGCGCGCAGGTGCAGGGAGCCGGCGGACGGACCGAAGTCGGGCAAGGGACGCGCCAGCAGCAGGTCGGAGAACAGGTGGTGGTAGCGGAACCACTGGCCGTTTTCGTCCAGCGGCACGAGGAAGACCTGGTGCTGCTGCAAGTGGTCGAGGATCGCCGCGCTGTCGCCGGCCTCGCGCACGGTATCGCAGAGTTCGGCGCAGAAGCGCTCGAAGCGCGCGGTCTGGGCGAGGAACGCCTGCACCTCGGGGGGCTGCCGCTCGATCACCTCCTCCAGCAGGTAGTCGCGGATCAGCTCGTCGGCGCCGTGTACCCCGGGACTGACCTGTTCCTCTGGATCGCCGCGCGCCAGCAGCCACAGGCGTAGCCCGGCGACCCAGCCTTCGCTGCGCTCGAGCAGCGCGTCCAGCGCGTCCTCGTCCAGTTCGAGGCCGCTGGCGGCCATCAGCGCCCCGCTCTCCTCGGCGGTCAGGCGCAGGTCCTGTTCGCTGAGTTCGAGCAATTGCCGCGACAGGCGCAGGCGCGCCAGGTGCCAGTCCGGCCGCTGCCGGCTGGTGACCAGCAGCACCAGGCCCTCGGGCAGGTGGTTGAGGAGGAACTGCAGGCAACGGTCGAGCACCGCGCCCTGGGCCAGGTGGTAATCGTCCAGCACCAGCAGCAGGGGGCGCTGCGGGTCCAGGCAGGGGGCGAGTTCGTCGAGCAGGTCGTCGAGCCAGGTCTCGAAGGCGAACGGCTGGTGGCGCTGGCGCATCTTCAGCAGGCCGAGGGCCTCTTCGCCCAGGGTCGGGTGGTACTGTCGCAAGCCATCGAGCAGGCGTTCGAGGAAACGTCCGGGATCGCTCTCGCGGCTGCTCAGTCCCAGCCAGAGGCTCTGCCAGCGCGGGTCGAGGCTTTCGCAGAACTCGATGGCCAGGGAACTCTTGCCGAATCCGGCGGGCGCGGCGATCAGCAGCAGGCGACCATCCAGTCCGTCGCGCAGTCGACGGCAAAGACGCGGGCGCGCCACATGGGCCGACGGCAGCGGGGGGCGGAAAAAGCGGTTGGCCGTCGGCAGGACGGCGGATGGAGTGCCCGAGAAGGTGCGCGAGAAGTCAGTCATCACCCGGTTTCTTGGTTTATGTATGGGGCGTGAACGCTCCGGAGACTAACCACAAGTGATGGCTATTTGAAGCACTATCCATCGGCTCGGACGAAATAGCGCCCCGGCGCTTCAGCTCGACAACCAAGGAAAGACCGGTTTCCCGGCGCGGTCCAGGCGCGGCAAACGTTTCCCGGCCGCACAGGTGCCCGCCGGGAGGACCACGGCGGCGAAATCCGCGGGCGAGGAGGGAAAACACTTTGTAATGAATTGGCGCCCGGACCGGCAACGCCACCCGCGAAAACGAAGAAACCGGCACAAGGCCGGTTTCTTCGTGGACAGGAAACCGTTTCTCAGCGCACCCCTTCCTGGCGCAGCGCCGCCGGGGTGTAGTCGCTTTCCGAAGCGCTGTAGTTGAAGTCGTAGGCCTGTTTCTCCTCGTTCTTCATGCCCAGCGCCAGGTAGCGGCCGGAGAGCAGGTCGTAGAGGGTTTCCACCGCGTACCAGGGCACCTGCTTGTCGTAGTACTGCTCGGCATGCGCCTCGGCCACGCGCCACAGGGTGCCGCGACCGTCGTAATGGTCGATCTCGGCGGCCTGCCAGGTGTCCTCGTCGATGTAGAAGTCACGCTTGGCGTAGATGTGCCGCTCGCCCGGCTTCAGGGTCGCGACCACATGCCAGACGCGGTGCAGCTCGTAGCGGGTCAGGTCCTGGTTGATGTGACCGGCCTTGACGATTTCGCTGTACTTGATCTTCGGATCGTCGAGCTTGTAGCTGTTGTAGGGAATGTAGATTTCCTTCTTGCCTTCCAGCTTCCAGTCGTAGCGGTCCGGCGCACCGTTGTACATGTCGAAGTTGTCCGAGGTGCGCAGGCCGTCGGCGGCGGTGCCGGGACCGTCGTAGGACACCTGCGGAGCCCGCCGCACACGGCGCTGGCCGGCGTTGTAGAGCCACGCCAGGCGCGGCTCCTTGACCTGGTTGAGGGTCTCGTGGACCAGCAGCACGTTGCCGGCCAGGCGCGAGGGCGCGGTGACCCGCTGCTTGAAGTAGAACAGCACGTTGCTCGGCTTGTTCGGGTTGTAGTCCTTCAGGTTGGTACGGAAGGTGAAGGCATCCTGGAAGTAGACCAGCTGGTAGGAGCCGTTGACCTGCGGAGTGGCCTGGGTCACCAGGCGCCGGACGCTGCCGCCGCGATAGCGGGTGATGTGGTTCCAGATCACCTCCAGGCCGTTCTGCGGGATCGGGAACGGGTTGGCGGTATCGAAGTTCTCCAGGCCGTTGCCGCCTTCCACCAGCTTGGTGGTGGTGGCGTTGCGCTTGGCCGCCTCCTGCACCGCCGCCGGGACGGTGGCGCTGCGGTGGGTCTTGTATACCGGGATCTTGTAGGTATCCGGGTAGCGCTTGAACATGGCCAGTTGGCCGGGAGTCAGCTTGTCCTTGTACTGGTCGACGTTCTGCGCGGTGATGGTGAACAGCGGTTGCTCGCTGGCATAGGGGTTGGCGAGGAAGCCACGGCTGTCGACGCTGCCGGCGTTGGTCGCCAGGCCGCCGTCCCAGGCGGGGATGCTGCCGTCGGCGTTGCCGGCCTTCTCCGCCCCCAACGGAGTCAGGCTGGTGCCGAGCTTGGCCGCCTCGTCGGCGGATACCGCCGCCATCACCTGGGTAGCCAGCAGGCTCAGGGCCAGTACACCGGTATGCAGAAGAATCTTCGTTGTTTTCATTCGCTCGTCGTCCTCGTTAAGTCCTGCTCGCCGGCCCGGTTCGCACCGGGCCGGCGTACATCAGAAGTTCATGCCGAAGCTGAGCGCGACGAAGTCGCGATCGTCCACGGTGGTGTACTTGCCGTCAAAGAAGTTGGTGTAGGAGAGGCTCGCGGTGTAGGGGTTCTGGTACTCCGCGTCCACCCCCAGGCTGACCGCCTTGCGGCCTTCCTCGAAGTTGGCGCCGGGGCCGGGCGAATAGCCATCGACGTCGTGCGACCAGGCCACGCTGGGCTTGAGGTTCACGCCCATGAACACGTCGTTGTAGTCCCAGATCGCACGGGCGCGGTAGCCCCAGGCATCGGTCGTGGTGTAGCCGTCTTTTTCACAATAGCGAGTGACGTTATTGGCGTTCGGATTTCCCGTCACACTTGCCGCTAAGCCCGAACAAGTGCTCAGGCCATTGAGCGTTCCCTCCATCGGGCCCGAGCCAAATGACGGATCACGCCCGTAACGCACGGTGGAACTACTTTCCAGCCCACCGACATGGGTCCAGCCGATCTCACCTACCACTGTCAAGCGCTCGGCGCCCATGACCTGGTCAAAGAAGTGCGTCAGGGTAGTCTGCAGTTGGGTGATTTCCTTGCGCCGATAGCCATGCATGTCCTCACCCGGCCGACCGTTCAGCAACGATGCGTTTTCATAAGGCCGGCTACCACCGATATTCACTGGGTCCAGAGCGGAGTAGAGAATATCGGTGGTGTTCAGTTGTACGGGAGCATTCGGCCGATAGCTGACCTCACCGCTCCAGGCGGTCCCATTGGGCAGCGTGGTTGAGAAACTCAGGCCGAACATGCGGATGTCTTCTGGATACTCAATGAAGTAATTGGAGTTGCCCGCAGTGGCTGCCGCCGCTGCCTGAGCAGCCAGGCTGGGACTGATAGCAGCGATATTGGTCGCAAAGTTATTGATGGCCGCCATCTTCTCGGCGGACGGTCCCTGACCACTAAAGATCGGCAGACGGCTGTGGTAATTCATGTAGTAGGCGCCGAACTCGGTGTTCAGTTCGTCGGCGAAGTAGCGCAGGGCGAAGCCGTACTGGCCACTGTCACGAGCGTCACGATCCGGTCCACGCTGCACCACGATCCCTTCGTTCCAGGGAGACGGAGTGATTCCCAGCCCCGCTCCGGACAACAGGCTGTTGAGCAGGTTGATGGACGCCTTGTTGTTGGTCAGCACCGCCAGGTTCTGGTCGCAGCCGTCGGCCACCACGTCCGGCTGGGAGAAGAAGGTGCCGCAGTTGTCGACCACCGTCTGGTCCCACTCGATCTGGTAGAAGCCTTCGGCGGACAGGTTGTCGGTGAGGTTCTGCGACAGGTAGAACATGTTCACCGGGATCAGGCCTTCCTTGATCTCCGAGCCGGGCCGGCGGAAGGCGGTGACGTCGATCGGGTTGATGGCGCTGATGCCGTTCTGGATGAAGGTGCTCTCGCCCCAGTTCACCACCTGCTTGCCCAGGCGCACGCTGCCCGGCAGGTCGCCGATGGCATAGTTGTGGTAGATGAAGGCGTCGAGCAGTTCGGCGCCGGAGGACTTGGCCAGGGTCTTGCGGCCGCTGTCGTCGATGTCCTTGAACTCGCGGTGCTCGTCCTTCAGCTCGAAGTCGTACCAGTACTTGCCGCGCAGGAACACACCGGTATCGCCGTACTTCAGTTCGAGGTCATGGATGCCCTTGAAGACCTTCGAGAACGTTTCCCCACGCTTGAAGTTCAAGTGGCTGTCGTCGGAGGTCTGGGAAAGTCCCTTGCCGCCGTTGTTCACACCGATCAGGTTCTTGTTCGGCTTGGCGGTCGACCAGCTGGCCCCGACCGACAACGCCGAATCGAAGGAACCTTCGATTTCCCCGATATTGAAGGTCACCCCAAAGGCCGGAGCCGCCAGCGAGGAAGCCAGGCTGACGGCCAACGGCAACCGGGCCCGACGCGAGAACGGATTACGGGTTGTCATCGACGCTACTCCATGTGTGTTTTTTGTTATGAGTGCGTGGACTATAGCTAGCGGTGCCTGCCGCTTGATCCCTCGAAAGTGTGATTTGCGCGGCGCAACCACTCTGGCTCGCGCCTTTGCGGCGGACGAAGAGTGACCGAGCGGTCGCGAAAACGCGGAGACCAAGCGTTTGCTTGGCCTCCGGGCGTTTCGGCGGTATAGGAAAGCCCTGTCAGACGGTCGACAGGAAGGCGCTGCCGGCTTCCTGCCACTGGGCGATCTCGATACGGATACGCTTCTTGTCCAGCTTGCCGACGCTGGTCTTGGGAATATCGGTAACAACCGCGATCTGCGACGGGATCGCCCACTTGTTGATGTTGCCCTGCTCGACGAAAGGCTTGAGGTGCTCCTTCAGGCCACGTGCGTCCAGTTGCTGGCCCTCGCGCACTACCAGCAGGGCGAACGGGCGCTCGCCCCATTGCGGATCGGGCACCCCGACCACCGCCACTTCGCGTACCGCCGGATGGCGGCTGATCAGGTCTTCCAGCTCCAGGGAGGACAGCCACTCGCCGCCGGTCTTGATCACGTCCTTGATGCGGTCGCGGATCTCGATGAAGCCCATGCCGTCCAGGGTCGCCACGTCGCCGGTGTGCATCCAGCCGCCGCGCCACAACTCCTCGCCGCGCTCGGGTTCGCGGAAATACCCCTGGGTCAGCCATGGCGAGCGCAACACCAGCTCGCCCTGGGACTCGCCGTCGGCCGGGAGGAAGCGGCCCTGTTCGTCCATGATCGCCGCATCCACCAGCGGCACCGGCACACCGGCCTTGATCCGGTAGGTGGTGCGCTCGTCCTCGCTTCCGGCCAGCAGTTCGTCGTTGAGGTAGGCGCAGGAAATCAGCGGACAGGTCTCCGACATGCCGTAGGCGGCGGTCAGCTGGATCCCGCGCGCCTTGGCCGCCTCGTAGAGCGAGCGGTTCAGCGCGCTCCCGCCGATGATCACCTTCCAGCCCTTGAAGTCCACGCCCTGGGCGGCCCTGGCGTTCATCACCATCTGCAGGATGGTCGGCACGCAGTGGGAGAAGGTGACCTTCTCGCGCTTCCACAGTTCGACCAGCAGTTCCGGATCGTAACGCCCGGGATAGACCTGCTTGACCCCGAGCATGGTCGCCACGTACGGAGTACCCCAGGCGTGGACATGGAACATCGGGGTGATCGGCATGTACACGTCGCTGGTACCGAGCAGGCGGATGCTGTCCAGGCTGCCGATGGTCGAAGCCATCGCCAGGGTGTGCAGGACCAGTTGCCGGTGGCTGAAATAAACGCCTTTCGGATTGCCGGTGGTGCCGGTGGTGTAGAAGGTGGTGGCGATGGAGTTCTCGTCGAAATCGGGGAAGTCGTAGCGCGGGCTGGCCGCGGCCAGCAGCGACTCGTATTCGCCGACCAGGCCGGGCAGTTCCGCGCTCTTCTCCGCGCCGTCGGTGAGCAGGATGGTCCGCTCCACCGTGGCCAACTGCCCCGCCACCGCCTGGTAGAGCGGGACGAACTCGCTGTTCACCAGCACGAAGCGATCCTCGGCGTGGTTCATGGTGTAGAGGATCTGCTCCGGGGAAAGGCGGATATTGATGGTATGCAGCACCGCCCCGATCATCGGGATGGCGAACATGCATTCCAGGTAGCGATGGCTGTCCCAGTCCATCACCGCCACCGTGTCGCCGGCCTTCACCCCGGCCTCGCTGAGTACGTTGGCCAGGCGCGCGACGCGCTCGTTGAAGGTGGCGTAGCTGTAGCGCACCTGGTCGCGGTAGACGATTTCATGACTCTTTTCGTAACGACGGCCGGAAAGCATCAGGCTCTTGATCAGCAACGGATACTGATAAGCGCCGGCGGCGGCCGGGATGAGACGGGTCTTCAGCATGGGGCGTACACCTGGGAGCGGGTTCGTTGTCAGGATGAGGCCGACTCTAGAGCCGTCGGCGGGCTTTGTTCATCAGTCAAAAGAGTGATTTGCCCCGTGACCTTTCGGAGCCTCCCGGTCACAAGATAGAATCCGCCCACTGAATCGTTCAGACCCTATCCAGAACAAGAGGTAACGTTCCATGTCCGATATCGTCATCGTCGCCGGCGCCCGTACTCCCATGGGCGGCTTCCAGGGCAGCCTGGCCGGCGTTTCCGCGGTCGACCTGGGTGCCGTCGCGATCCGCGAAGCGGTGCAGCGCGCCGGCATCGCCGCCGAGGACGTACAGGAAGTGATCATGGGTTGCGTCCTGCCCGCCGGCCTGAAGCAGGGCCCGGCCCGCCAGGCCGCGCTGGCGGCCGGCCTGCCCGCCGCCAGCGGCTGCACCACCATCAACAAGCTGTGCGGCTCGGGGATGAAGGCGGTGATGCTGGCCCACGACCTGCTCAAGGCTGGCACCAACCAGGTGATGGTCGCCGGTGGCATGGAAAGCATGTCCAACGCGCCCTATGTCCTGGAGAAAGCCCGCAGCGGCCTGCGCATGGGTCACGGCGAGATCAAGGACCACATGTTCCTCGACGGCCTCGAGGACGCCCGTACCGGCCGTTTGATGGGTTCGTTCGCCCAGGAGACCGCCGACAAGTACGGCGTGACCCGCGAGGAGATGGACGCCTATGCCATCGAATCGCTCAAGCGCGCCCAGGCCGCCATCGCCGATGGCTTGCTGGCGGCGGAAATCGTCCCGGTCACCGTCACCAGCCGCAAGGGCGAGACCGTGGTGAAGGACGACGAGCAACCGCTGACCGCCAACCTGGAGAAGATCCCGAGCCTCAAGCCGGCGTTCCGCAAGGACGGCACCATCACTGCCGCCAATGCCAGCTCGATCTCCGACGGCGCCTCCGCGCTGGTCCTGATGACCGCCGAGGAAGCCCAGCGCCGTGGCCTGAAGCCGCTGGCGCGAATCGTCGGCCATGCCACCCAGAGCCAGGACCCGAGCGAGTTCACCCTGGCGCCGATCGGCGCGATGACCAACCTGTTCGCCAGGACCGGCTGGAGCAAGGACGACGTCGACCTGTTCGAGATCAACGAAGCCTTCGCCATGGTCACCATGCTCGCCATGCGCGAACACGGCCTCGATCATGCCAAGGTCAATGTCTATGGCGGCGCCTGTGCCCAGGGCCATCCGGTCGGCTCCACCGGCTCGCGGATCATCCTCACCCTGATCAACGCCCTGCGCCAGAAAGGCGGCAAGCGCGGCGTCGCCTCGCTGTGCATCGGCGGCGGCGAAGCCACCGCCGTGGCGGTAGAACTGCTCTGATACGGCGTTGAGCCATCGGCGCCCGGCCGGCTCGTGCTGTCCGGGCGCCCTCTTCCTCAGGCGCCCACCGCGGCGTTGCGCACCGGACGCGGAAACACCAGCGCCGCGGCGAAGGTCAGCGCGGCGAAGCCCGCCAGTACCAGGTACAACCCCAGCAGCCCCTGCCGTGGCTCCAGGTAGGCGATCATCGGAATCGCCGCCGCGCTGGCGCCGAACGACAGGCAATAGCGCAGGGCGAAGACCCGCGCCTGCCACTGCGGCGCGACGAAGTGGGCGACCATCGCGTCGTTTACCGTCACCTGGCCGAACACCGCGAACATGAACAGCGCGCCGAACAGCACCACCGCGCTGCCGTGGCCGTAGGCCAGGGCCAGCAGCAGCGGCACCTGGCAGAAGGTGAGGAAGACGAACGGCAATTTCAGGTTCAGGCGATCGATCAGGCGGCCCATGATCAGTTGCGCCACCGCGCCGAAGGCATAGGCCAGGCTGACCACCACGCCGAGGGTCTGCGGCGACGCCAGCAAGTCGCTCAGGCGCTCCTGGAACAGCTTCGGGTAGGTCACGGTGCTGGCGTTGAACACCACCCCGCCGGTGGCGGTGACCAGCGCCAGCACGCCGAACACCCGGCGCATCGACAGACCCTCGCTGTCCTCGCCACGCGTTGCGGCCTTGGCCGACAGGTGCGGCGATGGCTCCTCGCGCACGCAGAAGAAAAACCCGATGCCGAGCAGGATGGCCACCCCGCCGGGCAGGATGAACGCCGCGCGCCAGCCGAAGTGCGCGGTGAGAAAGCCGGTAAGCAGCGCGGCGAAAGCGACCCCGAGGTTACCCCACATGCCGTTGATGCCGATCTCGCGGCCGCGGTTCTCCGCGTGTGCCACCAGCATCGCGGTGCCGACCGGGTGGTAGATCGCGGCGAACACCCCGATCAAGGTCAGCCCGGTCACCAGCATCGGTACGCTGCCGGCCAGCCCGGTGAGCAGTGCGGCGGCGCCGATACCGAAGAAGAACAGCAGCATCATCCGCCGCCGGCTCCAGGTATCGCCCAGCCAGCCGGCCGGCAGCGAACAGGCGCCGAAGGCGATGAAACCACCCAGCGACAGGCCGATCAGACCGGCGTAGTCGAGGTCGAAGCTGCCGGCCATGCCGAGTACGGCGGCGGGGAAGATCAGCATGAACATGTGGTCGATGACATGCGCGGCGTTGATGAAGCGGATAACGGTTCGAGGTCGGTTCATGGCGTGCGGCCTGAATGGTCGGTGAGGAATGGGCGTCATGACCCGGGCATGATAGGTTGACCGAAAAGCGCAGACAGGACAGCGAGGTCATCGAAACGGACATGCTGATCGAGCACCGCCCGGACGGCCTGCTGGCCGCCATCTCCCTCGACTTCCCCGACGGCCATCACCTGGGGCGGCATTTCCACCCGCAGGCGCAGTTCCTCTACGCCGCTCGCGGCCTGATGCGCCTGGCCACCCACCACGGCGCCTGGGTGATCCCGCCGACCCGCGCGGTATGGATTCCGCCCCGGGTGGAGCACGAGATATTCATGTCCGGCGAGGTACACATGCGCACCCTGTTCATCGGGCAACCCGAAACGCCGACACCGCTAAGCGACTGTTGCGTACTGGCGGTGACGCCGCTGCTGCGGGAAATGATCCTGCGCGCCATCCACCTCGAGAGCCAGCCGCGCCTGGACGACTTCCGCCAGCGCCTGCAAGGGCTGATCCTCAGCGAGATCGCCAACCTCGAACGGATGCCGCTGTACCTGCCGATGCCCCGCGACCGCCGCTTGCAGGCGATCTGCCAGGCATTGCTGAAACAGCCGGAACTGGGGCTGACCCTCGATGACTGGGGCCTGCGGGTCGGCGCCAGCTCGCGCACCCTGGCGCGGCTGTTCGCCCAGGAATTGCAGATGAGCTTCCATGAGTGGCGCCAGCAACTGCGCCTGACCGAAGCCCTGCCGCGCCTGCTGGCCGGCGACAGCGTGCAGGTGGTCGCCCGCGACCTCGGCTACGGCAGTACGCGGGCCTTCAGCAGCATGTTCCGCCGCCTGCTCGGCGAAACCCCGCGCGACTACCTGGGGCGACTGGAGCAACTGGCACGGGTCAGGGGACGGGAGGACTGATGCCCCACGGCGCAACGCCAAGCAACCGCGAATCGGCGGATAACGCCTGCGGCGTTATTCGCCCTACCAAGGCGCCGCTAGGGCGCATCCGCCGCCAAGGTTCCCGTAGGGCGGATAACCGCAGCGCGGTTATCCGCCGAACCGGCCTGGATGGTGCAAGGCGGGAACGCGAGGATTGACGCCCTACGGCGCAACACCGAGCACTGGCGGATCGGCGGACAAAAAGAAGCCCTCCAGCGGAGGGCTCTCGGAAAAGGGCGCCGGAGCGCCCCGGATGGGATCGTCGATCAGTGCGGAACGCCCAGCCCCGCCGCGCTCATGAACAGGCGCATCAACCAGGCGGCGACGCCCAGGGCCAGCACGCTGGCGGTCCAGATGCCCGCCAGCCAGGCCAGGCGTCGCCAGAGCGGTGGCTTGGCTGCGCTATCTCGTTCGGGATGACTCGGCGTACGGACCATATGCGGCGCCTCCTCAGTGATAGCCATCGCCGTGCTTCACCTTGCCGCGGAACACGTAGTAGCTCCAGGCGGTGTAGCCGAGGATGAAGGGGATGATGAACAGCGCGCCGACCAGCATGAAGCCCTGGCTCTGCGGCGGCGCCGAGGCCTCCCAGATGCTCACCGCCGGCGGGATGATGTTCGGCCACAGGCTGATCCCCAGGCCGCTGTAGCCGAGGAAGATCAACACCAGGGTGAGCACGAACGGCTTCACGTGGTCATTGTTGGCCACCGAGCGCAGCAGCGCATAGAAGGTCACCAGGACCAGGATCGGCACCGGCAGGAACCAGAACAGGTTCGGCAGGCTGAACCAGCGTGCG
>NZ_KV811378.1:88889-90399 GCF_001813025.1 Pseudomonas sp. HMSC066A08
TTCGGCAGGCTGAACCAGCGTGCGGCGATCTCGGCATGGGCCAGCGGCGTCCACAGGCTGACCACCCCGATGATCGCCAGCAGCACCAGCGCCAGCGGGCGCGCCAGGTCGTGCATGCGCTCCTGCAGGCGGCCTTCGGTCTTCATGATCAGCCAGGTGCAGCCGAGCAGGGTGTAGGCGACGATCAGGGCCAGGCCACAGAACAGCGGGAACGGCGCGATCCAGTCCAGCGAACCGCCGGCGAAGCTGCGGTTCTCCACCGGGATGCCTTCGATGAAGGCGCCCAGCGCCACGCCCTGGAAGAAGGTCGCCACCAGCGAACCGCCGATGAACGCCTTGTCCCAGATATGCTGCTTGGCCGGCTTGGCCTTGAAGCGGAACTCGAAGGCGACGCCGCGGAAGATCAGCCCGACGAGCATGAAGATCAACGGCAGGTAGAGCGCCGACAGGACCACCGCGTAGGCCAGCGGGAAGGCCCCGAACAGCGCCGCGCCGCCCAGCACCAGCCAGGTCTCGTTGCCATCCCAGACCGGCGCCACGGTGTTCATCATCACATCGCGGTCGCCGCTGTCCTTGAAGAACGGATAGAGCATGCCGATGCCCAGGTCGAAGCCGTCCATCACCACGTACATCATGATGCCGAAGATGATGATGACCGCCCAGATGAGGGAAAGATCGATACCCATGTCTCAGTTCCTCTTGTCCTGGTCGCGGTCGGCCGCTTGCGCGTCGCCGTCGTGCTCTTCGTCGAAACCTTCGCCGGCGGCCGACAATGGCCGCGCCGGCGTCCGCTTCTGCCCGGCGCCTCCCGGGTTGGTCTCGCGTCCCTCATGGGTGACCGGGCCCTTGCGCACCAGGCGCATCATGTAGCCGATGCCGACGCCGAACAGCGAGAAGTACACCACCACGAAGGTCAGCAGGGTCAGGCTCATCTGCGTCACGCTCTGCGCCGAGGAGGCGTCGGCGGTGCGCATCAGCCCGTAGACCACCCAGGGCTGGCGGCCCATCTCGGTGGTGAACCAGCCGGCGAGGATCGCGATCAGGCCGGACGGTCCCATCAGCAGGGTCAGGCGCAGGAAGGCCTTCGAGTTGAACAGCTTGTCCTGGCCGCGCCAGCGCAGCCACAGGCTCCAGACGCCGACCAGGATCATCAGCATGCCGAGGCCGGCCATGATCCGGAACGACCAGAACACCACGGTGGAGTTCGGCCGGTCTTCCGGCGGGAAGTCCTTCAGCGCCGGGATCGGCTCGGTCAGGCTGTGCTTGAGGATCAGGCTGCCGAGCACCGGGATCTCCACCTTGAAGCGGGTTTCCTCGCGCTGCATGTCCGGCCAGCCGAACAGGATCAGCGGGGTCGGCTCGCCGCTGCTGTTGTCCCAGTGGCCTTCCATCGCGGCGATCTTCGCCGGCTGGTGCTCCAGGGTGTTGAGGCCATGGGCGTCGCCGATCAGCGCCTGTACCGGGGCGACGATCAGCGCCATCCACATGGCCATCGAGAGCATCTTGCGGA
>NZ_KV811378.1:90499-90772 GCF_001813025.1 Pseudomonas sp. HMSC066A08
CGAGGAACGCGGCGACCGACATGTGCAGCAGGCGGTAGGGGAACGACGGATTGAAGATCACCGCCAGCCAGTCCACCGGGATCACCCGGCCGTCGACGATCTCGAAGCCCTGCGGAGTCTGCATCCAGCTGTTGGAAGCGAGGATCCAGAAGGTGGAGATCAGCGTGCCGATCGCCACCATCACCGTGGCGAAGAAATGCAGGCCCGGTCCCACGCGGTTCCAGCCGAACAGCATGACCCCGAGGAAACCGGCCTCGAGGAAGAACGCGGTGA
>NZ_KV811379.1:0-238 GCF_001813025.1 Pseudomonas sp. HMSC066A08
CAGCTGCAAACGCTCTTCCAGGTACTGGTCGCTGCTCGGGTTGATCGCCAGGGGCAAGGCCTGATCCCGCTTGAGCGCGGTGAACTTCTCTGCCGGCAGCAGGTAGTCGTCGAAGTCGCGGAACTGCCGCGAGCCCTTGACCCAGATGTCGCCGGAGCGCAGGGCGTTCTTTAGCTCGGACAGCGCGCAGATTTCGTAGAAGCGCCGGTCGAGGCCTTCCGGGGTGATCACCAGCGGC
>NZ_KV811379.1:338-7546 GCF_001813025.1 Pseudomonas sp. HMSC066A08
GCCGGCACCTTGCGCAGGTTGTCGGCGTTCATCTGGCGCAGGGTCTGCACGGCTGCCAGTACACCTTGCGCGGCCGGAGCGGCGCGCAGTTCCAACACATCCAGCAAGGCCGGCGTGTAACGGCGCAGGGAAGCGAAGTTCTCGCCGACCAAGTGCAGGTGGTCGAAACCCTCCGGCCGGGCCAGCAGCTCGGCTTCGCTGACGCTCTCGGTGAACTCGTCCCAGGGAATCACCGCCTCGATGGCGGCATAGGGGTCGCTGCCGGCTTCCTTGGCCTCCAGCAGCGCCTGGCCGATCTTGGAGTACAGGCGCACCTTGTCGTTGATCGCCTTGCCCTGCTTCTGGAACTGCTGCTGATGCTTGTGCTTCGCGCCGCTGAACAGCTTGACTAGGATGCGGTCGTGCAGATCCACCAGCTCATCAATCACGGTTGCAGTGCTCTCCAGCACCACGGCGGCCAGGGTCGCATAGCGCCGCTGCGGCTCGAACTTGCCGAGGTCTTTGGGCGTCATCTGCCCACCCTCGCGGGCCAGCTTGAGCAGGCGGTTCTGGTGGATGTGCCGGCCTAGGCCTTCGGGCAAGTCCACCAGCTGAAATGTCTTCAGCCGCTCGATGTGCTCAAGCATGCGCCGAGAGTTGGGTTTCAGCGGTGCCTGGCGCAGCCAGGTCAACCAGGTGATGCTGCTGCCGGCCTTGAGCTTCAACAGCTCGTCCAGCTTGGCCCGATGCGAGTCCGTGAGCGGTTCAACCAAGGCGCGGTAGACCCGCCGATTGGCCCGTGCAATGGCCTCCGAGCAAGCCCGGTCGATCACGCTCAACGCCGGCAGGATGCGTCGTTTCTGCCGCAGGCTCTCCAGCGCCTGACCGGCCAGCAGCAAGCCCTTGTCGGTCTGTTGGGCCAGTTCGGTTAGCTCGCGCACCAGGGCGCGGAAGTCGGACAGGCCGGAAGCTGAAATGATGCCTAAATGACACCATATTGCCGGAAAAGGAGACGATCATGCTTGCTGAGGCCCTTCTGGATCACGGTTATTCTGCTTACCGTGCTCGGCTGAAAGTGCTGCTAGATATCCCTGAATCTGCCGGCAGCTTTGAGATTCACCTCAGGATCAGCTGTGGTTTTTCCGCAGCTAGACTCATGAAACTCGCTGACGAGGGAGTGGTTTCGCCGCAGGCTAGAGAGCAAATAATCCCGCTGCGAACCTTGAAAAACCGGATCACACGTAATCAGCCGTTGACCATTGAGGAAAGCGACCGGCTCTTCCGAACAGTCCACATTACGGCGATGGCTGAGGCGATTTTTGGTGACGCCGACAAGGCAAGGAGGTGGCTGTTCAAGCCCAAGAAACGACTTTCCGGCATGATGCCAATAAATTTGCTCACAACCCTGCAAGGCACGAGTCAGGCTGAAGAGATGTTGCTGCAAATCTCGGAAGGCTTCGTTCTGTGATTTTGCGACGCGGGCCTGCCCCCTCATCACTGGTCCAACTCAGTTGGCCGAGGTTAATCACCCCCTGACTAGTCTGCAGATTTCTTTACATATTTTTCCTTGTCGACACTGAGTTCAGCAGATGCGCGATGACCGCTTTGTCGCCCTGCATCTGGTATCTGGGCATCGAGGTGCTAAACAAAGTCAGCGGCGGCCCGGCGCTGATCCTGCCTCCGGCACCCCGCCGTCCACAGCATTGGCCTGACTGGGCGCTGCAGGCTTGAGCTGCGACACCCCCACCAGGACCAGCGCCAGCCCTGCCAGTTGATAGAGGGAGATCGCCTCGTTCAACAACGCCCAGGAGGCCAGGATCGTCAGCACGGGCCCCAGGTTGCCGACGGCGGCGGTGTGGGTTGGGCCCATTCGCTGAATGGCCAGCGCCATCCAGTAGATTGGCAGAACGGTGGAGAACAGCGCCATGAGCGCCGCATAGAGCCATACCGGCCGCGGCACCACCAGCAGCTGGGCCATGTCGGTCGAGGCGCCGTAGTGAACCAGCACCATCAGCGCCGACGCACTGCCCGCCAGACCGGCCAGCCGCATCGAACCGAGGCGCTTCAGCATGACGCCGGTGCCCAGATAGTACAGCGCATAGGTAACGGCACTCGCGAAGACCCAGGCCGCCCCCAGGATGACCTGCCCACCCATGCCCGCGGTGCTGATGTCGTGCAGGAGCGCCACCCCAAGCCCCATGTAGCAGACGCCCATGGCCAGCAGCGTGCGTCGGCTCGGCCGCTCGCGAAAAATCACGACCTGGAAGAGCAGGATCAGCGTCGGATAGGTGAACAGGATCAGGCGCTCCAGTCCGGCGCTGATGTATTCCAGCCCGTAGAAATCGAAGAGGCTGGACAGGTAATAGCCGAACATCCCCAGCAGCAGGATGCGCGCCCCATCCGCCAGCGAGAGCCGCCCTTCCCCCGCCCCGCGGCTCAGCCACAGCAACCAGAGGAACAGCGGCAACGCGAAGCCAAGCGTTCTCAACTAAGCATTCAGGCACCCCCGGGCCCTCGTACGAGGAAGCAGAGGAAGCAGCACAGTCGTTCATTGGGTTCAAAAGCCATAGGTTTCCTGGTTGCTTTGTGTGCGGGCCAGAGCGCACGCAAAACGACGGCCTATGTATCTTTCCTGGCCCGCTGAACAACACCTCCACGATTGCTGCGCCGTGGACGCCCGACGCGTCGCTCGCCGACAAATCGGGAAACCTGCGGCCAGAATTCTTGTGGGCGGCGCTCGACTGCACGGGAGCTTTCACTTCTTTCCCGCTACCCGATGGCGTCGCGATTGTTCTCGGCGAACTGGCCGCCTCCATCTTGGGCGTCGTCAAGCCTGGGGATCGTTGTATTGTCCTCGGCTGGCCTTTGGGGGTGGAGGGCCGCAAGCGTCTAGCTGGTACGGCCATCTACGCACCGAACGACCGCCTCGTTGCCTTGGCCCGGGCTGTTTGGATCGAAGTTCCCTCAAGCACCTGGAGCTGAGGACAAGAGGCATCTGCGTGGAGACGCCCACCCCTTCCATCGAGCGGACATCTTCCGGCAAGCCTCCTTTCGCGGAAGGGTCAATCGCGAAGCCAGGCTTCAACGGTGATTCTGCAGAAGGTTGATCCGCGCCTTCACGCAGCCTGGCAATGGTAAAGGGGACAGATTAATTTTAGCTTCTCTAATTTCACCCCACATGCATGCAAGCCAAACGCGCGCATTGTGATGGGGCCTTTAGTCAGTGAGGTTCCCGGGATCGACCACGGCGTGCGTATAGCCGCATCATCAGGCCCTCGAACCTTCGCAAGCGCGGACTATTGGTCTGCCTTGCTCCCGGATCCGCCATCTCCGTTGGCCTGACGAACGCTCCGGCGCAGTTCTTGTGGCGTCCGCCCAATGACTCGCACGAAGCAGCGCAGCATGTGATCGGCATCGCCGAATCCGGCGCTCCTGGCGATCTCCTCGAAAGTCTGATGCCCGTCCTCAACCAGCGGCCTTGCCGCCTCGATGCGAAGGCGCTCGATCGCTTTGGCCGGCGTCACCCCGATGGATGCCGCGAATACACGGCCAAACTGACGCACGCTCATATGCGCGACGTCAGCCAAGCGCTCGACTGACAGATCATCACGCAGATGATCGCGCGCATAGCTCAGCACCGTGCGGATGCGATCTGAGCCAGGGTCGAAATCCAGCAGCGAAGAGAACTGGTACTGACCACCTGGCCGTCGATAGTAGACAACCAGCATGCGTGCGACGGAGCGCGCCACCTCTTTGCCCAGGTCCTGCTCGATCATGGCCAAGGCCATGTCGATGCCAGCCGACATGCCTGCGGACGTCCAGACATTCCCGTCTTCGGTCCAGATTCGATCTCCGTCCACGCGCAGCGACGGATAGCGAGCCTGCAGTTGCGGAGCATAGTTCCAATGCGTGGTAGCGACACGACCGTCGAGCAGGCCGCTCTCGGCCAGCACGAAGGCGCCAGTACAGACGCTGGCCGTGCGGCGAGAGCGCAGGGACATGTGCCGGATCGCGGTCGCCATCGACATCGTCCAGTCACCGATCGGAGCGGCCGGTGCGCCGACGATGATGAGCGTGTCGAGGCGGTCGACGACTTCCAATGCTTCGGTCGCGACCTGCAGTCCGCTCGAGGCGCGGATCAACCCGCCCTCAAGCGAAGCGACCGTGAATCGATAGCCCGAAGGGCGCGCGCTATTGGCGTTGGAGAAGGCTTCGAGCGGGCCACTCAAATCCAGCAATACGAAGCCCGAATAAACCAAGAAACAAACGTGACGTGGCATGACCTGAACGCCAATAGCCCGGCAGAAGAGTCATTAGACGCGCCTCCTGTTTGGCAGGTCAACGGGTGCAACAACGGGGCTCGGCCGTTGCCAGATCCGGCCATTCGCCTGGAAGCGCTCGTCTGGCCATCCAAGTGCACCCGCCTCACTCGAGGTGGCTGCGCTTGTCGGCCGAAATCCAGGGACAAATGTCCTATTCGTACCAGCCTCTCGCCGTACCGTACTCGCACCACCCCACTTCGAGGACATGCAAATGACCTTCAACAAGACTCACCCCAAGACAATGCTCTCCTACGCCGCCGTGTTGGGGGCCATCCTGATGGCGCCTGGCATCAGCTTCGCCGCCGAGAACTCCTATGCCGACCCGGTCAAGCCCGCGCTCCCGGCCTCCACTTTTGAATGGGATCTAAGTCGAACCGCTCTGGTCGTGATCGACCCGCAGATCGACTTCATGAGCCCGGAGGGTGCAGGCTGGCCGGTGTTCGGTGCGAGCGTTACCGAGCAAAACCTGGTCCCGAATCTGCGCCGGCTCTTCGCGGCGTCCAAGAAGGCTGGAACGACCGTCGCCATCTCGCCGCACTACTACTATCCCCACGATCATAAATGGGAGTACGAGGCGCCGGCGGAGACCGTTCAGCACAAGCTTGGCCTCTTCGATCGCAAGGGCGCCTTGACGCTGGATGGATTCCGTAACTCGGGTGCCGACTTCATGCAGGAGTTCAAGCCCTTCATTGAAGACGGCAAGACCATCGTCGCATCACCGCACAAGTTGTATGGCCCCCAAAGCAACGACCTGATGCTGCAGCTGCATAAGCAGCGGGTTGACAAGATCATCCTTGCCGGTATGGCCTCCAACCTGTGCGTCGAATCGCATCTTCGCGAGTTTCTGGAGCGCGGTTTCGAGGTGGTCGTCGTACGTGACGCCATCGCCGGACCGAAGCTTCCTGACGGCGACGGCTACGGTAGTGCACTGGTCGACTTCCGCTACATTGCCAACGGTCTGCTGACGACCGACGAGGTAGTGAAAAAGCTGGAAGGACGCTGACCGCGGGTAGAACCAATTTCCCAACCAGGCACGGGAGCCCTTGTTGCTCCCGTGCTAGCCAACTGACAAGGAGTCACCCATGAGCAATACCAAAACCTTCGGGCCTGCCAGCCCGGACCGGCGAGATTTTCTGGTGCTAGGCTTGAGTGCCGCGGCCCTGGCTGCCGTTTCCCCGGCGTCCTTCGCTGCACTCTCGTCCGTCCACTCTCCTTCCATCAACCGCGGAATCATGACCATGAGCACAGTGACTACCCAAGATGGCGTTGAGATCTTCTACAAGGACTGGGGCCCGAAGGACGCCCAGCCAATCGTGTTCCACCATGGCTGGCCGCTCAGCGGTGACGATTGGGATAGCCAGGCCCTGTTCTTCGTTGGCCTGGGCTATCGCGTCATCGCGCACGATCGGCGCGGCCACGGCCGGTCCGCTCAGGTGAGCGACGGCCACGACATGGACCACTACGCTGCGGACGTCGCGGCGTTGGACGGAGCCGCACACTGGTTTCACCAACGGCCTGCCGGCGAAGGTGCCGAAGCCGGAACCCATCAACCACTGGCAACGAGCAGCCCAGGCCATCGATGAGGCCATCATTGAAGCGCGACACAACCCGGAGACGGCCCGCTTGCTGTTCACACTGGCGTCCTACGGGCGACGCGACCCCGAATCCCTGGAACGTTTGCGCGCCACGTTCACCAAGGAGGGCATCCCGCCGGAGTTTTTGTCACATTACGAGCCTGAATGGCCGTTTGCAGGTCTTAGACTAAATGACGGGTTAAGTGACAGTTTTTGACGGCGAGAACTTTCTGGCTCACACTGTCACATAATCGAACGTATATGTGACAGGTACGACATGCTGATAGGCTACATGCGGGTATCGAAGGCGGACGGCTCCCAGGCTACCGATTTGCAGCGCGACGCGCTGATTGCCGCCGGGGTCGATCCAGTACATCTTTACGAGGACCAGGCATCCGGCATGCGCGAGGATCGGCCCGGCTTGACGAGCTGCCTGAAGGCGTTGCGAACTGGCGACACACTGGTCGTGTGGAAACTGGATCGGCTCGGACGCGACCTGCGACATCTCATCAACACCGTGCACGACCTGACTGGGCGCGGCATCGGCTTGAAGGTATTAACCGGGCACGGCGCGGCCATCGACACCACGACCGCCGCCGGCAAGCTGGTCTTTGGCATCTTCGCCGCCCTGGCCGAGTTCGAGCGCGAGTTGATCGCGGAGCGCACGATTGCCGGCCTAGCCTCGGCCCGCGCGCGCGGGCGGAAAGGCGGCCGGCCGTTCAAGATGACCGCCGCCAAGCTGCGGCTGGCGATGGCGGCAATGGGTCAGCCAGAGACCAAGGTCGGCGACCTGTGCCAGGAACTTGGCGTCACGCGGCAGACCCTGTATCGGCATGTTTCACCCAAGGGTGAGCTACGTCCAGATGGCGAGAAGCTACTCAGCCGAATTTGATGCCGGCATGAGGCAACGTAGCGACAGCGTGGTTTGTCTCAATGGGAAGCGCTCATGATCGATCTTTGAAGGCCCGCAGCAGTCGTGTCACAGACAGGACGAACAAACCGGTCAGCGTGAGGGCTGCGATACCCCAGTACTCTCCGATGAACGCGCCGGCCGTCGTGCCGGCCAGCACAATGGCGAGAATCGGCAAATGGCAGGGACAGGTGAGCACGGCCAGCGCGCCCCACAGGTATCTCGGACGGCAAGCGCTCGGGGCTGTTCATGGCAGACTCTCCGCGTGCTGTGCCGGCTCGGTCGGCATGGTGGCCAACTGCACCTCCAGATCGGCCAACGCTTCGCGCCGACGCTCGACGAACTGGCGCAGAACGGCAAGCTGCGCGGCCGCTTCATCGCCGTCCGCAGCATCCAGCGCCCGGCACAGCCGCGCCAGCGCGT
>NZ_KV811379.1:7646-8262 GCF_001813025.1 Pseudomonas sp. HMSC066A08
CCGCCCGCACGAAGCACAGCCGTTGCAAGGCGGCATCATCGAACAGGCCATAGCCGCCCGGGGTGCACGCCACCGGACGCAGCAATCCGCGCAGCAGGTAGTCGCGCACGATATGCACGCTCACCCCGGCATCAAGGGCCAGCCGGGACACGGTGTAGGCGCTCATTGAAAACCTCCTTTTTTTATCCAGCGCAGCAGGAAAGCTGCTTCACGTCCTTGTTGAAGGTCTGCGCCGCAAGCTTCAACCCCTCGACCATTGTCAGGTAGGGGAACAACTGGTCGGCCAGTTCCTGCACCGTCATGCGGTTGCGGATGGCGAGCACCGCCGTCTGGATCAGTTCGCCCGCTTCCGGGGCCACCGCCTGCACGCCGATGAGCCGTCCGCTACCTTCCTCGATGACCAGCTTGATGAAGCCGCGTGTGTCGAAGTTGGCAAGCGCTCGCGGAACGTTGTCGAGTGTCAGCGTGCGACTGTCGGTCTCGATGCCATCGTGGTGCGCTTCCGCCTCGCTGTAGCCCACGGTGGCGACTTGCGGGTCGGTGAACACCACTGCCGGCATCGCGGTCAGATTGAGGGCTGCGTCGCCGCCGGTCATGTTGATCGCGGCACGGGTGC
>NZ_KV811380.1:0-349 GCF_001813025.1 Pseudomonas sp. HMSC066A08
AGCACGGACAGCATCACGCTGCCCGAGCGTAACCAGTTCCCGACCGCCGACAACTACTATGCGACCGCGTTGCATGAGCTGGGTCACTGGACAGGGCACCCGTCGCGGCTTGACCGCGACCTTGCGCACCCGTTCGGTTCGGAGGGCTACGCCCGCGAAGAATTACGAGCGGAAATTGCCTCGCTGATGTTGGGCGAGCGCCTCGAAATCGGCCACGATCCGGGCCAGCACGCAGCCTATGTAGGTTCGTGGATTAAAGCCTTGAAGGAAGATCCAAAAGAGATCTTCCGGGCCGCGTCCGACGCCGAACGCATAAGCGGCTATGTGATGGACTTCGAGCAGGAGCAGA
>NZ_KV811381.1:0-426 GCF_001813025.1 Pseudomonas sp. HMSC066A08
CTCAGCCACAAGCTGTTCCATGCGGATAAGGCCCGCAGGTGCCGAATTTGCGTGAACAGTGGCGGCCCCGCCGGGGTGGCCAGTGTTCCAAGCCTTGAGCAAGGCCAACGCTGCGCCGTCGCGGACTTCACCGACCAGAATACGGTCGGGCCGCAGACGCATGGTTGCCTTGAGTAGCCGGGTCATATCGACGTGATCGACTGCCCGGAGAATGACGACGTTCGTGGCGGCGCATTGCAGCTCGCCCGTATCTTCGATGATGACGATACGGTCTTGCGGGCAGGCCTTCGCCATGTAGTCGATGATGCCGTTTGTGAGGGTGGTTTTGCCGGTGCCGGTGCCACCAACGACCAGAACGTTGCGGCGGTTGCGTACAGCGGCCTCGATGGCCTCGCACTGCGCCTGCGTCATGATGCCCGACTCCAC
>NZ_KV811382.1:0-803 GCF_001813025.1 Pseudomonas sp. HMSC066A08
TGACGTTCCCGGCCGCCGAGAGAATCAGCGCGACACCAACGACAAACGCGGCCGTCCGCCAGTTGCGGGCGTCGATGATATGACTGCCATAACGCTCGTTCCACTCGCGGCGGGCTGCGAGGTAAGGCGTGCCGGGCGGGGCTTTCGGTGCCCGCTGACCCTTTTTCTTGCTATTGGGTTGCATAAGTACGTCCGTCCATTTGATAGTCTGTAGACTATATTATTGGCCAAAGTAACCCCTCCTAGCAAGCACTAGGAGAGGCTTTTTTCGGGTTAGTCCCGGCGATTGTTGCGTTGATGCTTCGACAGTTCTTCGAGGTCGTCCCACATGTCGCGGCTGCGACGGTTGCCGAACAGGGGAACCCTGCTCAGTCCGCGCCCTACACTGACCATTGCGCCGCTCAGAGGGCGGAACAGCCAGCGCGTTTTTTGCTGGGCGGTGGACACTTTCGCGTCGATTTTGTCGAGCTGGTCACTGTAGCCTCTACGGCGCAACCACTGCCCTAACGCCCATAGTCCAAGGCCTATCAAAAACATGGCCAGCAAGGGCAGGAAGAACAAGGCGAGTTCGGCGATCATGGCTTACTCCCCCCCTTTGGTGTCTGGCTTGGCCGGGCCTGCATCGCTTGGCGATGCTGGCGACGGTTCTGCCGGGCGAATGACGTTCTGCGGTTCTGCACTGGACGGGGCCGAGCTGGGAGCCATCGAGCCATCAGCGTCAGCACCGGAGCCGGGCACCGGCTGCGGCGCACCGGCACCCAGCGACAGGCCTGCCGCGCCTTCCATGCCGGGAACGGCAATCG
>NZ_KV811383.1:0-294 GCF_001813025.1 Pseudomonas sp. HMSC066A08
GATGGAACTGGCGCAAAAGCTGTACGAGCAAGGGGCGATCACCTATCACCGCACCGACTCCCCGAACATGGACGAGGAAGGTATTGCCGACATTGCCGCTTACGCTGCCGGTGCTGGTCTGCCAATGGCCGACAAGCCGCGAAAATGGAAGGCCAAAGACAACGCGCAAGAAGGGCACGAAGCCATCCGCCCGACACACGTTGCTGATTTGGATTGCGGCGAAGACGACGACGAAAAGGCCCTGTATCGCCTCATCTGGCAACGTGCCGTCGCCTCGCAGCTCGCCGATGCCAT
>NZ_KV811384.1:0-745 GCF_001813025.1 Pseudomonas sp. HMSC066A08
GGGCCAGCTCCTTACCGCATTTCGGGCACGCAATGCCGGTCGGCGGTGGTGGAGCCTTGCGCTCGCCGGGCTTGCCTTTGGCATCCGGCAAGGTGGTCTTGCATTCCCGGTCTGAGCAGGCCCAAAAGAACCCGTGTTGGCCCTTGATTCGGCGCAGCGGCTTGCTGCACGTCGGGCACGGGTGCGCCACGGGCAGGTCGGCCGAGTCCAGCTTGCCCAGCTCGTCATCGAGTGCGGCCCAAGCCGCCGAGACGACGCTGAGGTAGTCGGTCTTGCCTTCCGCGATCTGGTCGAGTTGTTCCTCAAGGCCTCGGGTGTAGTCGAGGTCGATAAAGCGGAAGCGATCCACCAAACCATCGCAGACAAGTTCGCCGACCGGCGTAGGCGACAGGTACTCTTTTTTGTCCGCAATGATGTACTCGCGGGCGGTGATGTTCTCCATGATCGCCGCGTAGGTGCTCGGTCGCCCGATCCCCAGCCGCTCCATTTCCATTACAAGGGTCGGTTGCTTGAAGCGAACCGGCGGCTTGGTCTTCTTGGTCAGCACGCGGCCATCATCAGCTACCAGTGCGGCGTCTACCGCGAGGGCCGGAATCGGGTTGTTGCTTTCTTCGTCCGGTTCGTCGTTCTCGTCCTTCGCGTCTTCCGCGTAGACGGCCTGCCAGCCGGGCGACAACAGGGTGCGCCCGGTTGCCTTAAACGAAACGGGCGTGCCTGCGGCATCGCCAGCGAGCCGAACGGTGCG
>NZ_KV811385.1:0-234 GCF_001813025.1 Pseudomonas sp. HMSC066A08
ACCTGCACGCCGGGCGTGCCGCTGTCTTCGGGCGACTTGCTCACGACGGGATCGACACGCGGGGCCAAGGCGGTTTTCGCTTCCGCGACCTGCTGGGTGCTGCTCGCTTCTTCTTTGGTGCTCATGGCTTCTTCCTTTCTCGGTTGACGTACAAACACGGCAGTCGGGGCCGTGTACGGATTGAGCGCGGGAACGCTCACGGCGACCTGTTGGCCGACGCCGTAGCGGGCCAAG
>NZ_KV811386.1:0-271 GCF_001813025.1 Pseudomonas sp. HMSC066A08
TGGCCATCGACGCGGGGCACTCCGTCGATATGGGCTACATGCAGGTCAACAGTACCAACCTTAAATCGCTCGGCTACACCGTCGAAGATATGTTCGACACTTGCAAGAACCTCGCAGCCGGTGCGCGAGTTCTGACCGCGTTCTACAGCAACGCGCTGCCGAAATATCCGAACGAACAGGCCGCACTCCGGGCGGCCCTGTCCGCCTACAACACGGGCGATTTCAACAAGGGTTTTTTGAACGGCTACTTGGCCCGCTACGGCGTCGGCCA
>NZ_KV811387.1:0-277 GCF_001813025.1 Pseudomonas sp. HMSC066A08
GCAAGTCTTCAAGTCGCAGAAGGGCATGATTAACACCGACGCCCTGAAAATGGCGCAGGAAACGGAGGTGGCCATCAACGACGCCAAGTCGGGATTGGTCGCTTACGGCTACTACACGCCGGTCGTGGTGCTGATGCACGAAGACCGCAATTTCCTGTCCGAACAGGCCCGCTACGTCAAGCGCGAGCTTGAACGCAAGGGCTTCGCGGCCCGTATCGAGACGGTCAACGCGCTGGAAGCGTGGCTTGGCTCGCTGCCCGGCCAGCCCTACCCGAAC
>NZ_KV811388.1:0-300 GCF_001813025.1 Pseudomonas sp. HMSC066A08
ATGAGCGGGCGCACGTCACTAATCGTTGTTGTTGGGGCAGGTCTTGCATTCGCCGCGCTGGCGTTCGGCGTCATGCGGCGCAGCGAGGCAACCACGGATTTCCGGCAAGCTGCTGTCGCTGACCTGCACGCGGCCGAGAACTACAACGGGTTCATTCATCAGGTGGCCGAACATGCCCCGGAGGGCATGAAAAAGACCGTGGCCACCGCGTGGGCGAACTGCGCTCGCATCAGCACCAAATGGGTAGGCCGTCTGCCCGTGTCGTCTGGCCCTTCGCAGCACGAACTAGACGTGTGCGAG
>NZ_KV811389.1:0-243 GCF_001813025.1 Pseudomonas sp. HMSC066A08
TAGTCGTCAATTGCAGCCCTTGCCGGTGCTTCCGGCCATCGGGTGGCCTTCCCACGTCGGCAGGATAATGTCCTTCGTCACCATGATGTTGAACTCGTAGCCCGGACGAATTTCGAGCGTCGGCTGAATGTTCATGTTGCGTTGGGCCATCTGCATACCAATCTGCCCCATCTGCTGACCCAGCGACCCGGCGATGATTTGCGAGCTGCTGTAGTTCTCGCCGTTGCTGGCCTGCGGCTGCGA
>NZ_KV811390.1:0-86948 GCF_001813025.1 Pseudomonas sp. HMSC066A08
GCGCCCCGGCGCTATCCGCCAGCGCAGCGGAACCGCGCCCTACCCGAGCGCCCCGTGCGCCCAGCGCCGGTAGAGTCCGCGCGCCGCCGCGTCGAGCAGGTAGCCGAGCAGGCCGATCAGCAGCACCATCGCCATCAGCTCGGAGTACGCCAGGCGATCGCGGGTGTCGAGGATGTAGTAGCCGAGCCCGGCGCTGACGCCGAGCATCTCGCAGGGCACCAGGACGATCCAGAGGATGCCGATGGCCAGGCGCACGCCGGTCAGCACATGGCCGAGGATGCCCGGCAGGATCACCCGGCGCAGGGTTTCCCAGGGCGTGGCGGCGAGGCTGCGGCTCAGTTGCAGCCAGCGCGGGTCGAGCTGGCGCACACCGGCGGCGGTATTCAGCAGGATCGGCCAGAGCGCGGCGAAGGCCAGCAGGAAATAGATCGGCTGGTCGCCCACGCCCATCAGCATCACCGCGATGGGCATCCACGACAGCGGCGAGATCATCCGCAGGAACTGGAACGCCGGAGTGGTCGCCGCTTCCAGGTTGCGCGAGGCGCCCACCAGCAGCCCCAGCGGCACTCCCACCAGCAGCGCCAGGAACAAACCCAGCAGGACCCGCTTCAGGCTCACCAGCACGTGCTCGTAGAGTTCGCGGCGTTCCAGCAGTTCACCCAGGCTGAGCAACGTCGCCTGCGGCGAGAAGCGCGCCGAAAGGCCGTCGGCGGCGCCGAACAGGGCCACGCCGAGCCACCACAGGGCGAACAGCGTCAACAGCCCGGCGACGCCTAGCGCGCCCTGGCGCAGCGTCTGCCTCACGGGCTGATCTCCTCGCTGCGCTGGAAGCCCCCGGCGAGGCCGAACGCCTGCAACCCGCCGACCTCTGCCAGGGCCTGGCGGACGAAGCGGTCGTCCACCAGGTCACTGGCCACCTGGCGCGGATCGAGGCTGGCGAGGAAGGCATTATTGCCTTCGATCAGGGTATCCTTCAGCCGCCGCACCAGTTCCTCGGTGTAGCTCGGATAGGGATAGGGCTGGAAGTCGATGCGCCGCTCCTGCCAGTCGGCGTGACGGATCGCGCCGCTGGCGAGATAGGCCTGCTGCTCCTCGGCGCCCGGCGCCAGCACCCGGCCGAGGACCTCCGGCGCGTGCGGCGTGTAGCGGTTGGCTCCGGCCTTGGACAGCAACTGTGCGGCCTCGGCGCGGTGCTCGCGGGTCCATAGCTGGGCCTTGACGATGGCGTTGACCACCTTTTGCGACCACTGCGGCCGCCGCTCCAGGTCGTGTTCGTGCATGAACACCACGCAGCAGGCGTGGTTGCGCCAGACATCGCCGGTGAAGCGCTGTACCCGGCCGACCTTGAGGTTCTCCGCCAGGGCGTTGAACGGCTCGGCGACGATGTAGCCGTGGATGCGCTTGCTGGCCAGCGCCGGTGGCATGTCCGAAGGCGGCAGCACCACCAGGTTGACCTCGTCGGCGGCCAGCGCCGCGCCCACCGCGCGGCTCACCGCGCGCAGGCCGTTGTCGCGCAGCAGTTGCTGCAACACCACGTTGTGGATCGAGTACCAGAACGGGATCGCCACGCTCTTGCCGCCGAGCTGGCGCACGTCGGCGATCTCCGGAGCCACCGTGAGCCCCGAGCCGCCGACGTGGTTCCAGGCCACCACCTTGGCCGGCACCTTGCTGCCGTAGCGGGCCCAGACGGTCATCGGCGACAGCAGGTGGATGACGTTGACCTGGCCGGAGATGAACGCCTCGATCACCTGCGCCCAGCTGCGCAGCAACACCGGCCGTTCGGCCTGGATGCCCTCGGCCTCGAACAGGCCGTTGGCATGGGCCACCAGCAAGGGCGTGGCGTCGGTGATCGGCAGGTAGCCGATGCGCACCGGCGCGTCGGGTTCGGCGGCGGCACGCGCCTGCAGGCTGCTCAGCAGCGGCAACGCGCCGGCAGCGCTGAGCAGCGCGGCGAGCTTGAGGATGTCACGTCGGGAATGGGTCGGGTCGTCCAGGCACATGGGAGGCCTCCGGCTGAGCGATGGGATGGGCATGGGTGCGGCTCGCCCGCCGTAGGGTTTTCAGGATCTCGATGCGCAACGCGCCCAGTTCCTCGACCAGCTCCGCGCGTGGCTGCGGCAGGTCGATGCGCCACTCGCCGAGGGTCCGCGCCGGGCTGTCACCCAGTAGCAGGATGCGTTCGGAGAGCAGCAGGGCCTCGTCGATATCGTGGGTGATCAGGACCACGGCGGTGCCGCGCTCGTGGATCGCCCGCAGCAGCAGCTGCTGCATGTCGGCGCGGGTCACTTCGTCCAGCGCGCCGAAAGGTTCGTCGAGCAGCAGCACCTTCGGCTGCCGCGCCAGGCAGCGGGCCAGCGCGGTGCGCTGGGCCATGCCGCCGGAGAGTTGCGCCGGGTAGCGGGCACGGGCGTGCTCCAGGCCGACCGCGGCGATCGCCTGGTCGACGCGGGCCTGGCGGGTCGCCGCGTCGAGGTGCGGCTGGCGGGCGAAATCGAGGCCGAAGGCGACGTTCTTCTCCAGGTTCAGCCAAGGCAGCAGGCTGGGGTCCTGGAACGCCACCGCGACGCCCGGATGCGGTCCGCGCAGGGGCTCGCCGAGTACCCGCACGCTGCCGGCGGCCGGTTCCTGCAGGCCGGCCAGCACGCGCAGCAGGCTGGACTTGCCGACCCCGCTGGGACCGAGGATCGAGACTACCTCGCCGGCGCCCAGGCGCAATTCGAAATCGCCGAGCACCGCCTGCCAGCCGGCACCGCGCGGATAGCCGAGGGCGATCCCGCGAGCGTCGAGGAGCGCCTCGCTCATGCCTTGGCCTCGGCCTGGCGTTGCAGTTCGGCGCGCAGTTGCACCAGGCTCGGCGTAACGATCGGGACGAACGCCGACTCGCGCCAGCGGCGGGCGAAACCGGCGCCGTGCTCGCTCAGGTAGGCCTTGCCGCCGCTGGCCTGCAACTCCAGTTGCACGGCATTGGCGGCGGCTTCGGCGAGCCCGATGCGGATGCGGAACAGGCGTGCCGGCTGGCTGGCGAACTCGCCGCTGGCCAGGCCGGCGTGCAGCGCCGCCACGTGTCCGTCGAGGGTTTCGCGCTGTGCCGCCAGCTCGCCATCCAGCAGCGAACGGCTGCCGCCCAGGTGCCGCTGCACTTCGTCAAGCGCGCGGCGCGCCAGGCCGATGGCCATGCCGCATTGCAGGCCGAGGAAGGCCGGGCGCACCCGTGGCAGGAACTGCCGGGCGTCGTCGTGCAACAGCCAGTCGCGACCGACCGCCACCGCGCGCAGGTCGAGGGCGGCGGTGTTGCTGCATTGCAGGCCGAGCAGGCGCAGGTCCGTCGAGCGCTGCAAGCCGGCGAGGCCTTCGGGAATCGCCAGGACGAAGGGATTGCCGCCCTCCCCGCGTTCGATCGCTGCCGCCACCACGAAATCGCCGCTGCGCAGGTTGGTCACCCACGGCAGGCGACCGTCCAGCCGCCAGCCGGTCTCCTCCGCTTGCGCCACCACCTGCAGCGCCTCGATCCCGGAGAGGAACTTCATCGCGTTGGACAGCCCGGTGGCGCCGGCCAGGCGGCCGGCCAGCAGGTCGCCGAGCAGGCGTTGGCGCAGTTCCTGGTTGGGACTCTGCAACAGGTACTCGATGAAGGCACGCTGGCCCCAGAAGACGAACGCCGCGGTCAGCGAGCGCGCCGCCACCGCGGCCACCCGCTCCACCGCGTCGGCGAGCGTGCCGCCGGCGCCGCCGAGGCGTTCCTCCACCGCCACGCCGAGCACGCCGGCGGCGGCCAGGCGCGGCAGCAGCGCGGCGGGATCGGCGTCGCCGCGGTCGAGGGCGTCGGCCTGGCGGTCGAGCCAGTCGCTCAGGGTCGGGTCAAGCATGGTCGTCACTCCTTGCGCCGGCGCGGCATGCCGCCCGGCAAGCGCAGGCTCAGGCCCGCGGGTTGGTCCAGCGATATTGCTCCAGCTCGGCATTGAGCGGCGTGCGGGCGAACACATTGGCGAAGTTGCAGAGCGTCGCCAGGCTCACCCCGAGGATCACTTCCAGGGCCTGGGCCTGGTCGAAACCGGCGGCGCGGAAGGCTTCGAACTGCTCGTCGGTGACCGCGCCGCGGCTGGCGATCACCGCGCGGGTGAAGTCGGCCAGGGCTTCGTAGCGGGCGTCGGGCAGTTCGCCGCGGGCGCGCAGGGCCTCGATCACCGGCTCCGGCAGGCGCGCCTTGTTGCGCGCCACCGCGGTGTGCCCGGCAACGCAGAAGTCGCAGCCATGGGTGGTGGCCGCCACCAGTTGCACCACTTCCCGCTCGGGCAGGCCGAGGCTGGCCTTGGCGTTCAGCCCGGACACGGTGAGGTAGGTTTCCAGGGCGGCCGGCGCATTGGCCAGCACGCCGAGCAGATTCGGGATATAACCCGAGTTGTTCAGCGCGGTCTGGAGGAACGGACGCGCCGCCTCGGGGGCGTTTTCCAGGGTGAGCACGGGAACGCGTGACATGCTTTCGACTCCGGTGGTTGAGGTGTCGAAGAAGTCTCTTGGTAATAAGAAATCCATTCAATATTCTAAAGTCGCTATCACTTGCTCTTGAGTCTTTCCCTTAGATGAATTCGTCCAACCCGCTTGTCGATTGGTTATTAGACAGCCTCGAAGTCGACACCAGCCTGTTCCATGTCGGTCGCTACTGCGGCGGCTGGCATGCCTCCACCCACGGCCTGGCGCGTGCCAGCTTCCACCTGGTGGTGCAGGGACACTGCTGGGCGCACGTCGCCGGAAGCGCCCGGGGCTGGCGACTGGACAGCGGCGACGCGCTGTTCTTCCTGCGCGACGTCGAGTTCCGCCTGTCCAGCGAGGCCACCGCCGAGGCCGCGCGCTGCCAGCCGCGCGGCGAAATGCAGGCGCTGGAGTGGAACGCGACGGACGGTGCCGGCCTGGTCTGCGGGTTCTTCCACTTCCATTCGGGATTGTCCGGGCTGATCGTCGACGCCCTGCCCGACTGGCTGATCCTGCGCGCCGGCGATCCAGCGCTGGACGCGGCGCGGCGCCTGTTCGCCCTGATCGTCGACGAGTGCCGCCGCCAGCCGGCGCCGTCGCCGGTTCTGCTGGAGCGCCTCAGCCACCTGCTGTTCCTCTACGTGTTGCGCCAGCAGGTGCTCGACAACCCGACCCTCGGCGGCCTGGTGGCACTGGCACGCCAGCCGCAGTTCGCCGGCCTGCTGGAAGCGCTGATCGAGGCACCCGAGCAGCCTTGGAGCCTGGAGCAGATGGCCGAACGCACCGGACTCTCGCGCTCGGCCTTCTTCAAGCGCTTCAACGAACTCAGCGGTCAGTCGCCGGGGCAGGTCCTGCTGGCCCTTCGCATGCACCGCGCCTGCGCACTGCTGCGCGCCGACGTCAGCGTCGCCGAGGTCGCGGCGGCGGTCGGCTACCAGTCCACCGCCGCCTTCACCCGCGCCTTCCACAAGGCCACCGGACAGCAACCGGGGGCCTATCGCAAGGCCAGCCGCTGATCACCAGAGGCCGATCGGTACCAGGCGCCCGCCTTCCGGCTCGCCGTAGCGGAATGCCTGGCCGCGCAGGTCGATCTCCGCGTTGCTGATGGTAGTCCGCCGCTTCAGCCCGCGCAGCCAGTCGAACAGCATCCCGGCATGGGCCTCGCGCACCGCCGCATGCGCCGGGTCGGCGCCGAGGTCGCGCAATTCGCCGGGGTCGCTGGCAAGGTCGAACAGTTGGGCGCGGAAGCCGTCGTAGGCGATGTACTTCCAGCGCTCGCTGCGCACCATGTACATGCGGCAGGCATCGATGGGTCGGCCCAGGCGCTCCCGCGCCGGTGCCTGGAAGGCGTAGTCGTACTCGGCGATGGCGTAGCGGCGCCAGTCCGCCGGCGGCGCGCCATGGACGAAGGGCAGCAGCGAACGGCCCTCGATGCGATGGCTGGCGGGCTCGACGGCGAAGGCTTCGAGGATGCTCGGCAGTACGTCGATGGACTGCACCAGCGCCTCCTCCACCCGGCCGCGGGTGGCGTCCGCCTCGGGGCGCGGATCGCGGATCAGCAACGGCACGCCCACCGCCGCCTCGAGGAGGAACTCCTTCTCGCCCAGGCCGTGGTCGCCGAGGAAATCGCCATGGTCACTGGTGAAGACGATCAGGGTATCGTCCCAGCGCCCGCTGGCGCGCATGTGCTGGAAGAGCTGGCCGAGCTGGTCGTCGACCTGGCGGATCAGCCCCATGTAGGTAGGTATCACCTGCCGGCGCACGTCTTCGCGGGAGAAATTGAGGCTCTCGCGATGTTCGCGGAAGGCGCGGTACACCGGATGGTCGCTTTCTTCGCCGGGCGCCGCGCGTAGCGCCGGGAGCACCTGGTCGGCGCGGTACAGCGCGTGGTACGGCGCCGGCGCGATGTAGGGCCAGTGCGGCTTGATGTAGGACAGGTGCAGGCACCAGGGACGCTCGCCCTGCTCGTCGATGAAATCCATGGCGCGACGGGTGGTATAGGCGGTCTCGCTGTGCGCCTCCGGCAAGCGCGTCGGCAATCCGGCATGGCGCATCCGCCAGCCGCTGAGGATTTCCCCATCGGCGCCGGCGGCGGCGTTGGCCCAGTCGTGCCAGGGGTTGTCGCCGGTGAAGCCGAGGCGCCGCAGGTAGTGGGTGTAGGGCGCGCTTTCGCGCTTGTCGGCGAACGCCGGGTCATCCGGGTAGACCCCGTCATTGCGGTCGTAGGGCTCGAAGCCGGCTTCGGCGAGGGCCGCGCCGCGCGCGCTGGCCGGATCGATGCCGAGCCGCCGCATGCCTTCCAGGTTGGCCGTGGCGTGGGTCTTGCCGACCAGCGCGGTGCGGACTCCCGCGGCGCGCAGGTAGTCGCCCAGGGTCAGCTCCTCCAGCGGCAGCGGCACCGCGTTCCAGGCCACCTGGTGGCTGCTGACGTAGCGCCCGGTGTACGAGGACATCCGCGACGGCCCGCAGATGGTGCCCTGGGTATAGGCACGGGCGAAGCGCACGCCCTCCGCGGCCAGGCGGTCGATGTTCGGCGTGTGCAGATAGGGATGGCCGTAGCAGGACAGGTAATCGCGACGCAGTTGGTCGCACATGATGTAGAGGACGTTGCGGATCGGCTTGGGCTGGCTCATGACGGCTCGCGAAAAGGAAACGACGCTTCATTTCGCGGTCCGCCGCGTCCGGCGGCAAGCGCATTCGGAACATAGTTGGCATGCGTGCGACGCAATTCAGGTGGCGTCGTCGACCCGCTTCAGTTCGTCGATCATCGCCTCCGCCAGCGGCGACAGGCTGTAGCCGGCGCGGCTGACGATGCCGTAGCGGGTATGCAGTTCGTCGAGGTCGTCGGGCAGCTCGCGCACCCGCAGCGGACGCAGGCCTCCCTGTCCCGGCGGCGCCAGGTCGCCGAGGCCGCTGCTGATGCCGATGGCATCCGAGGCGAGAACCACGCCGAGCAGGCTATGGCCGTTCTCGCACTCGATGGCCGGGCGGAAGTCGGGACGCCCGCTGAGGTCCACCAGCACCTTGCGGATGTTCGGCGGGCTGATGTTGGTCGCCAGCGGGAAGCTCAGCAGCTCCTCGGCGGAAACGCTCTCGCGAGCGGCCAGCGGATGCCCCTCGCGGCAGCAGAAATGCCAGCGCCGGGGACGCAGGCGCGAGGTGCGGTATTGCGGGTCGGCCTCGAAATGCCGGGTGTCGGCGACGAAGAACTCGAACTCCTCGGCCTGCAGGCGGCGGTTCAGCGCCTGCCAGTGTTCGACCTGGAAACTCACCCGCGCCTTCGGATAACGCACGTTGAAGCGCCCCACCGCACGCGGCACCAGCCAGGTGGCGGGAGCCGGCCCGGCGCCGAAGCGCAGCTCGCCGGCCTCCAGGCCGTTGAACAGGGCGATCTCGTTGGCCAGGTTGTGCGCGCCGCTGACCAGCCGGCGCGCATGTTCGAGGACGATCAGGCCCTGCTTGGTCGGACGCAGGTCCTTGGCCGCGCGGTCCACCAGGCGGCAGCCAGCGCTGTGTTCGAGCGCCTGGATGCTGCGGCTGAAGGCCGATTGCGAAAGGTTAACCGCCAGCGCCGCGGCGACGAAGCTGCGGTGCTCGTGAAGGGCGATGAAGTGGCGGAGCTGGCGGAGATCGATATGCATTTTCTACATGGAAAATATCGGGCGAATGCAATTGCCGGGGACGGCGTGGGCTTTTTATAAAGGCAATCTCTTATTCCGTAAACGCAATATAAAACATAAATAAATAACCATACGGAATTAGCAGTCACCCCTTCATCCAGGACCCACACATGAATCGCCGACCCGCGTACCGCTCCATCCCGTCGTCCCGCAGCGCACCGTTCCGCCGTCGCCTGCTGCCCCTGTCGATCTGCCTGGCCTGCGCCGGAGGGGCGCAACTGGCCGGCGCCGACGACACCCCCGCGGGCACCGAAGAGGCGCGCCAGGCGCAGCCGGCCACTACCCTGCAGACCGTCACGGTGACCTCGCGGCGACGGGTGGAAAACTCCCAGGATGTGCCCACCGCGATGAGCGTGCTCGGCGGCGAAACCCTGGAGAGCCAGCGCATCTACCGGGTGCAGGACCTGCAGCAACTGGTGCCGAGCACCAACGTCGCCTACGTCCACGCGCGCCAGTCCAGCGTGTCGATCCGCGGCCTCGGCAACAACCCGGCCAGCGACGGCCTGGAAGGCAGCGTCGGGCTGTACCTCGACAACGTCTACCTCGGCCGCCCCGGCATGGCCTCGTTCGACCTTCTCGACATCGAGCAGCTGGAGGTCCTGCGCGGCCCGCAGGGCACCCTGTTCGGCAAGAACACCACGGCCGGGGTGATCAACATCGGCACCCGTGCGCCGAGCTTCACTCCGGAGCGCAGCGTGGAGATATCCGGCGGCGAGGACGGCTACTTCCAGGCCAGGGGCACGATTTCCGGACCGCTCGGCGAGACCCTCGCCGGGCGCCTGTCGGCCTACCGCACCCGCGACGACGGCTACGTGAAGAACCTCCACGACGGCAACACCCTCAACGGCGGCGCACGCCAGGGTTTCCGCGGGCAGTTGCTGTTCGAGCCGAACGACGACTTCAGCCTGCGCTGGATCGGCGACTACAACGAGGAAGACTCCGACAACGGTGTCCTCACCCTGTTCAGCAGCGGCCCCACGGTGAACGGCGTGAACCGCTACGAACAGCGCGCCGCCGCGGCCGGCGCGACGCTGGTGGACGGCCATCGGCGCAAGGTCAACTTCGACTCGGACCAGCAGGTCACGGTGTTCCAGGGCGGAACCTCGGTGGAAGCCAACTGGAAGCTGGCCAACGACTTCACCCTCACTTCCATCAGCGCCTACCGCTGGTGGGATTTCACGCCGCGCAACGACGACGGCCTGGACGTACCGGCGGCCTATAACGCCGGAGTCTCGGTGCGCGACAAGCAGTGGTCGCAGGAAATCCGCCTGGCTTCGCCCAGCGGCGGCTTCTTCGACTACGTGCTCGGCGCCTACTACTTCGGCCAGGACCTCGACAACAAGTCCTTCACCGACTACGGGCCCAGGGCAGACATCTGGAACGGAACCCCCGCCGGCGCCCTGAGCGACGTCAGCACCCGCGGTCGCGGGCACATCGACACCGACAGCTACGCGCTGTTCGCCCAGGGCACCTGGCACCTCACCGAGCGCCTGGACCTCACCGCCGGCGTGCGTGGCACCTACGAGGAAAAGTCCGCCTGGGTCGAACGCTACGCCCCGCTCGGCGGCGCCGCGGTGAGCGGCGCGGCGGCGGCCGCGCGCAACGGCAGGGTCGGCGCCTACGACAGCGGCGACATCGGCCTGCACAGCGTCAGTCCGTCCGCCCTGCTCAGCCTCAGCTACCGCTTCAGCGACCAGGTTCTGGGCTACGCCTCGCTGTCCCACGGCGAGAAATCCGGCGGCGTCAACCTGACCGTGGCCAGCGCTCCCAGCGCCGGTGCCGACTCGCTGCTGATCGGCACCGAGCGCGCCAACGATGCCGAGCTGGGCTTGAAGACCACCCTCCTCGACAACCGCCTGATCCTCAACGGCAACCTGTTCTGGACCGTGGTCCACGGCTACCAGGCCAATGCCTACGACGAGGCCAACCGCACCCAGTACCTGACCAATGCCGGCGACGTGCGCTCGCGCGGCCTGGAGTTCGAAGCGACGGCCCTGCCGATCCGCGGCCTGACCCTGAATTTCAATGCGTCCTACAACGACGTTCGCTACCTGTCCTACAAGAACGCCCCGTGCGCCCCCGAGGTGGCCTTCCAGGCCGGCGCCCCGGCGTCCTGCGACCTCAGCGGGCACCAGGTGGTCGGTGCCTCGAAGTACATCGCCAACCTCAATGGCGAGTATCGCTGGAAGCTCGACGATGGCCTGGAGCCCTACCTCACCGCCAGCTACGCGTTCCGCTCCAGGGCGGTGGGCACCATCGACGATTCCGCATACGGACAGATCCCCAGCTACGCCCTGGTCAACGCCTCCGCCGGCCTGCGCGGCAACTACGGGGACGGCCAGTGGGACCTGTCCCTGTGGCTGAAGAACGCTTTCGACAAGACCTACTTCACCAGCCTCTGGAATTCCGCCAACGGCGGCTACGCCGGCGTGCTCGGCACGCCGCGCACCCTGGGCGTGACCGCCCGCTACGACTTCTGAACCGATCGCCGAGGAACCCGCCATGCCCAGATTCCCGCTGCTCCTGCTCAGCGCCGCGCTGCTCGCCGCCGGCGCCCATGCCGCGCCCAGCGTCTACCCCACCGGAGTGACCCGCTACGACCCGCAGAAGGCCTTCAACCAGTACGTGATCTTCAGCGGCGCCGACCGCAAGACCCACCTGATCGACATGAACGGCAACGAGGTGAAGCGCTGGGACTACCCCGGCTTCCCCGCCGCCGTGATCGACCCGGCCCTGAACGGTGGCAAGCGCGGCCATGTGCTGCTGCAACTGGCCGACCTGGCCGCTCCGGACAAGCTGGCCTCGCCCGGCAACGGCCTGGCCAACCAGGCCCTCGGCGAGCTGGACTGGGATGGCAAGGAGGTCTGGCGCTGGGGCGACCAGGCGCCGGGCGGCGCCGCCCATCAGCACCACGACCAGCGCCGGCTGGCCAACGGCAACACCCTGCTGCTGGCGAACAAGGTCCACGCGGTGAAGGGCTTCGCCGTGCCCCGGGTAATCGATGACGTGATCTACGAGGTCACGCCGCAGGGCAAGCTGGCCTGGAGCTGGACCGCTTCGGAACACCTCGACGAGTTCGGTTTCACCGCCGACCAGCTGAAGCGGGTGCGGGCCAGCGAGAACCCCGACTACCTGCACATCAACAACCTCGCCCCGCTCGGCGAGAACCGCTGGCACGCCGCCGGCGACCGGCGCTTCGCCCCGGACAACCTGCTGCTCGACTCGCGCAACGCCAACTTCATAGCGATCGTCGACAAGGCCAGCGGCAAGGTGGTCTGGCGCCTCGGCCCGAACCTTCCGCCGATCGACCCGAAGAGCGCCCGTAAGCTGCCGCGCCCGGTGGACCAGATCAGTGGCCAGCACGACGCCCACCTCATTCCCGAGGGCCTGCCGGGCGCCGGCAACCTGCTGGTGTTCGACAACCAGGGCGACGCCGGTTACCCCTCGGTACAGCGCGGGCTGGTCTCCGGCTCGCGGGTACTGGAAATCGACCCGCTGAAGAAGCAGATCGTCTGGCAATACACCGCCGAGGACTCGCAGCAGCCCGGCTGGGCCTTCTACAGCGCCTTCATCAGCAGCGCGCGGCGCCTGCCCAACGGCAATACGCTGATCGACGAAGGGCAGAACGGACGCTTCTTCCAGGTAACGCCCGGCGGCGAGATCGTCTGGGAGTACGTCAGCCCCTACTTCGGCAAGGCGCCGCGCGGCGATGCCCGGAGCAACTGGGTCTACCGCGCGCTGCCGGTGGCCTACGACTGGGTGCCCGAAGGTACGCCGCGCGAGGAGAAGGCGGTGAACCTGGCGGTTCCCGGCGCCACGCCGCAGGTCACGGCGCGGCGTTGAAGCGGATGGCGGCGGATTGCGCCGGCGGGCGCTATCCGCCCTACCGCCCCGGCCGCGCCAGCCACTCCCGGCCCTTGAGCATGGCGTTCCAGTACACCCAGGGCAGTACGTGGCGCTTGAGCAGCCAGGCGAAGCGGCTGGCCGCGGTGGGCTCCAGCGGGAAGGTCGGCAGCAGCTTGCCGGCATAGCCGAACTCCGCCAGCACCACCCGGCCGCGCTCGACGGTCAGCGGGCAACCGCCGTAGCCGTCGTAGCGCAGTGGCAGGCCACGGCCGCTGCGCAGGCCGAGAAGGTTCTCGGCCACCACCACGATCTGCTTGCGCGCCGCCGCCGCGGTCTTCGCGTTGGCGGTGCCGCAGACATCGCCGAGGGCGAAGATCTCGCCATGGCGGACATGTTGCAGGGTCGCCGGGTCGACTTCGCACCAGCCGGCCGCGTCGCCCAGGCCGCTGGCGGCGACGAAGGTCGGCGGCAGTTGCGGCGGTACCACGTGCAGCAGGTCGAAGTCCTTCTCCGCCAGGCTGGCGTTGCCGTCGGCGTCCTTCACCTCGAACCAGGCCTTGCGCGCCGCGCCGTCGACCTTCACCAGGTTGGAATTGAACGCCAGCTCGGCCGAATACTTGCGCACGTACTCCATCAGCGGCGGAACGAAATCGGCGACGCCGAACAACGCTGCGCCGGCCAGGTCGAACTCGACCTCGATGTCTTGCAGCACGCCTTCCCGCAGCCAGTGGTCGCAGGACAGGTACATGGCTTTCTGCGGCGCCCCGGCGCACTTGATCGGCATCGCCGGCTGGGTGAACAGCGCCTTGCCGCCGCGCAGGCCGCGCACCAGCTCCCAGGTGTAGGGCGCCAGGTCGTAGCGGTAGTTGGAGGTGACGCCGTTGCGCCCCAGGGTCTCCTCCAGGCCCTCGATGCGCTCCCAGGCCAGGCGCAGGCCGGGGCAGACGATCAGGTTGCGGTACTCCAGGCTGCCGCCGCTCTCCAGCAGTAGCCGGCGCGCCTCGGGGTCGACCCGCTCGACGCGGGTGCGCAACCACTCCACGCCGGGCGGGACCAGCCCGGCCATCGGCCGCGCGGTGTCGCCCTGTGCGTAGGCGCCGCCACCGACCAGGGTCCAGCCCGGTTGGTAGTAGTGGGTGTCCGCCGGCTCGATCAGACTGATGCGCAACCCCGGCGAACGTTTCAGCAGGCTGGCGATCACGCCGATGCCGGCCGCGCCGCCGCCGATCACGGCGATGTCGGTGGTGAGTTCTGAAGCGTTAGCGCTCTGCATGGGAGCTCCTTCGACGGTCCGAGTGGGTGGGCGCGCGACAGACCGCCGCGCGCGAAACCCTATCACCCTAGCAGCACGGCGCCGGCGCGCGGCATCCGGCTGTAATCCGCCGGTAACTGTTGCCCTGGCAACAGCGGAGCAACAGGCAGCGCCCGCGAACCAGCAAAAACTGTTGGAGCAAATCGGCAACTCATTGATTTTTCATTGGATTATCGAACGGCACGGCTTGTGCAAACAGACCCGGCAGAGGCTTGGCGATCGCGCCAGCCACCTATCCGAACTGCCAGAGGTGCCCAGCGAGCATGTCGTTACCGCCTGTTTCCCCTCCCTCCTCCAGGCGTTCCACCCGCACCACCGAACCCGCGAGCCGCGCCACACCGATGCCGCTGGCGGAACCACCACGCTGCAAGGCTGAACCATGACCGACGAAACCGCACCCAAGGATCTTCGTGACCAGGCGCCCCGGCTACTCCCGGCACGCCTCATCGAGAACGACGCCCAGGCGTTGCAGGCCGCCCACGAGGTAGCCGGACTGGCCCGTCGCGAAGCGGCGCTACGCGACCGCGAACGACGCCTGCCCTGGCAGGAACTGGAACTCTTCACTCGCCTCGGCCTGGGCGGCATCTGCATTCCCCGCGCCCATGGCGGCGCGCAGGTTTCCCACGTGACCCTGGCCGAGGTGTTCCGTGTCATCTGTGCCGCCGACCCGGCCCTCGGACAGATTCCGCAGAACCAGTTCGGCCTGCTCAGCGTGATCGACAACGTCGCCAGCCCGGCGCAGAAACGCAAGCTGTTCCGTGGCATCCTCGACGGCCGCCGGCTGGCCAACGCCGGCCCGGAGCGCAATACCCGCCATACCCTGGAGCTGAAGGCGCGGGTCCGCCGCGACGGCGACGGCTACCGGGTCAGCGGCGAGAAGTTCTACTCCACCGGCGCCTTGTTCGCCCACTGGGTGGCGGTCAAGGCCATCGACGAGGAAGCGCGCGCGGTGATGCTCTTCGTCGAGCGCGGCGCTCCCGGCCTGCGCATCGTCGACGACTGGTCCGGCTTCGGCCAGCGCACCACCGCCAGCGGCACGGTACTGCTGGACGAGGTGCCGGTAGCCGGCGACATGCTGATCCACAACGGTCTGCTCGCCGAGATCCCGAGCATCCAGGGCGCCGTCTCGCAACTGATCCAGGCCGCCATCGACGCCGGCATCGCCCAGGCGGCGCTGGACGACGCCCAGGCGTTCGTCCGCGACCGCAGCCGGCCCTGGATCGACGCCCAGGTCGAACGCGCCAGCGATGAGCTCTACAGCATCGCCGAGGTCGGCCGTCTGCAAATCGAGCTGCACGCCGCCAACGCCCTGCTGGAGAAGGCCGGCCAGGTCCTCGACGAAGTGGCCGAGCGGCCGGTGGACGCCGAGTCGGCGGCACGCGCCTCGATCGCCGTGGCCGAGGCCAAGGTGCTGAGCACCGAGATCAGCCTGGCCGCCAGCGAGAAGCTCTTCGAGCTGGCCGGCAGCCGCGCCACGCTTGCCGAGTTCAACCTCGACCGGCACTGGCGCAACGCCCGCACCCACACCCTGCACGACCCGGTGCGCTGGAAAGTCCACGCGGTCGGCGACTACTACCTGAACGGCGCCCGCCCGGCGCGTCACTCATGGATCTGAGGAGCGCCCGATGAACCTCGCACACGCTACGCGCGACAATCCCACGACCGCTGCCCATCGCATCGGCAGCGACGACGAAGCCCTGGAAACGGCCCGTGAGCTGGCCGCCCTGTTCGCCCGCGAAAGCATCCAGCGCGACCGCGAGCGGCGCCTGCCGCTGGAAGAACTGGAGCTGTTCTCCCGTTCCGGCCTGTGGGGTATCGCCGTGCCCCGCGAATACGGCGGGGCCGGCGTCTCGCGGGTGACCCTGGCGAAGGTGGTGGCGATCGTCAGTGCCGCCGACAGTTCCCTGGGGCAGATTCCGCAGAACCACTTCTACGCCCTCGAAGTGCTGCGGGTGAACGGCTCGCCGGCGCAGAAACGTCGCCTGTTCGGCGCCGCCCTGGCCGGCGAGCGTTTCGGCAACGCCCTGGCCGAGATCGGTACGCGTACCGCCAGCGAGCGCCGCACCCGCCTGCGCGCCGACGGCGACGGCTACCGCCTGGACGGGCGCAAGTTCTACTGCACCGGCGCACTCTACGCGCAGCGGGTGCCGACCCTGGCGGTAGACGACGAGGGCCGCCAGCAGCTGGTCTTCGTCCCGCGCGACAGTGCCGGGCTGGAAATCGTCGACGACTGGTCCGGCTTCGGTCAACGCACCACCGGCAGCGGTTCGGCGCTGTTCGACCGGGTAGCGGTGGCCGCCGAGGACGTGGTCTCGTTCCAGGACGCCTTCGAGCGCCCGACCACCGTCGGCCCGCTGGCGCAGATCCTTCACGCGGCGATCGACGCCGGGATCGCCCGCGGCGCCTTCGAGGACACCCTGCGTTTCGTCCGCGAGCGTGCCCGCCCCTGGGTCGACTCCGGCGTCGACAAGGCCAGCGACGACCCCTTGACCATCCATGAGATCGGTCGCCTGGCGATCCGCCTGCACGCCGCCGAAGCGCTGCTGGAGCGTGCCGGGCGGGTGCTCGATCGGGCCACCGCCGAACCGGACGCGGAAAGCGTGGCGGCCGCCTCGATCGCCGTCGCCGAAGCCCGCGCGCTGACCACCGAGGTCGCCCTGCTGGCCGGCAGCAAGCTGATCGAGCTCGGCGGCAGCCGCGCCTGTTTCGCCGAGCTCGGTCTCGACCGTCACTGGCGCAACGCCCGCGTACACACCCTGCACGACCCGGTGCGCTGGAAGTACCACGCGGTCGGCGACTACTACCTCAACGGCCGCCTGCCGCCGCGTCGCGGCACGCTCTGAACGCCGAAGGAACCGCCATGAGCAAGAAGCAGATTCTCCTAAACGCCTTCAGCATGAATTGCGTCGGCCATATCAACCACGGCCTCTGGACCCACCCGCGCGACCGCTCCAGCGACTACCGCAAACTGCGCCACTGGACCGAGCTGGCCCGGCTGCTGGAGCGAGGCCTGTTCGACGGCCTGTTCATCGCCGATATCCTCGGCGTCTACGACGTCTACCAGGGCGGCATCGAGGTGACCGCCCGCGAAGCCGTCCAACTGCCGGTGAACGACCCGCTGATGCTGGTCTCGGCCATGGCCGGGGTCACCGAGCACCTGGGTTTCGGCGTCACCGCCAACCTCACCTACGAGGCCCCCTACCCGTTCGCCCGGCGGCTCTCGACCCTCGACCATTTGAGCGACGGGCGGATCGGCTGGAACATCGTCACCGGCTACCTGGAAAGCGCGGCCAAGGCCATGGGGCAGTCCGCGCAGATCGAGCACGACCGCCGCTACGACCGCGCCGACGAGTACCTGGAGGTCCTCTACAAGCTCTGGGAGGGCAGTTGGGAAGACGACGCGGTGCTCGCCGACCGCCAGCGACGGGTCTACGCGCGGCCGGAGAAGATCCACAAGGTCCGCCACCATGGCGAGTTCTACCAGGTCGAGGGCTACCACCTCGCCGAGCCCTCTCCACAGCGCACCCCGGTGCTGTTCCAGGCCGGCTCCTCGGAGCGTGGCCTGGCCTTCGCCGCGCGCCACGCCGAATGCGTGTTCGTCTCCGGACAGACCCGCGAGGCCACCCGCCAACTGGTGCAGCGCATCCGCGCGGCGGTGGTCGACGCCGGCCGTCGCGCCGAGGACATCAGGATCTTCATGGGCATCAACGTGATCGTCGCCGCCACCGCGGCCGAGGCCCACGACAAGCATGCCGAGTACCGCCGCTACGCCAGCCCCGAGGCCGGCCTGGCGCACTTCGCCAGTTCCAGCGGCATCGACCTGTCGCGCTACGGGCTCGACGAACCGATCCGCTACGAGAAGAACAACGCCATCGAGTCGGTGGTGAAGAACCTCACCGTGGCGCGCACCGACTCCACCGTGCGCAAGCTCCTCGACCAACTGGCCCTGGGCGGCCGCTACGTGACCCTGGTAGGCGACCCGCGCCAGGTCGCCGACGATCTCGAAGGCTGGATCGCCGATACCGGCCTGGACGGCTTCAACCTGACCCGCACCGTGGAGCCGGAGAGCTACGCCGACTTCATCGACCTGGTGGTGCCCGAGTTGCAGGCACGCGGCAGCTACAAGACCGCCTACGCCCCCGGCACCCTGCGGGAGAAGCTCTTCGGCGGCGGCCGCGCGCGCCTGCAGGCGGAACACGCCGGCGCCGCCTTCCGCCAGCGCCCGGCCGCGCGCCAGCGCCAGGCCTGACCCCACTTTCCCTTTCGTTCAGGAGCCCACCATGCTGAACACCCTGAAAACCCTGAGCCTGGCCGTCCTCCTCGGCAGCGGCCTGGCCCAGGCCGCCGACGCCCCGCTGAAGATCGGTACCACCGCCGCCTTCGCCCCGCCGCTGGAGGTCGCCGTGAGCGAAGCCGGCAAGCAGGGACTGAAGGTCGAACTGGTCGAGTTCAGCGACTGGAACGCCCCCAACATCACCCTCGCCCAGGGCGACATCGACGCCAACTACTTCCAGCACGTGCCCTTCCTGGAAAACGCCAACCGCGAAGGCGGCTTCCAGTTGAAGCCGTTCGCGCCGGGGATCATCAACAACGTCGGGCTCTATTCGAAGCGCTACGCCAGCCTCGCAGAGTTGCCGGAAGGCGCCAGCGTGGCCATCGCCAACGACCCGATCAATGGCGGCCGCGGCCTGCAACTGCTACAGAAGGCCGGCCTGCTGAAGCTCAGGGACGGCGTCGGCTACAAGGCGACCCTCGACGATATCGTCGACAACCCGAAGGACATCCGCATCACCGAGCTGGAGGCGGTACAACTGGCGCGCGCCCTCGACGATTTCGACCTGGCCCAGGGCTACCCGCACTACCTGCGCCTGGCCGGGACCATAGACCCGACCCGGGCACTGCTGTTCGACGGGATCGACAACCGGGAATACGTGATCCAGTTCGTCACCCGCGGCGACTACCAGGACCGCGACGGCCGCCTGGCGCGCTTCGTCGACATCTACCAGCATTCGCCGGTGGTCCGCGCCGCGCTGGACAAGGCCCATGGCACGCTGTACCAGCCGGGCTGGGAGTGACGGCCATGACCGTTCCCCCGAGCCTGCTGCCCCTCGAACCGTTCCCGACGGCGCCCGACACGCGCGCCTCCACGCCGCACATCCGTCTCCACGGCCTGGGCAAGCGCTACCCCGGTGGAGTCCAGGCCCTGCGGGAGATCGACCTGGAAATCCACCGCGGCGAAGTGTTCGGCATCATCGGCCGCAGCGGCGCCGGCAAGTCCTCGCTGATCCGCACCCTCAATCGCCTGGAGCGTCCCAGCGAGGGGCAGGTGCTGATCGACGACGAAGACATCGGCGGCTACGACGGCCAGCGCCTGGTCGCCCTGCGCCGACGCATCGGCATGATCTTCCAGCACTTCAACCTGATGTCGGCCAAGACCGTGTGGCAGAACATCGCCCTGCCGCTGCGGGTGGCCGGGGTGCCCCGGGCACGGATCGAGGAGCGGGTCGCCGGGCTGCTGCAACTGGTCGGCCTGGAGGAAAAACGCGACGCCTATCCGGCGCAGCTCTCCGGCGGGCAGAAACAGCGCGTCGGCATCGCCCGCGCGCTGGTGCACCAGCCGCAGATACTGCTCTGCGACGAAGCCACCTCGGCGCTGGACCCGGAGAGCACCCAGGCGATCCTCGCGCTGCTGCGCGACATCAACCGCCGGCTGGGCCTGACCATCGTCCTGATCACCCACGAGATGGCGGTCATCCGCGAGATCTGCGACCGCGTGGTGGTCCTCGAACGCGGCCGCATCGTCGAACAGGGCGAAGTCTGGGAAGTCTTCGGCGATCCGCGCCATGCCGTCACCCGAAGCCTGCTCGGCAGCCTGCGCGCCGCCCTCCCGGCCGACCTCCAGGCGCGCCTGCGTCAGGCTCCCGGCGCCGGCGACCCGGTGCTGCTCGATCTCCAGTACACCGGAGCCAGCCGGCGGGTGCCGGACCTGCTGGCCATCGCCAGGGCCATCGGCCAGCGCGTCGACCTGCTCCACGGCGGCATAGAGCGTATCCAGGGCCGCACCCTGGGGCGCCTGCTGCTACAGGTCGGCGCGCCGCCCGGCGAGCTTCCCGGCGTGCTGGCCAAGGCCGCGCTGGTGGCGGACAAGGTGGAGGTGCTCGGCCATGTCGCCCATGCTTGAACGGCTCTGGCAAGGTTTCCTCGATACGCTGCTGATGATCGGCGCGTCCTCCGCCATCGTCCTGCTGGTGGGTATCCCACTGGCCCTGGTACTGGTCACCACCGGGCCGGGCGGGATCTTCGAGGCACGCCTGCTCAATCGCATCCTGGGCGGCCTGGTCAACGTGCTGCGCTCGGTACCCTTCCTGATCCTGATGGTGGCGCTGATTCCCTTCACCCGGATGATCGTCGGCACCAGCTATGGAGTCTGGGCCGCGGTGGTGCCGCTGACCATCGCCGCCACGCCGTTCTTCGCGCGGATCGCCGAGGTCAGCCTGCGCGAAGTCGACCACGGCCTGGTGGAAGCGGCCCAGGCGATGGGCTGCGAACGCCGCCACATCATCTGGAACGTACTGTTGCCGGAGGCGCGACCGGGCATCGTCGGCGGCTTCACCATCACCCTGGTGACCATGATCAACTCCTCGGCCATGGCCGGCGCGATCGGTGCCGGCGGCCTGGGCGACCTGGCCTACCGCTACGGCTACCAGCGCTTCGACACCCAGGTGATGCTCACCGTGATCATCGTCCTTGTGCTGCTGGTCACGTTGATCCAGTTCGGCGGCGACCGCCTGGCCCGCCTGCTGAACAAACGCCTGTAGAATCCGCCCTCCCGGCCTGGGAGGGCTGGCGCTTTGCCGAGGGCGACAGGAACCAGCGTCGCCGCGACAGCGCATCTTTCCCCGCGCCGGACAGACCTGTATCTGTCGTCCTCCGGTCATCCGGCGACGCCAGACTGGTCGGCAATCCCGTGAAAAAGAAAGAAGGAAAGGCGCCTCATGCGGCAAAGATTCTGGCAAGGAACATTCAAGACCCTGGGCCTCCTCGGCCTGACGGCGGGGCTCGCCGCCCAGGCCGCGGAGCCGTCCGGCAAGGCCCTCAGCGCCGCCGCCGGCGTGCCCTGGCCGGCGGTCATCGCCCACCGCGGCGCCTCGTACGACGCCCCCGAGGAAACCGCCGCGGCCTACCTGCTGGCCCGCGACCTCGGTGCCGACTACCTGGAAGCCGACGTGCAGCGCAGCCGCGACGGCGTGCTGGTCGCCCTCCACGACGACACCCTGGAGCGCACCACCGACGTCGCCGAGGTCTTCCCGGGGCGCGCCAAGGACCCGGTGAGCAGCTTCACTCTCGCCGAACTCAAGCGCCTGGACGCCGGCTCCTGGTTCAATCGCGCCTTCCCCGAGCGCGCCCGGCCCGGCTTCGTCGGCCTGCGCATCCTCACCCTCGACGAGATGCTCGATATCGCCGAGGGCGGCGCCAACAAGCCCGGCCTGTACCTGGAAACCAAGGTACCGGCGCAATTCCCCGGCATCGAAGACGATTTGCGCAAGCTGCTGGAACGCCGCGGCTGGCTGCAACCCCGCGAGCGTGCCGCCGCCGGGCATGTCGACGTGGCCCACGGCAATGGCCGGGTGATCCTGCAGACCTTCGAGAAGAGCAGCCTGGAACTGCTGCAAGAAAGCATGCCGCAAGTGCCGAAGATTCTCCTGCTGTGGCTCGGCGACGGTTACCTGGAAGCCCGCTCGCCAGTGACTTTCAAGGAATCCGGGGAAACCGACAAGGCAGCCTTCTACGCCAGGCAGGAAGTGAAGTCCGAAGCCGAGTTCGGCGCCTGGCTGGACTGGGCCAAGGCCCACGGCGCGCTGGGCACCGGACCCTCGGCGACCCTCAGCGAACGCGGCGAACAGAGCTACGCCGACCTGGTGAAACCCTGGATGAACCGCATGACCCACGCGCGCGGGCTGTTCATCCATGCCTACTCGGTGGACTCGGCGGAAGACTTCAAGGCCCTGGGCGCGGCCGGCGTCGACGGTTTCTTCACCAACCGCACCTCGGAACTGCTGAAGTTCCAGGGCCGCCCGGCGGCGCAAGACATGGACGCGCTGCTGCGCCGGCACGGCTACTGAGCCTCGGCCTGGCCGGCGGATGAGCGCGGGCGGCCATCCGCAGTTACCGCTTCGGCGGCGCGGCGCTAGCCGGCGCTGTCGCTGCCGAAGCGTGCCAGCTGCATCTCGCGCAGCCGGCTGAGGGTGCGACGGAAGGCGAAGGCCAGGTAGCCCTCGGTGTAAAGTGCCTCCAACGGCACCCTGGCCTCCAGGTAGAGCGGCACCTTGCGGTCGTAGCATTCGTCCACCAGCGCGATGAAGCGCCGCACGCCGTCGTCGTGCACCGACAGCTGCGGCAATTCGCGATCCCCCGCCTCCACCAATTGCGCGCCGTCCTCGGTGCCACGGGCTATGCGACCTTCGCGCTGGCTGGCACTCAGGCACGGCAGGTCGTCCATCAGGATCGCCCGGTAGCGGTCGCAAAGGCCGATGAAGTCCAGCGCCGACAGCGGCGCCTCGCAGAGCTGCGCATAGCTGCACCAGAGCACCGACTCGCTGTGCCGGTGCACCGCCAGCGGGCGGTGCCCCAGTTCGATGGGCTGCGTGGATGCCGCTTCGCCGGCACTCAGGCGCGCGAAGAGTTCGGCGAAACCGCTCGCCTGCCCCGCCTCCACCACCCAGTAGCGTTGCTCGGCCCGGCCGGGATGCAGGCGGTGGTCCTGGCCGCCATCCACCGCGACCACCGCCATGTGCCGCTGGATCGCCTCGATCGCCGGGAGGAAGCGTTGGCGGTTGAAACCGTCGGCGTACAACTGCTCCGGCGGCTGGTTGGAAGTGGCCACCAGCACCACGCCCTCTTCGAACATGATGCGCAGCAGGCTGCCGAGCAGGATGGCGTCGCCGATATCGCTGACGAACAGCTCGTCGAAGCACAGCACCCGCACGTCCCGCGCCAACTCGCGGGCCAGGGCGCGCAGCGGGTCGGCCGTACCGGTCAGTTCGAATTGGCGCTGGTGCACCCATTGCATGAAGTGGTGGAAGTGCTGGCGCCGCGCGGGCACGCGCAGGCACTGGTAGAAGTGATCCATCAGCCAGGTCTTGCCGCGCCCTACCGGTCCCCACAGGTAGACGCCCTGGATCGCGCCGTGGCGGTGAGCTTCGTGCAAGGCCTGGAAACAACGCTCCAGCGCCTCGGCGGCGCGCCGCTGCGCCTCGTCGGGAGCGAAACCGCGCTGTTCCACGGCCTGGCGATAGACGGCGAGCGGCGACGTGGCCGGCAGATCGGGAGAGGTATCGGGCATCGGGCAGTTCCACCTGGCGCAGAGCGCGGAGCCAGACGCTCCGCAAAGCGCCGAGTCTACTGCGCCCGGCTGGGTTTGGGCGAATGCCGTAGCGCCGGAACGGCGGATAACGCCCGCGACGGTCTTCACGGGCGGTAGGGTGAATAACCGCTTGCGGTTATCCGCCGCGATCCCGAGCGCCTGGACTCAGATCGACAACCGTACCGCCCGCTCGCCATCGATCCGCTGGCCACCGCGCTTGTTCACCACCAGCTCGCCGATGGCGATCAGCCGTGTGCGCGTGACGTTGCGGCTGAGTCCCAGCAGGTTGGCGGTATGCACCTGGTTGCCGTGGCAGAAACGGTACGCCGCGCGCAGCAGGGCATCTTCGACCCGCCCATGGAGGTTCTCGCCCTGCTCTTCGAACAGACGCTGGAAAGCCTGCTGCAACAAGTGCTCGGCGGCACCGCTCGCCGGGCCCCCGCGCGCCAGCTCCTCGCCACGTTCCAGGCGCAGGTTGGACAGGTGCAGGTCATCGGCGCGGATCAGCCCGTCGCGGCAGATCAGCAAGGTATGGTGGATGACGTTCTCCAGCTCGCGGATGTTCCCCGGCCAGGAATAGGCACGCAACTTCTGCGCCGCCTCCGGGCTCAACTGGCTCTGGCCGTAGCCCAGGCGACGGCTGTATTCGGCGATGAAGTGGCGGGTCAGCGGCAGGATGTCGCCGGGTCGCTCGCGCAACGGCGACAGCTCGAGGCTAACGACATTGAGCCGGTAGTACAGGTCCTCGCGGAAGTGCCCGGCATTGATCGCCCGTTCCAGTTGCACGTTGGTCGCCGCCAGCACGCGCACGTCGATGGGGATGCTCTTGCGCGACCCCAGGCGCACCACCTCGCGCTCCTGCAACACGCGCAGCAACTTGACCTGGATCGGCATCGGCAGGTCACCGATCTCGTCGAGGAACAGGGTGCCGCCGTTGGCTTCCTCGAACCAGCCGGCCTTGGCCGCCAGGGCGCCGGTGAAGGCGCCCTTCTCGTGGCCGAACAGCTCGGCTTCCACCAGCGACTCGGAGAAGGCCCCGCAGTTGACCGCCACGAACGGGCCGTTGCGCCGCGCGCTGAGGTTGTGGATATGCCGCGCCACCAGTTCCTTGCCGGTGCCGGTCTCGCCGATCACCAGCACGCTGGCCTCGCTCGGCGCCACCTGGCGCAGGTGTTCGAGCAGGGCCTGGGACTTCGGGTCCTCGAAGACCTGGGCGGTGGCGCGGATCGAGGTCGCCAGGTTCGGCGAACGTGGCAGCGTCAGCAGCCGGTCGGCAGTACGGGTAGAAGCGTTCATGAGTAGAAGGTCGGTTGCGGCGGTGACTGGTTCAGCGCCCAGTCGCCCAGCTCGCGGATCTTGTAGTCCAGCGGGTCGTGCAGGGTCTGGGTGCGCAGGTTGCGCCAGTAGCGGTCCAGGCGCAGGGCGGCGTGAGTGGAGCGGGCGCCGGTGACTTCGAACATGCGGTTGCACAGGTCGAGGCCGTTGCGCGTCGCGGCGACCTTGGCGGCGGCGATGGCCAGGGCCAACTGGCCGCGCTCGCTGGCGTCCAGCGCCGGGCCCCTGGACCAGGCGGCGTCGAGGCGCTGCGCGGCGCGCTCGACCAGCGCCCGGGTGCTTTCCAGGCCAACCCAGAATTCGCCGTAGCGCGCCAGCACATAGGGGTCGGCATTGGCCTCGGCGACCTCGGAGCGGAACCACGGTCGCGCCTCGCGCAGGGTGTACTGGCGAGCCTCCTCGAAGGCGCCTTCGGCGATGCCGAGGAACACCTCGGTGAAGATCAACTGGGCGATCAGCGGCCGCAGGCAGGCGAACGGTGTGCTCAGCGGCCCGGGATCGAGCAGCAACTCGCTCTCCTCCACCCGCACCCGCTCGAAGATCGCGCTGCCGCTGTCGGTCTGCCGCTGGCCCATGTTGTCCCAATCCTGGCCCAGGCTGATACCGCTGCGCGCGGTGGGGATGGCGGCGATCAGCAGCGCCCCGCCCTCGCCGTCCAGCGCCGAGGCGATGAGCATCTCCGAATCGCGGGCGCCGGAGCAGAAGCTCTTCTTCCCGGAGAACTCGCGCCAGCCGTCGAAGCGCCGGGCCACGGTACGGTTGTCCAGCGGGTTCAGCGCGTTGCCCCAGAACCAGCGGTTGCGCGCGGTCAACTCGAACCACGGCTGCCATTGCTCGGGCCGCGAGAACAGGCGCACGGTGGCCAGCATCAGGTGCTGGAAGCCGTAGACGTGGGCGACCGAGCTGTCGACCCGGGCCAGTTCGCGCACGGTTTGCAGGGTTTCGCTCCAGCTCGCCCCCAGGCCGCCGTATTCGCGCGGGATGATCAGCGACAACAGGCCGCTGCGGCGCAACGCGTCGCGCTCGGCCTTCGGGGTGCCACCGGCAACGTCGCGCTCGGCGGCGTTCTCGGCGAAATCGGCAGCCAGGCGCCGGGCGATCTGCAACGGCGTTTGCGCCTCGGGGCGGGTCTTCGCATTCACAGGGGGGTTCTCCTCGGGGGCACGGCCGCTCAAGCGCCGGCGCGAGCCGGCAGCACATCGTTGGCGATCATCTCGCCGAACGGCCCGGTCAGGTTGGTCAGCCCACGGCCGGCCAGGCTGGCGTAGGGTTCGGGCAGCAGCGGGAAGACCAGTTCGGCGAAGCGGTAGGCCTCTTCCAGGTGCGGATAGCCGGAGAAGATGAAGCTGTCGATGCCGAGTTCGGCGTATTCCCCGATCCGCTCCGCCACCTGCCGCGGATCGCCGACCAGCGCGGTGCCGGCGCCGCCGCGCACCAGGCCGACCCCGGCCCAGAGGTTCGGCTGGATCTCCAGGCGATCGCGGCGGCCGCCGTGCAGCGCGGCCATGCGCCGCTGGCCTTCGGAGTCGAAGCGGGCGAAGGACTGCTGCGCGGCGGCGATGGTCTCGTCGGAGATGTGTTCGATCAGCCTGTCCGCGGCGCGCCAGGCTTCTTCGGCGGTTTCGCGGACGATCACATGCAGGCGGATGCCGAACTTCACCGTACGCCCATGGCGAGCCGCCCGCTGGCGCACGTCGGCGATCTTCGCCGCCACCGCCGACAACGGCTCGCCCCAGGTCAGGTAGACGTCCACCTGTTCGCCGGCCAATTCATGGGCGGCCTCCGAGGAGCCGCCGAAGTACAGCGGCGGATACGGCCGCTGCACCGGCGGATAGAGCGCCTTGGCGTTCTCCACGTGGATGTGCTTGCCGTGGAAGTCCACCGCCTCGCCTTGCAGGACGCGCCGCCAGACCCGAAGGAACTCGTCGGTGACCTCGTAGCGCTCGGCGTGGCCGAGATGGATGCCGTCGCCGCGGTTCTCGTCCGGATCGCCGCCGGTGACCACATTGATCAGCAGGCGCCCGCCGGACAGGCGGTCGAGGGTCGCCGCCATCCGCGCCGAGACGGTCGGCGAAACGATTCCCGGACGGATCGCCACCAGGAAGCGCAGGCGCTCGGTCAGCGGTGCCAGCGCCGAGGCCACTACCCAGGAGTCCTCGCAGGAGCGTCCGGTGGGGATCAGCACGCCATGATAGCCAAGGCTGTCGGCCGCCTGAGCCACCTGCTTCAGGTAAGGCAGCGAGACCGGCCGCGCGCCCTGGCTGGTGCCGAGGAAGTGGCCATCGCCGTGGGTCGGGAGGAACCAGAACACGTTCATCGGCGCACCTCAGGCGATCTTCAGCAGTTCGGAGCGTCCGCCGAACAGTGGCGCGGCGCGCTCGGCGGCGAGGCGGATGCGCGCCTTCAGCGGCTCGCTGACGATCCGGTAGTTGTCGAAGTCGGCCTCGCTGGCGTAGACCCCGATGGGCAGGGTGATCGCCTGGAAGAAGCTGAACAGCGGGCGCAACTGGTGGTCGAGGACCAGCGCGTGGCGCTCGGTGCCGCCAGTGGCGGCGAGCAGCACCGGGGTGTCGATCAAGGCGTTGAGGTCGATCAGGTCGAACAGGTGCTTGAGCAGGCCCGGATAGGAGCCACGGTAGACCGGCGAGGCGACCAGCAGCAGGTCGGCGCTTTCGATCTCGTCGAGCACCGCCTGCAGTTCCGCCGGCGCCTGGTTGCGCGCCAGGGTAGCGCCCAGCGGCGCGGCGATGTCGGTCAGCTCGATGACCCGGCTGTCGATCGGCAGCGACTGGCCAAGTTCGGCGATCAGGGCCTGGGTGAGTACCAGGGTGCGGGACGGGCGATAGGTGCCGCCGGAGACGGCGACGACTTTGAAGGGGCTGGTCATGGGATTTCCCTGTGGACTGTTGCGCTAGGTGCAGTGCCCTGGAGCAAGGGCCGTACCAACAGGGAAATGTGCGCTTTCCGGGCAGTTGCGGCGGGCCTCCGGCCTCGGCCTGTCAGCCACGCAACAGCGCTGCTGTCCAACTGTTGCCCGGGCAACAGTTCAGTTCAGCTTGTAGGCCTGGAGCAGGAATATCTGAAATGCCCGCACCGAATGCTGGTCGCCCGGCGGCAGGACGAACGGCGGCAGGCGCCCCTTGCGGCGCTTGACGTCGGCCCAGCGCTGGCCATTGCGCGAATGGAACTGGCAGAACGGCTGGTCGCCCAGGTAGAACACCCCCGGCCGCGGCTCGCGGATGCGCGGCCAGCGGCGCACGCAATCCAGCAGCGGGCCCAGGTCGGCGAGTTGTTCCGGCGAACAGTACGGCATGCAGCGATCCTCTTCGCCGGGTCGGGAAACCAAGGTTGCTGTGACTGCAGGACCGGGCGGACTCGGCGCGGCCGGGAAAGCGGCTACCGAGAGCGAGCGACACAGGCGAGCGGAGCGAAGCATGGCGACGTCCCTGGTCCGGCCAACGAGATTCACCGCTCCGTTGTAGAACAGCCGCCGTCCGGGTTCTTGCCGGTTTTGTGGGGGAATTGTGAAAGACTGTAAAGCGCCCCGCTCACTTGCCCACCAGCGAGACCACGTTGTGCCGTGGCGAGGTTTCCAGCTCGCCGATCTTCTCCAGGCGGGCGCGCACGATGTTGCGGCTGATCCCCAGCAGACGTCCGGTCTGCAACTGGTTGCCGTGGCAGAAGCGATAGGCGGCACGGAACACGGTTTCCTCGATGTGCTCGTAGAGATCCTCGCGGTTTTCCTCGAACAGCGCCTGCAGCGCCGCCTCCAACGCCGAGGCGGCGGCGCTTTCGGGAGCGCGGCGCAAGCCGTTCGGCTCCTGGCGCGCACGCATGTCGATGAGGTGCAGGTCGGCCGGCTGGATCAGGCGGTTGCGGCAGACCAGCAGCGCGTGGTGGATGGCGTTCTCCAGCTCGCGGATATTGCCCGCCCAGGAATGCCCGAGCAGCTTGCGCTCGGCTTCCGGGCTCAGGCTCGCGCTGGTGTAGCCGAGGCGCCGGCAGTGCTCGACGATGAAGTACTCGGCCAGCGGCAGGATATCGCCGCGGCGCTCGCGCAACGGCGGCAGCTGGATGGTCGCCACGTGCAGGCGGTAGAACAGGTCCTCGCGGAAGTGTCCGGCGACCACCGCGTCGGCCAGGTCGACGTTGGTCGCCGCCACCAGCCGCACGTCGATGGGGATCGGCCGGCGCGAACCGAGCCGCACCACCTCGCGCTCCTGCAGCACGCGCAGCAGCTTGACCTGGATGCTCGGCGGCAGGTCGCCGATCTCGTCGAGGAACAGGGTGCCGCCGTTGGCCGCCTCGAACCAGCCGGCCTTGCTTTGCAACGCACCGGTAAAGGCGCCCTTCTCGTGGCCGAACAGCTCGCTCTCCACCAGGCTCTCGGCGAAGGCTCCGCAGTTGACCGCGACGAACGGGCCGCCGTTGCGTCCACTGAGGGCGTGGATATGGCGCGCCACCAGCTCCTTGCCGGTGCCGGTCTCGCCGATCACCAGCGCGTTGGCCTCGCTGGGCGCCAGACGTTCGATGCGCTCCAGCAACTCGCGGGATCGGGGATCGTTGAACACCAGCACGGTGGCGCGCACCGATTTGGTCAGCTCGCGGGCGTGGGGATGGGTGATGACGGACATGCTGGGTTCCGAGCCGGGGAATGTGCGCCCATCTTGCCCCAGGAACCCATAGATTAAAAAATTCTGAATTCGTATTTATATATTCGAATAAAAAATATAACCCCGTTCCTCAGGGCAGTACGCCAAGCAGCGACCAGACCCGGCGCGCCTCCGAGTCCGCATTGATCAGCTCCGCCAGCAGCTCGCTCAGCGGCTTGTTGCCCCACTCCACCGCGCGCTTGATCAGGTAGGGAACCGGGCTGTGCGGCTCGGTGCGCGCCAGGTAGTCGGCGATCAGCAGCAGTTGCCGGTAGGCGTCCTCGCGACTGGTCGGCGCGCCAGCCGGCCCGCTCGGCGCGCTCGCCGGGAGGCTTTCCTCGCCGTCCGCGTCGCCTTCGGCGGCATCCGCCTCCGCGACCGGGGGCTGTTCTTCGGACAGCGGCGCTTGCGGGTGCATGGCGATGAACTCCTTGAGCAAGGCCAGCCATTGCGCGATGACCTCGCGCAATGGCTGGCAACTGGGGGCGAGTTCGCCCAGGCAGCGCTCGCACCACTGTTCCAGGCGCTGCAGTTGCTGCTGGCAGGCGAGCAGGCTGGCCTGCTTGCGCTGCCATTGCACCAGGGGCTCCGCGCGCAACGCTTCGTCGAGCTTCTTCTGCTGAAGTTGCGCCGCTTCCAGCGCCGCCTTGGCGCTCTTGCTGTCGCCGCTGGCGACCTGCTGGCGCTGCAACCTCTGCCAGGCATAGAGGGTGATCTCGGCGAACGCGCCCTGCCCCATCAGCGGCAGGCGCGTGTGCAGCAGCTCGGCATAGCGGCGCAACAGCCAGTCGATGGGCGGCACCCGCCACGACTGGTCGCCGTCCTGGGCTTGCGGATGCACCTCCTCGGGGTAGCGCTCGCAGAGTTCCGCCAGCAGCACCAGCGCGCGCTGCAATCCGCCCAGCCCGCCGCGTTGCAGCCAGGCCTCGCCGAGCCAGGCGGCGAGCATCAGGTCCTTGCTGCGCCGCTGCAACAGTTCGCTGGCCAACTGCTCCACCGCGGCCCAGTCGGCGCGCTTGGCCTCCGCCTGCCAGACGCCGGTCGGCAGGCTGCTGTCGTCCTCCCGGCGCAACTCGCGCAGGCGGTCGTAGTCCGGGTCGTAGCGCAGGCTGGGGCCGCACGGCTGTCCGGGGTCGATCGGTTCGAGCAGCACTTCCAGGGACAGGGCGTTGCCGGAAAGAGGCAGGGTCATGGGGTACCTCCGGTGCTGGCGACGGTGGCCGGCAACAGCGTCGCGAACGGCGATTGCGGCGCGCGCACCGGCAGCGGCTGGATGGACAGCGGGGTCTTGCCGCCCAGGCTCATCAACGACAGGCGGAGGAACATCCGCGCCTCGTTTTCCGGGCTGTAGGGCGCATACACCGGCAGTTGCAGGACCAGCGGAAACTCCGTGTAGTCGACGTTCGGCGGGCGCTGCCGGGAGAAGTGCGCGCGCATCATGCGCAGCAGCGCCCAGGAGCCCTGGTAGCTCCAGCCGGCCTCGAGGTCGGCCACCGCCAGGCTGGCCTGGCGCGGGTCGTCTGCCGGACGCTGCGAGCCGTTCTTCGCCCAGCGCAGCATGATTTTCAGCGGATCGCCGACATTCCAGGTCAGGCCCTTGTCCTGCGCGCCGGGGAAACGGCTTTCCTGGTCGCCCGAGTACAGGCTCCAGGCGATCACCTGGTCGGCGCCGCGTTCCAGGCTGCGGTCGCTGCGCCAGTCGATGTCCAGGGCGACGCCGAGCAGGCCCGACTTGTCGCGCTCGAACAGCGGGCCGAGCCAGCGCTGCGCCTGCTCCAGGCGGCGGACGAAGTCCTCGGCGGCCGGCAGGTCCGGCGAGCGAACCTGGGCCAGCCCTTCGCGCACCTGCGGCAAGCGCGTCTCCATCAGTTTCAGCAGGTGCCGCACCCGCCCCGGCTCGGCATCGGCCGCTTCCAGGCTGTAGGCGAACGGGAAGCGTCCGGCGAGGTACTGGTTGAAGTAGTCGGCGAGGTCCTTCCAGGCCTGCGCCGCCTGCTGCTGTTGCAACGACTGGCAGCGCCCGAGCGCGCCCTGGCGCAGGTCCACCAGGCGCGTCGCCAGGTCGCTGCGGCTGGACGGCAGGAGCACGCCGTTGAGAATGTCGGCGCAACTGCCGATGTCCATCTGGTTGAAATCGTTACCCACCAGCTTCGCCAGCTGCGCCGCGGTGCTCGCCGGGTTGTCGGCCTTGAATTTCTGCAGTTCGGCGTTGAGCGCGCTGAAGCGCACGAACGCGTTGTAGTCGGCGGTGGCCAGGCTGGATTGCTGCGCCTGCAACCACTCCAGCGCCGGGGCGTGGCGCTCGGCGACCGCCGCCATGGCATTGAACTGGCTGTTCAGGCTTTGCTTCAGCTCGGCACTGTCCTGGGCGCGGAACATCTGCAGGCCGAAATTCGGCGCGCCCGACCAGCGGCTGAAATCGACCGGCTCGCGCAGCACCGCCTGCTCGTCGATGTCGCGCAGGGCCTGGCCGATATCGGCCACGGCCAGCGCGTTGAGGCTGAGCAGCAGGCGCGCGCCGGCCTGCAGGTCCTGCAACTCCAGCAGCGCCGCCTGCAACACCTGGACCTGCTTGACCTGCACGTCGAAACGCGAGGCATTGCGACTGGCCAGGCTGCGACTGCGCGGCCCGAGGCTCTGCCACATGGCCTCGGTCGCCGCGCTGGCGGCGGCGTGCAGGACCGAATAGCGATAGCGCGGGTTGAGCGACGGCAGGGTGCTCTCGTAGTAGCCGGTGAAGTCGTTGAAGAAGCTCAACGCCTGAGTCACGCCGATATCGTCGACGCTCAGCAAGGAGTGGTCCGCCAGTGTCTTGTCCGCCAGGGCCACGGAGACGAAGTCCTTGGTCTTCAGGTCATCGATGGCGCGTTTCAGACCGAGCAGGTCTTCGGCCAGCTTGAGCGTCGCCCCCTGTTTCACCAGCAGGCCGTCGCCGGCAGCCTCCGGAGGCGCGATCCATTCGCTGCGAAACTGCTGCTGCAACTGCACGGTGAGGTTCTGCAGTTCCTCCACGCGATCTCCCAGCAGGCTGCTTTGCTGGGCGCTCTTGAGCAGGTTCTGGTAGCCAGGGACGAGATCCTGGCCGACGCCATTGCCCCAGATCAGGTTGATGCGGTTGACCTGTTGCTGCAGGTGGTTGATCAATTCGCCGATCCCCAGCAACTGGGCCGCCGTGGCGTCTCGTTCCTGGCCGAGCTGCGCGAGTTCCTGGGTCAGGGCATTGCCGGTGCGTTCCAGGCTGTCGGTGAGGAAGTAGGCGTTCAGCCAGCGTGCCATCAGGTCATGGAAGTTATCCGCCGCCGTGGCGGCGACCCGGCCCAGGTCGAGGGCGGCGAGATCGGCCGGACGCTCGGCGAACAGCGTGCGGTTGTAATAGGCCAGGCGCGCCAGGCTGCCGGCGTTGTAGCTGCTGCCCAGGGCATCGTTACTCAGTTGCAGAAGGTCGTCGAGCGGCGTCCTGCGGTTGTCGATGGCCTGGGCGAACAAGCGATTGTGGCGCTCCAGCGTAGTGGCGCGGGCGACCAGGTCCTTCGCCGCCAGGTAATCCTTCCACTGGCTGGGATCGTCGCCCTCCTTCAGGCCGGGTTGGCCATCGCTGCGGATCGCCCGCAGGTCGCTCGCCTCGCCTTCCAGCAGGCTGCGCAGCGGTCGCACCAGCAGGCGCTCGGAAACGCGGCGATACGCGTTGTCGATACGTGCATCCAGGGAGGAAAACCAGGAACTGGGAAACGCCAGCGAAGTGAAGCGCCAGCGCGGCGCCTGTGACACCAGTTGCCACCAGGCCTGGACGTTCTGCCGGACCTGGGCGGCGCGCCGAGTATCGTCGTCGAGCGGCTGGTAGCGCTCGCTGGCGCCATGCAGCAGTTGCGACAGTTCACCGGCGTCGCGCAGCGCGTCGCGCCAGACCCAGGTCATCAGGCCGCCCCAGAGCAGGCACAGGCACAGCGCGGCGAGGCCGATCCCGCGCTGCCAGCGCTGGCGCAGCTGGAGGATGCGCGGCACCGCCTGGGCCAGGCCTTCCTCGGCAAGGATCCGCCGTGCCCACAGTTGGCTGGCGAAGCTGCTGCGCCGACGCGGCGCGTCGACCGCCGGCAGGACTTCGTCGGCTGCCGCGCCCGCCGCCTCGCTGCCGCTCAGGTAGAGACCGCGAAAGCGCGGCGCCTCGCCCCTGGCGTTGCCCTGGAAGACCGGTTCGAGCAGCGCCTGCAACGAACCGCGGAGGCTTTCCAGGCGTGGCGGCAGGCAATACAGCTCATTGTCCACCTGGCCGCGCAAGGTACCGAGTTCGACGATCGACTCGGTCAGGGTGGCGGTGATTTCCTCCAGCGCCTGCTCGCACCAGCGCGACTGCCAGGCCGCTTCGGCGGCGTACGGCGAGGACCAGCCGAGGGCGCGCTCGCGCGCCTCCTCGGGCAGCGCCGCGAGAAGTTCCTGGAAGCCAGGCAGGTCTTCCATGCCAGTGACCACCACGTAGACCGGCAGGCTCAGGCCAAGGCGCTGGGTCAGTTCCACGTAGCGACGGCGCGCGGCGAGGCCGAGGTTGGCCGCCTGCTCGCCGTCCTGCAGCCGCGCCAGCGGAATGTTCCAGACCACTCCGTCCAGCGCGCGCCTGCCACGCAGGCGCAGGAACAGACGCAACAGGCGCAGCCAGGCGCCGCTTTGCCGGCGCAGGCCCTCGTCGGGCAGGAACACCGACTCGGGCACCAGCAGGATCGCCCCCTCGCCGTCCGACCACCAGCGGCCGAACCAGGCCGGGCGCGCCACCGGCAGCAGGCGCCAGGTGGAGCACAACTGCTCGCCCTCGGTCTCGTTGCCGAGCATCAGCAGCCACGGCGCTTCGTAGCGGCCCTGCCAGCCCTGCTCACGCTCCATCTGCCGGACCGCCGCGTAGAAGCTGCGGATCTCCGTACCACCGCGGGTTCGCCACCACCAGCCCAGCGCCCCCAGCAGCAGCGCCAGCAGCACCAGGAGGAGAACCAGCATGAACAGCGTCGCGCCGCTCATGGCGCCTGCTCCGGATCGGCCAGGTGGGTCACCGCCGCCATTTCGTGCTGGATGTCGCGCCAGAACAGGTGTCCGATACCGCTCATCAGCAGCACCAGCCCGAGCACCGCCAGGCCCAGGCGGAAGCCGTCCGGCAGCGCCGCGCGCACCGGCAGGCGCCGGGGCGGCGCAGCGGCGGGCTGCTCAAGGCGGCGGCCGAGGTCGGCGGCGTCCGCCTCGCGCTGCCAGGCGAAGGCGAACAGCGCCTGCCGCCACTTCTCGTGCAGCGCCTCGCCGCGCGGCCCGCGCAGGCGACCGCGGAAGCCGAGGATCAGGCATTGCAGGTAGACGTTGGCCAGGTCGCGACTGGCCGGGGCGCGTTCGTCGAGCAGGCGCTTGATCGCCAGCGGCAGGTATTCGCCCGCCTGGCGACTGCCGTAGAGATGCGACTCCAGCGGTTTGTCCTGCCAGGCGCCCTGCCCCGGCCAGGCGCTGAAGACCAGGGTCTCGTCGACCAGGGCGACGAAGGCATAGACCATCGCCTTGACCTGCATGCCCGCCGCGTCGCCGACGCTGGCGAAGGCGCTGCGCCACAGACGCCGGGTGATGCGGGTGGACAGTTCGAGGGCGCGCTCGACCATCCGCGGCACATCCTGGGCGTCCCGGTCGAGGGCGCCCCAGGCCTCCAGCCATTCCTGCCAGGCCTGGCGGAACGCCGAGCTGAGCGGCTGTTCCAGGTACGCCTGGGGAAAAGGCCCTGCACTCCCTTCGGGCATTGGCGGCTCCTTCCTGTCTAGGTGTTGTCGCTGCCGTCGGCGACGAACAGCACGATCTGCCAGGGATTGCTGGCAACCCCGCTGACCGGCGCGACGATGCGCAGCGGCTGGCCGGCATCGAACCAGTCGCCGGCGCCCTGCACGACGAACAAACGGGTGTCGTCGCCGACGCTGTAGGCCACCTGTTCCTGGCGATTCATCGGCTGCCGCGCCAGCCCGCTCATGCGTTGCCGGGCGAGCAACGGCAGGTGCGGGTCGGAAGCGACGATGGCGCGCTCCAGCCAGTCAGCCGCCGCTTGTTCGCCGGCGCCGGCGGGCATCCGCAGGCCGACCACCAGGCGCTGGCGCGGCGCCGGATCGGGCAGGCGCACGGAAAATACCTGTTCCTCCTGCTCGAACGGCAGGCAGCGGTAGCCCGCGCGGATCGACTCGATGGCCCGCTCCAACCAGTCCAGCAGCGGCTCGTAGCCACGCCGCAGGTCGAGTAAGTCGAGCGCTTCGAAGGCCGGCACGCCGGCCAGCGGATCGAGCGCCGCCCAGGCACCGGCCAGGCCCAGCAGGCAGCCGTGCAGGGCCAGCGGCGAGGCCGCACGGCTTGCCAGCAGGCCTTCGACCTCCGGCAGGCGGGTCCAGAGCGCGGCAAGCTGGCGACGGATTTCCACCGCGTCGTCCTGGTTGCCCGCCTGCTGCGCCAGGCGCAGGCGCCCGCCGAGGAACAGCGCCTTCTCCCGGGCCCGCGCGCAGAGCGACTGCACGCGTCTGCCCAGGGGCGACTCCGGCAGGATCAATGGCGTCGGCGGGACGTAGGGCAGGCTGACGTAGGCGCCGCCCTCCTTCGCCACGCGCAGCAACGGCAGGCACACGGAGTCGGCCTTGCCGTCGTCGCCGACCAGCCGCAGCGACGCTCGCCAGACGGTGATCGGCTCGGGGTGCTCGCCACTGGCCAGGTCCGGCAGCGGCGCGCCGACCCGCGATTGCAGACGGCCCTTCAGCGGCAGCAACTGACCCGCCCGCCACAGCGGACTGACCGCCAGGTGGACGTTCAGCAGCGGCCCTTCGGCGGCCGCCAGCGCCGTCTCCAGGTCGAACTCCAGCGGCGCGTCGACACCAGCCTGCACGCTCACCGGCAGGCCGTCGGGCAGGATCGCTTCGAGGTGCAGGACCCGCACCTGGCCGGCGCACAGCGCCGAGGGGTCCAGTTCCAGGGCGGTCACTCCCCAGAACCAAGGGTTGCAGGCCTGTCCGATGCGCGCCGCCAGCGCCTCGGCACGCAATCCCTGCAACTGGAAATGCTGGGGAAGCAGTTGCATCCCTTCGTGCCAGCACACCGCGTCAGGCAGAACACTCATACGACTCCCCTTCGACGTCCTACGTTGTCGTGCACGACGGTCGCTCGCCTGCCCCTTCGCTAGCGCGTGGCGGGATCGTTGACCAGTCGCATTTCCCGGGTATCCAGACGCAGCCAGACGCGCTGCTGCTGGTCGAGGCGCAAGCGGTGCGCGCCGGGTGTGTTATAGCCGGCGAAGACCAAAAGTCCAGTTGCGCGGTCGCCGCGCAAGGGGAAGGACTCCGACTCGATGAACTGCCCCGGCACCAGTTCCAGGCTCCACACAGCGAACTGCTGCCGGTAGTCGCGGCGGTACTGCTCGCGATTGGCGAACCACTGGCTGGCCGGCAGTCCGGCCAGTTCCTTGAACAGTTCCGCATCCTTCACCGCGACGAAATCCACGGCGATCGGCGAGTCGTCGTTGGCGCGCGCGGCGACATCCAGGGTCAGCCGCTGCAACTCGACCCGCGGCGCGAAGAAATACGAGCAGCCGGCCAGCGCCAGGATCGCCAGCGCCAGGGAGGATTTCCGACATATGGTGAAACATCCGTGCTTCATGGGAGTCCAACGAAAATTTTATTTTGCAAATCCATAGACCTGTTCTAGCGTCTTTTGTAGTTCGTCGCCAGTGACGGACCAGAGGGATCGCCAAGGACAGGTTCTGCGCCGTTTTCCCTGTCATGCCTGTGATCCAGCAAGGGACTGCGATGATCAGGGCATCCCCCCCGATGCATTGCGCCCCCACCATTGCATCGGAGTCAGCCGCCATGGCCGAGAGTACGCAGCACAAGCTGGACCGGGTGCGCCCGCCGCGCGTGCAGATCACCTACGACGTCGAGATCGGCAACGCCATCGAGAAGAAGGAGCTGCCCCTGGTGGTCGGCATCCTCGCCGACCTCTCCGGCAAGCCGGATACCCCGCCGGCGAAGCTGGTCGAACGGCGTTTCGTCGACATCGACCGCGACAACTTCAACGAGATCCTCTCCTCCATCTCTCCCCGCGCCACCCTGCAGGTCGACAACACCATCAGCGGCGACGACAGCAAGCTGAACGTCGAGCTGCGCTTCAACCACATCGAGGACTTCGACCCGGTCAACCTGGTGAAGCAGGTGGTCCCGTTGCGTCGCCTGTTCGAAGCGCGCCAGCGCCTGCGCGACCTGCTGACCAAGCTCGACGGCAACGACGACCTCGACCAGTTGCTGCAGGACGTGGTGGCCAACACCGAAGGCCTGCAGGAAATCAAAGCGGCCCGCCCGGAAGCCGAAGCGGCCCCGGCCGGCGACAGCGAACCCCCGGCCGACCAGCCGGCCTGACCCTCTTCCCGGAGAAGCCGCCATGCCCAAGTCATCCGCCGCCGAACAATCCGGCGAGAGTTCGACCCAGACCCTTTCCCTGCTCGACGAGATCATCGCCAAGGGCCGCATGGCCCACGACGACAGCCAGCAGGACTATGCCCGCGACATGCTCGCGGAATTCGCCACCCAGGTCCTCGACGAGGGCATGGCCGTCGACAAGGACACCGTGGCGATGATCAACGACCGCATCAGCCAGATCGATGCGCTGATCAGCGACCAGCTCAACCAGATCATCCACCACCCCGAGTTGCAGAAGCTGGAAGCCTCCTGGCGCGGCCTGCACCAACTGGTGAGCAACACCGAGACCAGCGCGCGGCTCAAGCTGCGCCTGCTGAACGTCGGCAAGAACGAACTGCAGAACGACCTGGAGAAGGCGGTCGAGTTCGACCAGAGCGCACTGTTCAAGAAGATCTACGAAGAGGAATACGGCACCTTCGGCGGACACCCCTTCAGCCTGCTGATCGGCGACTTCACCTTCGGTCGCCATCCGCAGGACATCGGCCTGCTGGAGAAGCTGTCGAACGTCGCCGCGGCTGCCCACGCGCCGTTCATCGCCGCCGCCAGCCCACGCCTGTTCGACATGAACAGCTTCACCGAACTGGCCGTGCCGCGCGACCTGACCAAGATCTTCGAGAGCCTGGAGCTGATCAAGTGGCGCGCCTTCCGCGAGAGCGAGGATTCGCGCTACGTGTCGCTGGTGCTGCCGAACTTCCTCCTGCGCCTGCCCTACGGCCCGGAGACGCGCCCGGTGGAAGGCATGAACTATGTCGAGGACGTCAACGGCACCGACCACTCCAAGTACCTCTGGGGCAACGCCGCGTGGGTCCTGGCGCAGCGCATCACCGAGGCCTTCGCCAAGTACGGCTGGTGCGCGGCGATCCGCGGTGCGGAAGGCGGCGGCGCGGTCGAGGGCCTGCCGGCGCACACGTTCCGCACCAGCTCCGGCGACCTGTCGCTGAAATGCCCGACCGAAGTGGCGATCACCGACCGCCGCGAGAAGGAGCTCAACGATCTCGGCTTCATTTCCCTGTGCCACAAGAAGAACAGCGACGTGGCGGTGTTCTTCGGCGGCCAGACCACCAACAAGGCCAGGCTCTACAACACCAACGAGGCCAACGCCAACGCGCGCCTGTCGGCGATGCTGCCGTACGTGCTGGCGGCATCGCGCTTCGCCCACTACCTGAAGGTGATCATGCGCGACAAGGTCGGCAGCTTCATGACCCGCGACAACGTGCAGACCTACCTGAACAACTGGATCGCCGACTACGTGCTGATCAACGACAACGCACCGCAGGAAATCAAGGCGCAGTACCCGCTGCGTGAGGCGCGGGTGGATGTCAGCGAAGTGGCCGGCAAACCGGGGGCCTACCGCGCCACGGTGTTCCTGCGGCCGCACTTCCAGCTCGAGGAACTCAGCGCGTCGATCCGCCTGGTCGCCAACCTGCCGCCGCCGGTAGCGGCGTGAGCCCGCCCCCGCCGGCAGCGCCGGCGGGGCGCCCTTCCCGTTCCAGACAGCCCCTCTCCAGGAGTCAGATGCGATGGATGCGATCATTCTCGATTTCGGCAGCGACATCAAAGGCGACAGCCTGCTCGTCGGCTACGAAAACAAGATCGAAATCATGTCCTACAGCCACAACGTGGCGATGCAGGTCACCAACGACGTCAGCAACTCGGAGCGCACCTCCGGCAAACCCCACGTCGGCGAATTCACCCTCACCAAGTTCATCGACACCTCGACCCCGACCCTCAACGAGTATTGCTGCGCCGGCAAGCCGATCGCCGAGGCGACCATCACCATCGGCCGCAACGCCGCCGAGGGCAACGGGCAGATCATGCCCTTCATCGTCTACACCCTGAACAACGTGGTGCTCTCCAACGTCAGCGTCAGCGGCGGCGCCGGCGGCAAGCCGGTGGAAACCCTGTCGCTGAACTTCACCAAGATCAAGTGGGAGCTGACCGCGCAGAAGGACGACGGCACCAAGGAGGGCACGGCTGCCTCGACCTGGGACCTGGCCGCCAACCAGTTGGTCAAGTGACCGGGCGCCGACATGTCCGGAGTCCTGCCGCCGCTGTTCGAGCGCCTCAGCGCCGAGGCCGACGAACATCCCGCGTTCGACGACCGGGCGCTGGCCGAGTCGGTCCGCGGCGAGCTGCTGCGCCTGCTCAATACACGGCGTCCGGCGAATGCGCGCAGCGGCATCCTCGCCTACGGGCTCGCCGACTGGACCGCCGTGCAACGCCTGCGCGCCGAGGACCGGCGCCAGTTGGCGCGCGAGGTGCGGGCGGCGGTCGGGCATTTCGAGCCGCGCCTGCAACTGGCCGAGGTCGAGGTCGAACCTGACCCGGGCAATCCGCAGCGCCTGCGTATCCAGCTCGGCGGCAGCCTGCGCAGCGGGTCGCGCCTGACGCCTGCGCTATTCGTCATCGAACAGGGCAGCGATGGCCTCGAGGTGCGCCATGAGCGATTCGATTGATGCCGACCTGCTCGACTACTACCAGCGCGAGCTGACCTGGCTACGGCACGCCGGCGGCGCCTTCGCCGAGCGCTATCCGAAGGTCGCCCGGCGCCTGCAACTGGCCCCCGGCGAATGCCCCGATCCGCACGTCGAGCGTCTGCTGGAAGGCTTCTCGCTGCTCACCGCGCGCCTGCAACGGCGCCTCGACGACGACTACGCGGAGTTCAGCGACGCCCTCCTCGAACAGCTCTACCCCCTGGCGCTACGCCCGCTGCCGTCCTGCGCGATCGTCCAGTTCGAACCGGACCCGACCCAGGGCAACCTCGCCGAGGGCTACCGGCTGCCGCGCGACACCGCGCTGTTCGTCACCACCCGCGGCGGCGACAGCGTGCATTTCCGCAGCAGCGCCGAGGCGACCCTGTGGCCGCTGGCGATCGACGAAGCGACCCTGCTCGGCGGCGAGGAGGCGCAAGCCCTGACCGGAGTCGGCGCCGCCCGCTCGGCGTTGCGCCTGAGCCTGCGCTGCCTGGGCGAGTACCGCTGGGACGAGCTGTCGATCGAGCACCTGCGCATCCACCTGGCGGCTTCGCCGATGGGCTGCGCGATCCTCTACGACCTGCTCGCCGCTCATACCGTGCAGGTCATGGCGGGGGCGCCCGGCACGCCGCCGGCGGCGCTCTGCGGAATGCCGGCGATCGTCGGCTTCGCCGCCGACGAGGCGCTGCTGCCGGAGGAAGACGGCGGACATCCGGGCCTGCGCCTGCTCGCCGAGTACTTCGCCTTTCCCGACAAGTTCCACTTCTTCGACTTGCCGCTGTCCGGCGCGCTCGCCGACGGACAGGCGCTCTACCTGTACCTGGTCTTCGATCGCGCACCGACGGCACGCCTGCATTTGCAGGCGGAAGACTTCCAGCTCGGCTGCGCGCCGGCGATCAACCTCTTTCCGCGGACCTCGGAGCCGCTGCGCCCGGACGGCACCCGCAGCGAGTACCGCCTGGTCGCCGACAGTCACCGCGAGAACAGCGTGGAAATCCATAGCATCCGCGCCGTGCGCTCGGTTGCCGGGAGCACCGTGCAGCCAGTCCCGGCCTACTATGGCTGCCGCCACGACAGCCACCTCGGCACGCTCTACTGGCACGCCCGGCGCATCGCCGGGCTGACCCCGAACCGGCTGGGCAGCGACCTGCTGCTGAGCCTGGTGGATACCGGCTTCGACCCGTTGCGCGAGACCCCGGCCTTCAGCCTGACCGCCGAGCTGCTATGCACCAATCGCTATCTGGCCGAGCGCCTGGGTGCCGGCACCGCGCTGGGCTTCGAACGGCCCGGGCCGGTCGCCGCCGCACGCCTGCGCAACGCGCCCAGCGCGCAGAGCCAGCCGCGCCTGGACGGCCAATCGCGCTGGAGACTGGTCTCGCAGCTGACCCTCAACCACCTCTCGCTGGTGGAAGGTCCGCGCGCCCTCGAAGCCCTGCGGGAAATCCTCGCCCTGCACAACCTGCGCGACGACGCCAGCGCCCGCCGGCAGATAGAAGGCCTGCGGCAACTCGACTGCCAGCGGGTGGTGGCGCACGTCGGCGAGGATGCCTGGCGCGGCTGGCGCAATGGCCTGGAAATCCGCCTGCGACTCGATCCGCAGCACTTCGTCGGCGCCAGCGGCGTGCTGTTCTCCGCCGTGCTGGCGCAGTTCTTCTCGCTGTATGCCACCGCCAACCGCTTCGTGCGCACGGTCCTGGTGGAAGCCGACAAGGAGGTGAAGACATGGCAACCCCAGGCCGGCTCGCCGCTCTCTCTCTGAGTCAGCGGCTGCGCCGCACGCCGCAGCGCTTCGAACTGTTGCAGGCGCTGCTGCTGCTCGAACGCGAGCGTCCCCAGGCGTTGCCGCTGGGCACCGGCAACGCGCCGCGGGCGGAGGCCCTGCGCCTGCGCGGGCCGCTGCTGCCGCTGTTCGCCTCGAGCGAGGTGGAAAGCCTGCTCGACGACCCGCAGCAACCGGTGCTGTCCACCCCGGTGTTCGGCCTCGGCGGCCCCGACGGCCCGTTGCCCTATGCCTACCAGGAATGGCTGCAACAACGCGCCCGGCAGAAGGACCATGCCCCCGCCGAGTTCCTCGACCTGTTCCAGCACCGCCTGCTCAGCCTGCTCTACCGGGTGCTGCGCAAGCATCGCGTGGCGCTCGGTTTCGCGGTGCCGGCGGCGACCCCGGTGCAGGCGCAGCTACGTGCCCTCAGCGGCCTGTTGCCGAAAGCCCTGCATGAGCGCCTGGCGCTGCCGGACAGCGCGGTGCTGGCACGCACCGCGCTGTTCGCCGGCGGGCGTCGCTCCCTGGCCGGCTTCGCCGGCCTGGTGCGCCAGCACTTCGGCGTGGAGGCACGGCTGGACGCCTACCAGGGCGCCTGGAAGGAAATCCCCGCGGCCAGCCGCAGCCGGCTGCAACGCGGCGGGCGCAACCTGCGCCTGGGTCGCGACGCCATAGCCGGCACGCGCACCTGGGACGAACACGCCGGCATCGCCCTCAGCCTCGGTCCGCTGGATGCCCGCGAGGCCGCCCGCTTCTTCCCCGACGGCGACGCCCATGGCCAGTTGGCCAGCCTCGCCGCGCTGTACTTCGGCCCCGACCTGGATTGTCGCCTGAGCCTGCTGGTGAGCGGCGGCGCGCCGCTGCGCCTGGAGCGCGGTGCACCGCCCAGGCTGAGCTGGAACACCGGCCTGCGGCGCATCGAAGACGGCCAGCGGCAGCGCATCGATCTCGACCTGCGGCAGCCGGAGGTAGCCTGAAATGGAACTCGCCGCCCTCATCGGCCGCCTCAACCCGGACTGTCGCCGCGCCCTGGAGCGCGCCGCGCAACGCTGCCTGCAACGCACCCATCATTACGTAGAGATCGAGCACCTGCTGCTGGAGCTGCTGGACATCGACGGCGGCGACTTCGCCTGCCTGCTGCCGCGCTTCGGCCTGGAGCGCGACGCCCTGGTCGCCGAGATCAACCTGTCGCTGGAACTGTTCAAGGCCGGCAATACCCGCACTCCGGCGCTGTCCGCGCACACCATCGGCCTGCTCGAGGACGCCGTGGTGCACGCCAGTGTGCTCGGCCAGGCGCAGATCCGTTCCGGCCTGCTGCTGCTCGCCCTGCTCGACCGCGAGGAGCGCCGCGCCCTGTTGCTGAACAGCGCGTCGTCGCTGCTGCGGATTCCCCACGAGGCCTTGCAGGCCAACCTGCTGGAGTGGATCCAGGCCTCCCGCGAACAGCCGCCCGCGCCGAACCGTCCGGCGGCAGGCGGCGACAAGCCGGAAAGCGCCCCGGACCCGCTGCTCGACCAGTACACCCAGGACCTCACCGCCGAGGCCCGCGCCGGGCGCATCGACCCCATAGTCGGGCGCGACGGGGAAATCCGCCAGTGTGTCGACATCCTCCTGCGCCGGCGGCAGAACAACCCGATCCTGGTCGGCGCGCCGGGCGTCGGCAAGACCGCGGTGGTCGAGGGCCTGGCCCTGCGCATCGCCGCCGGCGAAGTGCCGCCGTCGTTGCAGGAGGTGATCCTGCGGGTGCTCGACCTCGGCCTGTTGCAGGCCGGAGCCAGCATGAAGGGCGAGTTCGAGCAGCGCCTCAAGGGCGTGATCGACGCCGTGCGCAACAGCGCGCAGCCGATCATCCTGTTCATCGACGAGGCGCACACGCTGATCGGCGCCGGCGGCGCGGAAGGCGGCAGCGACGCCGCCAACCTGCTCAAGCCGGCCCTGGCGCGCGGCGAACTGCGCACCCTGGCGGCCACCACCTGGCTGGAATACAAGAAATACTTCGAGAAGGACCCGGCGCTGACCCGGCGCTTCCAACTGGTCCAGGTCGAGGAGCCGGACGAGACCACCGCCGTGGAGATGCTGCGCGGCGTCGCCGGCAAGCTGGAACAGCATCACGGCGTGCAGATCATGGACGCGGCCATCGTCGACGCAGTGAAACTGTCGCACCGCTATATCTCCGGCCGCCAGTTGCCGGACAAGGCGATCAGCGTGCTCGACACCGCCTGCGCGCGGGTCGCCCTCGGCCAGCACGACGTGCCGCCGCCGCTGGAAAGCCTGCGCCACCGCGAGCAGGCGCTGGAAGAGGAGTTGCAGCGCCTGCGCCGGGAACAGGCCACCGGCCTCGACCACAGCGCGCGTATCAGCGCCCTGGAAAGCGAGTCGGGCGATAACCGCCGGACCATCCGCGAGCTGGAGAGCCGCTGGGACGAGGAACGCGAAGCGGTGCGCGAACTGCTCGACACCCGCCGCGAATTGCTGGCCCTCAGCGAAAGCGCCGACGCGGCCAAGCCCGACGAGGAACTGGACGGTCGCATCGACCACCTGGCCGCCGAACTGGCGCGCCTGGCGGCCGGCCTCGAAGCCATCCGCCAGGACGACCCGCTGGTTCCCGAGCAGGTGGACTCGCGTACCGTGGCCGCGGTGATCGCCGGCTGGACCGGCATCCCGGTGGGCAAGATGCTCGCCGACGAAGCCCACGCCATCCGCTCCCTGGCCCAGCGCATGGGCCAGCGGGTGATGGGCCAGGAGGCCGCCCTAGGCGCCATCGCCCAACGCATCCAGGCCTATCGCGCCGGACTCAGCGACCCGGCCAAGCCGGTCGGCGTATTCCTCCTCCCCGGCCCCACCGGCGTGGGCAAGACCGAGACCGCCTACGCCCTGGCCGACGCCCTCTACGGCGGCGAACGCAACCTGATCAGCATCAACCTCTCCGAGTACCAGGAAGCCCACACCGTCAGCCAGCTCAAGGGCGCCCCGCCCGGCTACGTCGGCTACGGCAGCGGCGGCGTGCTCACCGAAGCGGTGCGCCGCAAGCCCTATTCGGTGGTGCTGCTGGACGAGATCGAGAAAGCCCATCCGGACGTGCTGGAAGCCTTCTACAACGTGTTCGACAAGGGTGTGATGGAAGACGGCACCGGCCTGGTGGTGGACTTCAGGAACACCGTGATCCTCGCCACCAGCAACGTCGGCGCCGAACTGCTGCTGGACAGCCCCGCCGACCAGCTCGGCAGCGACGCCTTCAACGAACGCCTGCGCAAAGTCCTGCTCCAGGCCTTCCGCCCCGCCTTCCTCGCCCGCATGACCATCGTGCCCTACCGCCCGCTGGATGAAGCGACGCTGGAGGGCATCGTCCTGGCCAAACTGGAAAAACTGCGCGAGCGCTACAAGGCGGCGACCGGCAAACAGTTCGACTTCGACCCGGCCATCGTCAAGGCGGTACTCGCCAAGTGCAGTTCGGCGGGCGCGCGGGATATCGAGAATGTGTTGATGGCCCAGGTAACGGGGAAGCTGGCGGAGTGGGTGTTGGAATGATCATCAGCGAGAGGTTGCCGAGATGCCTTACGTATACCTGAGCGAAGCAGAGATAACCCAGATCAACCGTTCGGTCGGCGGTGTCACCACGATTAATGCGGGCGGCTTGACCGCAGCCGCTCAGGGGCCGGCCGCGGGTTTTGCCGGTGTCGACCTGCGTCCCACGCTGGCGGACAAGGCGGCGACCCTCATCATCGAGATATCCCAAGGCCACCCTTTCAACGATGCGAATAAAAGAACCGCTACCGAGGCCCTGGACCAGTTCATTAAAAAGAATCGCGGAGGCCGCGGCATCATCGGTGGGAAACACAAGGCCATCTATGTCGTCAATCAGTGCGCCGACCAGCATCCGGCCCTGACGATAAACAATGGAAAGCTCGTACCGGCGTTGACCAAGCTCATTCCGGCAGCCCAGCCCGGAGAGCCCGCCTGAGGTCAAACCATCATGTGCCACATCATATTGACCATCGCCAATGCTTATGACGAAGAAACACACCAGGGCGGAATCGCACTTTATTTCAAGCACATGTCAAGAGGCAGAGAGGTCAGGTGGTATGACGCGCACATCGAAAAAACAGACGAACTGAACTCAACGATCTCTTATAGGTTGATGTGCGCAACCTCCGATAGTCCTGTCTCCGACAACGTTTCCCTCTATGTCATCTCCCACAGTGTCGGCGGAACTTTCGCAGGCTTTCCCGCCGATCTCCTGGTGCCTCTGCTCAAGGGCTTCTTGAAATACACGGTCAAACTTCCAAAAGATCTCCCCGTGGAAAAGCTGAGCCTCATCGGCTGCGGTACAGCCCGTGGCGATGGCGGCGCCACGTATATAGCGAAAGTCGGAAGTTGCTGGAAGAGCGGTCACCCACTGAAGGTCGTTGCATGGCAGGCCTACGTCACGCTGTTCGACATACGCTTCCTGATAAAGCTCCTGGAGGACGATATCCAGCTTCACCGGGTAGTAGACGCCTACATCGCGGAGTGCCTGAAGTTCCTTGAAGGCAGCGTTTCCATACATGCGCGGACATTATCCGAAAGGCTGTCCAGCGAACTGAGCCAGACCCTTGCCCTGCATAAGAACTTCAGAGCCTTCACCAACATTTTCAACAATAGTGCCTCGTCCCGGCTCGAGGCACTCAGCGACCAAGCGATCCTGGCGCTCGTCGGCAAGAAAGTCGTAAAGCTTCCTACACCTGGAAATTACTTCTCCAACCCTCCCGAGGGCTGGGCAATAACCACCAGCCTGGAAACTTCCGGAGCACGGGGACAGCGCACATTCGGAGACTCCAGGGATGCCCTGGACCTGCTCGGCCCCTTGAACGCCAGCAGGCGTCACTTCATTCAGATGGCCCTGCGCCGATATTTCAGCGCAGCGCTAACCCGACTGGTCCTGCAGTACGTCGAGGACTTGTTCGAGTGGCAATACTTCCCGGCAAAAGCCAAGGTCTCGTTGCTTCGACATTCGGCCTATGAGCAATGAGCGCTATCGGGCAGGGACAGGCTTGAAATGCTTTGAAAGAACGCAAGCCTGCCCGGCACGGACGAGGCGAGGAAGCGGTATCGACAAGCCTGCGAAGCGGGTGCCGGGAATGGACATGGAAAGGAATCGAACAGCGCGTCAGGAACCTAGTCGCAGGTCCGGATCATGAGCCGCTACAACCGCATCCTCTACATCATCGTCGGAACGCATGGCCATCACGAGTGGGACGAATTTGCCACGGCGATCCAGGGAATGGCGCTGTCGGACAAAGGCAGGGCATATCCCGTCGACCGGAGCAACCACTCCTCGCTGCCGCAGATGCTGGAGGGCTACAACAACCCGAAGTATCCGAAAGCCATCGCACTGCTGAAGCTCGAAATCGAAGAGGTCATCGGCGGCGCCGATTTCGCCTTCGTCTCCGACTACGTCTGGGCCACGCACAATTGCGGAAATCCGGGAAAGGTGGTGCTGCTGGGGCATGGTTCGCTGCTGGCCGAGATCGGCGCCTATGCCGATCTGCAGAAGACCTCCTACCTGCAGGTCGCCCAGAGGACCTTCATCGAGACCGTTTTCCCGGACTGGCCGCCAGCGCAGCCGGCCAACCTGCCCCCGAACCCCGACGGCAACCGCCTGGGGCTGAAGACCGTCGCCTTGAAACAGTGCTACGCCGCGCGCACCCTACTGGCCTATGTCAACAAGGACCCGTCCGGCAACTCTCATTCGGCGGCCGCCGGCTCGGCCGCGGACATCACCGCGCAGACCTTGCGTGACAAGGGCTGGGGAGGCACCGGCATGACGCTGACGGCCTCGCCCGAATACAACATCTTCAGCCCCGATAGCGCCGAGATACGGATGTCCACGCAGATGCCGATCGTCGAAGGCGGCAGCTCCGGCCAGACCATCACGTTCCCCGGTTCCCACACGGTGACCACCGACTCGGGAGCCGCCCATGTGAAGACCCGCCTGAGGGTCTTCACCCCGGACGGCACGGCGACGAAGAAGAACGGCGACGACTACTGGAAGGCGGATGCGGCCTCCAGCGTGCTCTACCCCTCGCACTGGATCAGGACGTACAGCTTCCCTTACTGGAGGATCTACCTTCCCGAGTACGTCACCGCGAACCCGTCCGCCAATTCGATCACCTGCGTCGCGCCGGGCAACGCGCTACACCTGAAGAAGACCGAGCTGAAGGTACGTATCGTTCTCTGAACGCCATTTCCCAGGCCGCCTGGGCACAGGAGCGTCGATGCCCCGTTCCACCGATGAAACCACCAGCCTTTCGCTGACCGCTGCCGCATTGGGAGCGCTCTTCCCCGAATCCTTCTCCGGCGAGGAACACCTCGGCCGGCTCGGCCAGTTCCAGCTTCACGGCGTGACCGATGAGGCTCCAACCCTGGACGGCGCCATCGCCACCCACCTCACCGCCACCCTGCACGACGACGCTGGGCTGCGTCCGCTCGACGGCCTGGTCGCGGAGGTCCGCCAACTCCCCGGCGATGCCAGCGCCGAGCGCTACCAGGTGCTGTTGCGCCCCTGGCTCTGGTGGCTGACGCTGGCCAGCAACAACCGGGTGTTCCAGAACCTCGCCACCAGCGACATCGTCACCCAGGTCTTCGACCAGCACGGCTTCAGCGACTACCAGTTGCAGCTCAGCGGCAGCTACCAGCCCCGCGAATACTGCGTGCAGTACGGCGAGAGCGACCTCGCCTTCGTTTCGCGGCTGCTGGAGGAAGACGGCATCTTCTGGTTCTTCACCCATGCCGCCGGCAAGCACACCCTGGTGCTGGCCGATAGCAACGACGCCTTCCCGCCGATTCCCAACGGCCCGCAAGTGGCCTACCTGGGCCAAGGAATCGGCGTGCGCGAGTTGCAGGGCGTGCGTTCGGCGCAGTACAGCCTCCAGGCGGTATCCGGGACCTACAGCGCCACCGACTACGAGTTCACCACCCCGGGCACCTCGCTGTACTCCCAGGCCGAGGCGGTTTCCGGCGCCGCCGGCGTCTACCAGCACCCCGGCGGCTACACCGCCAAGGCCCAGGGCGACAGCCTGACCAAGCAACGCATCGACGGCCTGCGCAGCGAGGAAACGCGCCTGATCGGCGAGAGCGACTGCCGCTGGCTGGTGCCCGGCCACTGGTTCACCCTCAGCGGGCATGACGACGATTCGCTGAATATCGACTGGGTGCTGACCTCGGTCACCCATGACGCCAGTCACGCGCACTACCGCAACCGCTTCGAGGCGATCCCCAAGGCCACCGCCTACCGCCCCGCGCGGGTCACGCCCAAGCCGCGCATGCACACCCAGACCGCCCTGGTGGTGGGCAAGGCCGGCGAGGAGATCTGGACCGACCAGTACGGCCGGATCAAGCTCCAGTTTCCCTGGGACCGCGACGGCAAGAACGACGAGACCTCGTCGTGCTGGGTGCGCGTGGTGCTGCCCTGGAGCGGCAAGGGCTTCGGCATGCAGTTCGTGCCACGCATCGGCCAGGAAGTGATCGTCACCTTCATCGACGGCGACCCGGACCGCCCGCTGGTCACCGGCTGCGTCTACAACGGCGACAACGCCCTGCCCTACGCGCTGCCGGACAACCAAACGCAGTCCGGGATCAAGACCAACTCGTCGAAGGGCGGCGGCGGTTTCAACGAGCTGCGTTTCGAGGACAAGAAGGACGCCGAGGAAGTCTTCCTCCAGGCGCAGAAGGACCTCAACGTCAACGTGCTCAACGACAGCACCGCCAGCATCGGCCACGACGAGACCCTGACGGTGCAGAACGCCCGCACCCGCACGGTGAAGGAAGGCGACGAGACCGTCACCCTGGAGAAAGGCAAGCGCACGGTGACCATCCAGACCGGCAGCGACAGCCTGGATGTGAAGGACACGCGCACGGTGACGGTGGGCGCCGACCAGACCCACAGCACCGGCGGCAACTACAGCCACAAGGTCAGCGGCGACTTCGAGCTGACGGTAGACGGCAACCTGACCATCAAGGTCAACGGCACCCTCGCCCTGCAAAGCGGTGGCAGCCTGACCCTGAAGAGCGACGCCGACCTCGTCGCCCAGGCCGGCACCTCGCTGACCAGCAAGGCCGGGACGTCGCTGACCAACCAGGCCGGCACCTCCCTCGCCAACAAGGCCGGCACGAGCCTGACCAACGATGCCGGCGTCAGCCTGACCAACAAGGCCGGCGCCGAACAGACGGTGGACGGCGGCGGCATGCTGACCCTCAAGGGCGGCCTGGTAAAGGTCAACTGAGGAGAAGCGCATGGCGGCATCCGGCAAGCTCGACCTGGTCCGTGGCGACAGCCATCTCGCCGGTAGCCTGCTCGACGGCAGCCTGGAAGGCCCGTTGCGCATCGACGAGCACGACAGGCCGCAGGCCAGCCTCGGCTACCGGCAGGGCCAGTTGCACGGCGCCAGCACCCTGTTCCATCCCAACGGCAAGGTCTCCGCGCAACTCGCCTTCGTCGACGGCAAGCTGCACGGGCCGGCGAGTTTCCATGCCGCGGAAGGCTGGTTGCAGCGCAAGGCGCACTACCGCAACGGGCTGCTCCACGGCGAAGCGCTCAACTATTTCGCCAACGGCCAGGTGGCCGAGCGCGAGCATTACCGCGACGGCGTACGCGACGGGGTCTACCAACGCTTCCATGGCAATGGCCAACTGGCCTTCGACGGACGCTACCTGAACGGCCAGCTACTGGACGGCGCCCAGCCGTTCGCCGACGACGGCCGGCCGCTGGACAGCGAGGGCAAGCCCATGGCGCGCTGGCGCTGGTGGTGGAGCAGGCTGGCGGAGCCCTAGGCGCGCATCGGCCAGGCGGCGCTCAGGGAATCAGCATCTGCACCTGTCCCGGCACGCTGATCTTGATCACCCCGCCCCAGGTGCAGATCAGCGTGCCATTGGCGTCCAGCGCGGGCATCCCGCCCAGCAGCAGGGTCGGCGGACCGCCGGGGATCCACGGGCTGGCGGTGGCGGGAATGCACGGCATCGGCGTCAGTACGCCGAGGGCGGCGGCGGTGGCGGCGGCCACCACGGGGTTGGCCGGGCTCTGGCAGAGGCCGAAGGTGGGAATGTTCAGCAGCGGGATGTGGTCCATGATGTTCGCCGCCGGCATCCCGCTGGTCAGGGTGCGGTTCTGCGGCAACACGTTGAGCACCGTCGGCGCCGCCCCGAAGCTGCATTGCAGGGTGGCGCCGGCGCAGACCTGCGGGCAGCCCATGCCGTCCTCCCGAGCGCGATGGCGTTGTAGCAGGATAGACCAGCCCATCGCGCTCGCCGTGGGGCTGGCTGCTGTTTTTCTGACGAATGCCCGACATGCGTGTCGCCAGCGGCGCTAGAATTCCGCTGTCATGCGGGGCGGAGCCCCGCGACAGGGATCGACGAAAAAGGATTTTCGGCGGATCGAACGGTGCCCGCAGCGCCCTCGCCGGCCGGCCTGCGGCCGGTCGATGCAGGGGTTGCCGCACCCTGGCCGCCCCCAAGGACGGGACGACAATGCCTAGCACAAGAAGCCTCCCCGCGCGGGTCATCGTCGCCGATGACTATCCCCTGTTCCGCGATGGCCTGAGACGGGTCGTCCGCCGCTACCTCCCGCAAGCCGCCGTGAGCGAAGCGGGCAGCTTCGACGAGGTGCTGCGCCTGGCCTCGAGCGTCTCGTCGGAACCTCCCGCCCTCTTCGTCCTCGACCTGCTGCTCCCCGGCTTCGCCGCCTCCCGGTCCATCGAGCGCTTGCGCCGCGCCTATCGGCACAGTGCAATCGTCATCGTCTCGATGCTCGACGACCCGCGCCTGGTGGACGAGGTGCTGGCCGCCGGCGCCGACGGCTACCTCGGCAAATCCCTGGAGGCCGGGGAGATCGGCACGGCGTTGCAGACGCTCGGCAGCGGCGAACCGGTGGTGCGCCTGCGCGGCGGGTCGAGCGCCGGCAGTCGGCAACGCGCCCGCCTGGACGCACTGACCCCACGGCAGCAAGCGGTACTGCGGCTGATCGCCGATGGCCTGTCGAACAAGGAAATCGGCCGCGCACTGTCGATCTCGCCGTTCACCGTGCGCGTGCACGTTTCCTCGCTGCTGCGCGCCCTGGAGGTGAACACGCGGACGGCCGCCGCGGCGCTGGCGGTGAAGGCCGGCTTCTAGGCAGGTTCTAGGCGGCCGTACCCGGAGTTCCCGCGCAACCATCCGAGAATGCCGAAACGAGAAGTCTGCCGCGATTTTCCGCGAAGTCTCCTCGCAGCGCTGAAGCCCGTCGCGGCGGACCAGTCCCATCCATGAGGGGCGCGCCTGCGCGCCGGCCTCATCGGGAGCGGCGACGCTCGTTTTCAGCAGAGGAACGGCACATGATCGACAGGGTGAAGCCGCTGATGGCGGCATGGGTTCTGGTCTTCGCATCTTCTTCGTTCGCCGGCGAAACGGCGGGAAAATTGCCACGAAAGCCAGCTCTAGGGCCGGAAACCGCGGGGGCGACCCTGGTCATTCCCGGCGAGACCGACAGGCTCGCGTCGCTCTACGCCCGCGCACGGGGCGAAGGCGGCAAGGTGGTGCTCTGGGCCGGCGGCGACGCGCCGAACCAGATGGACTGGTTGAAGACGGCCTTCGAGAGCCGCTTTCCCGGCGTGATCCTGGACGTCACGGTGGACCTTTCCAAGTTCCACGACCTGCGCATCGACCAGGAACTCGCCGCCGGCACCCTGACGCCGGACGTGGCGATGCTGCAAACCACCTTCGATTTCGACAAATGGAAGGCCCGCGACGTGCTGCTGCGCTACAAGCCGGTCGGCTTCGCCCGGCAGAAGAAAGGCTACGCCGATCCCGACGGCGCCTATGTCACGGCCTACAACAACGCCTTCGTGCCGACCTACGCTTCCGTCCTGCTGCCAGCGGAGCGCTATCCGACGCGCTTCGCCGATTACCTGAAGCCGGCCTTCAAGGGCAAGCTGGTGCTGACCTATCCCCATGACGACGATGCGGTGCTGTACGTCTACGACAAGCTGGAACGGCGCTACGGCAGCGGGTTCCTGCGCGCCCTGGCGGCGCAGAAGCCGAACTTCCTGCGCGGCACGGCGGCACCGGCGGCCTCGGTGGGCACCGACTCCATCGGCTCGCTGGGCAACCTGACCGGCTATGCGACCGACAGCGATACGCCGGCCGGCTACTTCATCCCGACCGACGAGCCGTTCATCGTCTGGAACCAGCGCGCGGCGATCTTCAAGGCCGCCCGTCATCCGGCCACGGCCAAGCTGCTGCTGTCCTACCTGGGCTCGGCCGAGTTCCAGTCCAGCTACGGCGGCTGGCGTGCCCGCGCCGACGTCGGCGAAGCGCCTGGGTTGCCGCCACTGGAGTCGCTGAAGAACGTCGACGTGCACGATTTCACCCGCTGGATGGCCGATCGCCAACGGGTGGCCAGCCTGCGCAGGCACATGGCGGAAATCTTCGGCCCGGTACGCGGCGAGTCGCCGTTGCGCGACCCGGCGCTGATGAGCCTGCTGGGGCTGACGGCGAACGATATCGTCGCCCTGCCCGAACCGGACCTGCCGATCTACTGAGCCGCCATGACGGCCTCGCGCACGGACGACGCGGGGTCGTCGCTCCTGGAGAATTGCGCATCCGGCTTCGATGGCAAGCAGGCGGCCTGGAGCGGCTGGGAAGACCCTCATTTCTTATAAAATACTTTTAATAAACTATTCATCTTATTGATTAATAAGAAAAATAAAATACTAGAATTCACTTTAAGTTGAGACGACAAGGCGGCGCATAACGCTGCGCGTTGTCCGCCCTGGCATCCGCTTGCCGCCTCCGCTGCGCAGGGCGAACGAGGCCTCGCGCGTTATCCGCCGACAGGCCTCTGCCAGGGAGGGACGGCGGCCCGGAAAACTCTTCTTCGACAACGACTTCCACGTAGAACCTGATCCATCGCCTGCGCTCGCGCGAACTCACGCAGGCGACGACCAGGACGAAGGACCTAGGCCTTCCGCCACCCCTGCAACTGATTGCGGATCGGCAACTCGCGGATGCGCTTGCCGGTGGCGGCGAAGATCGCGTTGCACAGCGCCGGCGCTATCGGCGGCACGCCGGGCTCGCCGACCCCGCCCAGCGGCAGGTCGCCGTCCGGCTTGAGCAGATGCACCGACACCGCCTTGGGCGCCAGCGGCATGCGCGCCAGCTCGTACTGGTGGAAGTTGTCCTGCTGGACCTTGCCCTCCTTGAAGCTGATCTCGCCCAGTGCCGCCAGGCCCAGGCCCATCACGCAGGCGCCTTCGAGCTGCGAGCGGATGCGCTCGGGGTTGATCTGCGGACCGCAGTCGGCGGCGATGGTGGCCTTGTGCACCAGCAGCGCGCCGTCGTCCTTCACCTCCACCTCGATCACCACCGCCACGTAGGTGACGAAGCTGTAGTGCGCGGCGATTCCCCGCGCCCTGCCCCTGGGCAGCTCGCCGCCCCAGCCGGACTGGCGCGCCGCCTCCTCGATCACCCCGCGCAGGCGGCCGACATCGAGCGGATAGCGTTCCGGCGACTCGCCGTAGTTCCAGCCGTCACCGAGTTCGGCGGTGTCGATCCGCCGCGCCGGGCCGAGCAGCTTGAGCAGGTAGTCCTTCGGGTCCTGGCCGGCCTTTGCCGCCAGTTCGCCGACGAAGCTCTGGATGGCGAAGGCATGGGGGATGTTGGAGACCGAGCGGAACCAGCCGACCCGGGTGTGCGCCGCTGCCTCGGGGTTCTCCAGGCGCACGTTGGGGATGGCGAACGGCAGGTTGGTCAGGCCCATGCCCAGTTCGAAGGCGCCCTGGTGCTTGCTGTCCGGGCCGAACAGCGCGGTGATGCTCGGCGCCACCGAGCGATGCAGCCAGGCCTGCGGCAACCCGTCGGCACCGAGCACGGCCTGCAGGCGCTCCACCGAGACCGTGTGGAAATAGGAGAAATGCAGGTCGTCCTCGCGGGTCCACTGCACGCGCAGGTGGCGACCGGGGAACGCCTTGGCCAGGATCGCCGCTTCGAGCACGTAGTCGGGCTTGGACTTGCGGCCGAAACCGCCGCCGAGCAGGGTCACGTTGACCGTGACCTTGTCGAACGGCAGTTCAAGGCGCTCGGCGATGCGCTCGCGGGTCACTTGCGGCGCCTGGGTCGGGGCCCAGACCTCGCAGGCACCGTCCTTGTACCAGGCGGTGGAGACCGGCGGTTCCATCGGCGCCTGAGCCAGGTGCGGCAGGTAGTACTCGGCCTCGACGATATCCCCGCCCCTGGCGAACAGCGCCGCGGCATCGCCGCTGTCGCGCACCACCTTGCCCGGCTTGCGCGCGGCCTCTTCCAGTTGCTTGCGGTAGGCCGCCGAGTCGTAGCCGCCGTTGACCCCGGCGTCCCACTCGACCACCAGCGCCTCGCGTCCCTTGATCGCCGCCCAGGTGTTCTGCGCCACCACGGCGACCCCGCCCAGCGGCTGGAACTCGGACGGGATCGGCCGGCCCTCGATCTCGATCACCTTGACCACCCCCGGCACCTTCAGCGCCGCGGCGGCGTCGTAGCGCTTGAGCTTGCCGCCGTAGACCGGCGGCCGGGCGACCACTGCGTAGAGCATGTCGTCGAAGCGCGCGTCGAAGCCGAAGCCGGCGCGGCCATTGACGATATCGGCGCCGTCGATGGCGCGCGCCACGTCCTTGCCGATGTAGCGGAACTGCTCGGGTTTCTTCAGCAGCAGCTTGTCGCGCGCCGGCACTTCGAGGCCCGCGGCGGCCTCGGCCAGCTCGCCGAAGGACAGCGAACGGCCGCTGGGCGCATGCAGCACCTTGTTCTGTTCGGCGCGGCACTCGCCCAGCGGAACCTTCCACTGGTTGGCCGCGGCCTGTTCGAGCATCTGTCGCGCCGCCGCACCGCAGCGGCGCATGGGTTCGAACCAATGGCGCATGCTGCGCGAGCCATCGGTGTCCTGGTTGCCGTAGCGCGCTTCGTCGCCGGGCGCCTGGATCACCTTGACCCGGCTCCAGTCGGCCTCAAGTTCGTCGGCCACCACCATCGCCAGGCTGGTGCGCACGCCCTGGCCCATTTCCGAGCGGTTGCAGACGATGCCGACCGTGCCGTCCCGGTCGATGCTCACGTAGATCTTCGGGTTGTCCACCCAGCCGTGGGGCATGGCGTCGGCGCCGAAGGCCTTCTTCTCGGCGGCCAGGGCGTCGCGCCAGCCCCAGTTGGCAGCCACCAGCAGCACGCCGGTGGCGCCGACGCCCTTGAGGAAACCGCGGCGGCTGAGATTGCCGATGACCAGGTCGTCGGGGAACGAGCGCTTCATGCCTTGGCCTCCTGCAACTTGGCGGAGGCGTTGTGGATCGCCGTCTTGATCCGGTTGTAGGTGCCGCAGCGGCAGATGTTGCCGGCCATGGCCGCCTCGATCTGCTCGTCGCTGGGCGCGGGGTTGCTCTTCAGCAACGCCGTGGCCGACATGATCTGCCCGCCCTGGCAGTAGCCGCACTGCGCCACGCCGATGTCCAGCCAGGCCTGCTGGACGACTTCGCCGACCTTGTCGGTGTGCAGGTGGTCGATGGTGGTGACCTTCCTGCCCTGCGCCAGGCTCACCGGCGTGATGCAGGAACGGGTGGCCTGGCCGTCGATATGGATGGTGCAGGAGCCGCACAGGCCCATGCCGCAGCCGAACTTGGTCCCGGTATAGCCGACGACGTCGCGGATGGCCCAGAGCAAGGGCATATCCTCGGTGACATCGAGCTGATGATCCTTGCCATTGAGGTTCAGGGTAATCATCGGTGCACGCCTTTTCTGGTTTCTGGTTATGAAGTCGCACGGCGACTGCGCCGCCCTCCATGGGCGCGGCGAGTCTCTCATCGGACTGAAGGGAGATTATTGGCGAGAGGACTGCGGCGCATAACCTGGCAGAACTGAACGTATCGTTGAATGGAATTCAACGATACCCAAGCCGGGCGGGAATCGCCCGGGCGAGGCAGCATTCCCGGTGGCCCGCTCCTCGCCGCTTCGCCGGAAAGCGAGCGACTCAGCCAGGGGAAACGGCGCTAGCCGCGCCGCACGCGCAGGCGCTCGGCGTGGTAGATCAACGGCCCATGCTGGTCCTCGGCACCGCTGGGGTCGTCCAGCAGCACGCCGGTGATGCGGCCCTGGCGGAACAGCAGGCGGATCGCCAGCAGGTTGGCCCTGGGGTCGCCCTTGAGATCATGGAGGGAACGCGGGGTGTCGGCATCCAGCTGACAAAACACCGATTCGAGCAAAACATCGGAAGGTTCTAACGCCATGCAGTCGTATCCGTCGAGAAGTACCGGTCACCTTGCCTTGCACTGGGTGCCGGTCAAAGCCCATCCCTGGAAAAACGCCTTTCCGCGCATTGAAACAATGCGCAACGATTTTCCTCGCGACGCAGTGTCGCCTACCGCCAGAGCCGTTGCCAAGAGCCGTACATCCCTGCGGCGTGCCCCTGCGACAACGTTGCAATACTTTCTTCACACGAGTTCCGCTACAAAGGTATCTCGCCGGAACCGAGGGTTCCTTGTCCACCCACCCATAACCGAGAAAGCAAGCGGAGGCACCCATGAACCACACTGCATCGATCCCCGCCCTGCCCACGGCCTATGACCTGCTGAACACCCGCATCCAGCGCATCATCCACGCCCCGGCTGCGCAACAGGCCTGCCAGGCCTGCATTTCCCGATTGCCCGGCGAAGACGAGGGCGACTGGGCCCACCTGCTGGAAAGCTTCGACCGTTCCAACCAGTGGCTGCTCGACCCGCAGTGCGACGGCAGCATCGTCCTGCGCTGGAGTTCCGCCGCCTGATCCTGTTTGCCGCGCGGCCGTCGAGCCGCGCGGCCTCCGCTCTTTCCTCCCCTTCGCCGTTCGCGGCTATCGCGGATAGCTTCCCGGCAACAGGATGTCCCGGCCGACCTCGCGGATGTCGGTATGGCCGCAGAAGGCCATGGTCAGGTCCAGCTCGCGGGCTATGATCTCCAGCGCCCGTGTCACTCCGGCCTGCCCCAGCGCGCCCAGCCCGTAGAGATAGGGACGGCCGATCATGGTCCCGCGTGCACCGAGGGCGATGGCCTTGAGCACGTCCTGCCCGGAACGGATGCCGCTGTCGAGCCAGACCTCGATGCGCTCGCCCACCGCCTCGACGATCGCCGGTAGCGCGCTGATGGTCGAGGGCGCGCCGTCCAACTGGCGTCCGCCATGGTTGCTGACGACCAGCGCATCGGCGCCGGAGTCGGCGGCCAACCGCGCATCCTCGGCATCGAGAATGCCCTTGAGTACCAGCTTGCCGCCCCAGCGCCGCTTGATCCATTCGACGTCGCCCCAGTTCAGCCGCGGGTCGAACTGGCGGGCGGTCCACTCGGACAGTGAGCCCATGTCGTCGACGCCCTTGACGTGCCCGACGATGTTGCCGAAACCGCGACGCCGGGTGCCGAGCATGCCCAGCGCCCAGCGCGGCTTGCTGGCGATGTTCAGCAGGTTGGCCAGGGTCGGCCGCGGCGGCGCCGAGAGACCGTTCTTCAGGTCCTTGTGGCGCTGGCCGATGATCTGCAGGTCGAGGGTCAGCACCAGCGCGTCGCAGCCGGCGGCCTTGGCCCGCTCGATCAGGCGTTCGATGAAATCGCGGTCGCGCATCACGTAGAGCTGGAACCAGAACGGCTGGCCGACTTCCGTGGCGATGTCCTCCAGGGAACAGATGCTCATGGTCGACAGGGTGTAGCGCACGCCGAACTCGGCGGCGGCGCGGGCGGCGAGGATCTCGCCGTCGGCATGCTGCATGCCGGCCAGCCCGGTGGGCGCGATGGCCACCGGCATGGCCATCTCCTGGCCGAGCATGCGGGTGCGCAGCGAGCGGTTCTCGATGTTCCGCGCGACCCGCTGGCGCAGCTTGATCGCGGCGAAGTCGTCCTGGTTGGCGCGGTAGGTGCCTTCGCTCCAGGAACCGGAGTCGGCGTAGTCGTAGAACATCCGCGGTACGCGCTTGCGCGCCAGGCGGCGCAGGTCTTCGATATCAGTGATGACGCTCATGCAGTCCACTCCTTCGGGGGTGGCTGGATGGTAGAGCGCGACGCACCGCCGCAGGCGGAATAATTGTCGGCATCGGCGGAAGGAAATTCCGCCGCTTCAGTCGTCCGCCGCCGGAAGGAATTCCCTGCCCTGGGCCACCGCCTCGCGGCAGATCGCCGCCAGCCAGGCGGCGAAACGCTGGCTGGCCGGCGAGGCCTGGTGGCTGCGCAGGTGGTAATGGTGGGTCGGCGCCGAACGCAGCGGGAACAGCGCCACCAGCCGCCCCTCGGCAAGCCAGGCGCGCGCCAGCGACGGTCGCGCGAGGGCCACGCCCTGGCCGTTGGCGGCTGCCTCCAGGGTCATGCCCAAATCGAGCAGGCGCGGCCCGGCGCAGGGCTCCGGCCAGTCCAGCCCGGCCACGCGGAACCACGGCTGCCAGGGCTCCAGCGGCGAGCGCAGCAACGGCAGGCCGGCGAGCATGGCTGGCGTCCAGGGCCGCGGCAGGCCGAGCAGCAGCCCCGGCGCGGCCATCGGTAGCACGCGCTCCTCCAGCAGCCGCTCGCCGGCCGCCACGCCATGGCTGTCGCCGCGCACCTCGACGTCGGCGAGCGGCAGGTCCTGGCCGTCCGAAGGACTCGACAGGAGAATCTCCAGCTCGATTTCCGGACAGGCCTCGGCGAAGGACGCCAGGCGCGGGATCAGGATCTGCCGGGCGAAGGTCGGCGGCGTGCGCAGGGTCAGCCGCTGCTGGCGCTGCACCTGGCGACGATGCAGCGGAACCGCCGCGAGCTGGGCGAGGATCGGCGCGATCTGTTCGAGGTACTCGCGGCCGTGGGAGGTCAGCGCCAGTGAGCGGCCGTCGCGCTGCAACAGGCTCACCCCGAGCATCCCCTCGAGACCGGAAACCCGCTTGCTGGCGGCGCTGCCGGTGATCGACAGGAGTTCGGCGGCGCGCTCGAAGGTACCCAGCCGGGCAGCCGCTTCGAACGCCTGCAACGCTTCGATGGAAGGAAAACGGAAATCGTCGGGATTGAGCATGGGGCAGACTTTACCCGCTGCCCGAGATCAGGGATACCGCGTCAGAGCCGCTGCTCGTTGGCCGCAGCGCGGCGCTCGGGCGCCGCGGAACCGGCGGCACCGCCCCAGGAAGCCTTGCCGGGGCTGTAGACATCCTGTTCGTCGAGGGTCACCAGGCCGCTTTCCACCAGGCGCCCGAGTACCTGGCGGATGCTCACCAGGGACAGCGGCGTACCGGTTTCGGAGAGACGCCGGTGCAAGGTGCGGATCGGCACCCGGCCCTGCTCCCCCGAGGCTTCCCAGAGCGCATCGATCACTTTCAGCCGGGCCAGGCTCATCTTCAGGCCGGCCTCCTTCAACATCTGTTTGACGGGCGAATGGGTCATCGTGACGCTCCTTTCGTGGACGAGTGGGTAGCGGGTCCCCGCCGAAGCCGAGCATCCCTGCTCGCTGCCTGCACGTGTTCCCTGAAACCGGGCGGCTGTGGGCCGCCTCTATGGTTAAAGACGAACGAGCGCGGAAAAACCGTCAGTTTTTTTCCCATCAGATCTGATAGGCATTGCTTATCATTCGCGAATGCTTAGCCGTTGCAGTTGCGGGTCGGCGTCGATCTGCCTGTCGCTGAACGGCAAGGTCTGCCATTGCTGGCGGGAAAACAGCTCGGTCTGGTCGCGGTAGTGCGGCGAGCGCGGATCGCTGGACTGGGAGAAAGCCAGCAACCCGCGAGCCTTGGGCCCTTCCTCGGGAAAGGTCACCAGTTGGATGTAGCTGGTGCCGCCGACCACCTCCAGGTGGTCGCCCTTGCGGACGCTCTGGATCGCGTTGTAGACCCCGAAATGGCCATCGCCGCCGGGAATCGCGATGCGTTCCTGGCCACGGGTGCTCACTTGCAGGTCGCCCCAGCGCGCGCCGTCGGGAATCCCGCTCTTCTCCACCTCCGCCGCCGCGTCCGCCAGCGCCTGGCGCACCTGGGCCGCCACCTGCGGCCGGTCGAGGGCGATGCCTTGCGGCGTATCCAGGGGACGTTGCGCATCGAACGGTTCCTTCCACGCGCCGTCGAGTTGGGCGAAACGTTGCATGAAGCGCTGGAAGTAGACGAAGCCGCTGCCGCTGTCGAGGTTGGCGCCACGGTCCCACTGCGCCAGGGCCGCGCAGGCGCGGGCAAGGGAATTCTCGCCCTGGTTGTCGCGGCACAGGCGGAGCAGGTCCGGCAGCACCTGGTCGGCGCTGAAGACATGGTTGGCGGTGACCATCTCCTCGAGCGTCTTCGCCTCCAGCGGCTGCTTGCCCTGTAGCCGGCTCAGGGCGTAGCGCGCCCGCGGACCGATGGGCTTCTCCTGGCTGACCAGGGGCGAGAAGCCCTGCAGCGGGCTCGCCGGGTTGGTCAGCCAGGCGCTGTCGTTGGAGTTCTGCACGAAGTCCCTGCGCAACAGCACCGGCAGTTGCGCCGCCGGGGTGATGCCAGCCTGGGCCGCGGCCGGGTCGCGGCTCCAGGCACAGCGGCTGTCCTGCCCCTGGAGGGCCGGCAGGCCTTCGGCGACCAGTTGCGGAATGGCGCAGGCGGGAATCAGTTCCGGCTTCAGGTAGGGCACCACCGACTGGTTCATGTACAGGGCGTTGCCCTGCTCGTCCGCGGCCAGGGTGTTGACCCAGGGGATGCCCTGTAGCGCCTCGACGCGCCGGCGCAGGTCGGCGACGTCGCTGGCCTGGTTGATCGAGTACCACTGCTGCAGTACCCGGGTGTTCTCCAGGTTGGCGTCGCGCAGCGCATAGGCCTCGCTGCGGTTCCAGTCCAGCTTGCCGGGCCAGACCACCAGCGGGCCGTAGATCGACTGGTAGACCTTGTGCTCGACGCGCGACAGCTTGCCGTCGGCACCGCGCACCTCGATCGCAACGGACTTCTCTTCCAGCGGCAGCGAACGACCGTCGACCAGGTAGCGCCGCGGGTCCTTCGGGTCCAGCGCCAGGCGATACAGGGTGAAGTGACTGGAGGTATCCACCGTGTGGGTCCAGGCCAGGTGGCGGCTGAAGCCGATGTTGACCACCGGCAGGCCGGGCAGCGAGGCCCCCATCACGTCGAGCCGGCCGGGAATGGTCAGGTGCATCTGGTAGAAACGCATCGCGCCGTTCCAGGGGAAGTGCGGGTTGGCCAGGAGCATGCCCTTGCCGTCCGCCGAACGTTCGCTGCCAACGGCAATGGCGTTGCTGCCGCGCTCCAGGCGGAAGCGCTGGCGCCGCTGCTCGGCGACCTGGAACGCCTGCTCGCCGCTCAGGGCGACCTTCTCCGTGCCGGGCGGCGCGGCGGCCACCAGCGCGTCGGCGAACTGGCCGACCCCGCCCTCCACCAGCAGGCGCCGGGTCAGGCGCAGCAGGTCATCGGTCGCGATGGCCCGCAGCCAGGGCTGGCCAAGGCAACTGGTGGTCTTGCCGTCGGCCTCGCGGAGGAAGCGGTTGAAACCGGCGGCGTAGCCTTCGAGCAACTGGCGTACCGCGGGCGTCTGCGCCTGCCAGAAGGCTTGCAGTGCCTCGGGCTGGTTGAGCCAGGCGTAGAAGATGTCGGACGGCAGGTTGTCCAGCTCGGCCGACGACTTGCCCTCGCTGCCGAAATAGCGCGCCCGCTCGCCGCGCGCGGTGACGATCTCCTCGGCCAGCAGGCAGGCGTTGTCGCGCGCGTAGGCGTAGCCGATGCCATAGCCCAGGCCGCGCTCATCCTTGGCCCGGATGTGCGGCACGCCATAGGCGGTCCAGCGGATGTCCGCGGCCAACCCGGTCGGCCGCGGCATATCGGCCTGGACCGTCATCGTCGAACCCAACAGCATGCCGGCCAGGCCGGTCAGTACGGTACGCATCCCCATCGATGTCGTTTCTCTGCAAAGTGGTGGCCGGAACGGCCGGGACATGCAACGAAAACGCCCTGCGTGCCGGGCATCCCCTGGCGGGGAAACGGGCAACACAGGGCGTGGCGGCGTGGCGCCGATCAACTGGCCAGGGCGTGCTCGTGCAGGGCGCGGGCCGGAGCGCCGGGCTTCAGGTGCTGGTACAGGGAGCCGGAGATTTCCTCGGCGCGCACCGGCAGCACCGACAGCAGGGTGTCGCTGAGGCCGTGGCTGGCCTGGCTGAAGCCCTGCGCGTAGATCGCCACCTTGCAGCGCTCGTCGGTCTGCAGGCGGTAGTCGCGGCCGATCTCGTGGTCGCCGAGGTACTCCGCCAGCGGTTCGAGCAGTTGGCGGTGCAACTGGCGCTCATAGCCGGTGGCCAGGATCACTGCGTCGTAGGTCTCTACGCTTAGCTCGCCGCTACCGGCGTCGCGCAACGCCAGCTCGATGCCCTGGGCGGTGGCGGTCGCGCGCTCCACGGTGGTCATGCAACGGAAGGCGTGGCGCGGGATGCCGGAGACTTTCTGGCGGTAGAAGACGCCGTAGATACGCTCGATCAGGTCGGTATCCACCACCGAATAGTTGGTGTTGTGGTATTCGCGCAGTAAACGCTCGCGTTCGGCATGCTCGCGGCTGTAGATGAGATCGGTGAACTTCGGCGCGAACACTTCGTTAACGAACGGGCTATCGTCCGCCGGCTTGAGCGCCGAGGCACGCAGGATCATGTCGGCCTGCACCGACGGGTAGCTGTCGTTGAGGTCGATGAAGGCCTCCGCCGCGCTCTGCCCGCCGCCGATGATGGCGATCTTCATCGGCTTGCCGCTGCTGCAGGGCTGCTTGGCCATGTGCTCCAGATACTGGCTGTGGTGGAACACCCGGCCGTCGCCCTTGAGCGCACGGAACACCTGCGGGATACGCGGGGTGCCGCCGGGACTGACCACCAGGGCGCGGGTGGTGCGCACCAGCTCCTCGCCGTCGGCGTTGCGCGAGATCACCCGCAGCGCCTCGACCTGGCCGGCGCTCAGCATCGGCTCGATGCGCAGAACCTCTTCGCCGTAGCGGCTCTGCTCCTGGAAGTGGCTGGCGACCCAGCGCAGGTAGTCGTTGAACTCCATCCGGCAGGGATAGAAGGTGCCCAGGTTGATGAAGTCGACCAGGCGATCGTGCTTGTGCAGGTAGTTGACGAAGGAATACGGGCTGGTGGGGTTGCGCAGGGACACCAGGTCCTTGAGGAAGGAGATCTGCAACTCGCTCTGCGACACCAGGGTGTTGCCGTGCCAGCGGTAGTCGCCCTGCTTGTCCAGGAACAGCACTTCCAGGGCGCCCTGCGCCTGGGCCCGTTCCTGGAGGGCAATCGCCAGGGCGATATTGGAAGGGCCGAAGCCGACACCGATGAGATCGTGAACCACGGCGGTTGCAGTTGCCTGAGTCATTTCCAGTTCCTCTGGATTGGCCCCCTTTCAAGCGGGAGCGATAAGTCGAGAGCAGCCCTGGAGGGCCATCTGTTGACTAGGAACGAGGACAGGGAAATGAAATTTAAGCGTTGCCGAGCACGAATAGCGAAATCAGTCGGCTTCCCATTCGCGCATGCGCACCCGACAGTGCTTCATCGCGTTGACGATGTGCTTTTCCACCAGGCTGCGGGAAATATTGAGATGTTCGGCGATCTGCGAATGGGACAGGCCGTCCAGCTTGCGCAACAGGAAGGAACTGCGGCAGATGGCCGGCAACTCGGCCAGCGCGCGCTGCAGGTTGTCCAGGCGCTGCCCCTGGTCGACCACCGTCTGCGGCGAGGGACTGGCCAGGCCCTCCTCGTCGTCCAGGACCTCCAGGGGTTCCGCCCGGCGCACCCGGCTACGACGGTGCTCGTCCACCGCCAGGTTGAGCGCCGTCCGGTACAGAAAAGCCTTCGGATGCTCGATCTGCGCTTGACTGGAGCGCTCCAGAACGCGCAAATACGCGTCGTGGGCGACATCCGCCGCTGCATGTCGATCCCCGAGCCTGGCACTGAGGAATCGCAGCAGCTCCCGATAATGGTTTTCCAAGACGACTCCTGCTCGCTGCCTCTACGGCACTGTCCTTCCAAGGGCGGGATCGCCTGCCGGCGACATTGGCAGTATGAAATCATTAAATTTATAATAATTCTCATCAAGCTTTAAAGCCTTGTTTCGCTCGCAGCGCAATCCGAAGGCATAACTGGAACCCTCGATGAAGACACCCTCTCCCGCCGACAGCGACACCCTTGTGCAGGACGCCGCGCATTGGTGCATGCGCCTGCACGCCGAGGACCTCTCCGAGGAAGAGCGTGGCGAGTTCCAGCGCTGGCTGGCAGCCGATCCCCGGCACGCCGCCGAATACGCAGAAATGGAGGAGATCTGGGCGCTCAGCGAACTGCTGCCGCGAACGCCGGCGCCCGAGCTTCGCAACCACGCCGCAACCCGCCCGCTCGGCCGTCGCCGCAGGGGCTGGAAGAGCCAGGCACGCGCCGCCGCCCTCGCCCTGCTTATGTTACCGACGGCCGGCTATCTCGGCTGGCTGCAAGGCTGGATTCCTTCCAACTACCAGCGCTACGAGGCCGAGGGCAACGTCAGGCATGCCGTTCTTCCCGACGGCAGCGAGGTCGAACTGGACCTCAATACGCAGCTGAGCTTCGCCAATTTCAAGGACATCCGCCGGGTTTCCCTGGACAGGGGCGAGGCCTACTTCCATGTCACCCACGACAGCGCGCACCCCTTCGTGGTCAAGGCCGGCAACGGCTCGATCACCGTCACCGGCACCCGCTTCAACGTCTGGAAGTACCAGGACAACGTGGTAGTCACCGTCACCGAGGGCTCGGTGAAGGTCCGCAGCGAAGGCTCGGGCAACGACAGCAGCCTGACTCCCGGCATGCAGGCCAGCTACTATCCGGGCCTGCTGCAACCGTTGGTCGAAGCCGTGGATACCCGCCAGACGCTAGCCTGGCGCGAGGGCCGCCTGGTACTCGACGACCTGCCCCTGTCCAAGGCCCTGCCGCTGATCAACCGCTACCTCGACGCTCCGCTGGTCCTGGGCGACAGGAGCGCTGCGAAACTGCGCATTGGCGGGATCTACAGCACCCGCGACATCCGCAGCCTGGTCGACGCCCTGCCGAAAGTCCTGCCCGTGGACCTGGAACATCGCGAGGACGGCAGCATCCGCATCAGCAGCCGTTACGCCCAGCTCTGAACCCAGGTTAAATTTAGCCGCCCTGGCCTCGTATATCTGGCAGTGCCCAGCCTGCCGATCCAGCGGCGGCGGTCTCTCCACGCACCGGCCGGATTCCCGAATGAGACGAACCCGTAGTACTCGTCGCGCACTGCTCGTCGCAGTCTGCCTCAGCCCCCTGATCGCCCTGGCCGCCTGGCAGGCCTATCCGTTCCGCAGCAGCAGCTTCGATACCGTGAGCGTCAGCCGCGGCAGCATCGAGAGCAGCGTCTCGGCGCTCGGCACCCTGCAACCGCGGCGCTACGTCGACGTCGGCGCCCAGGCCTCCGGGCAGATCCGCAAGTTGCACGTCGAGGCCGGGGACGATGTGACGGAAGGCCAGTTGCTGGTCGAGATCGACCCCTCCACCCAGCAGGCCAAGGTCGATGCCGGCCGCTATTCGATCGAGATGCTCAAGGCCCAGCTGGCCGAGCAACGCGCCCAGTACACCCTCGCCCGCCAGCAGTACCAGCGCCAGCAGCGGCTGGCCGCCGGCGGCGCGACGCGTACCGAGGACGTGCAGAGCGCCCAGGCGCAGATGCTCGCCACCCAGGCACGGATCGAGATGTACCAGGCGCAGATCCGCCAGGCCCAGGCCTCGTTGCGCAGCGACGAAGCCGAACTCGGCTATACCCGCATCTACGCGCCGATGTCCGGCACGGTGGTGGCGGTCGATGCGCGCGAAGGCCAGACCCTCAATGCCCAGCAGCAGACCCCGTTGATCCTGCGGATCGCCAAATTGTCGCCGATGACCGTCTGGGCCCAGGTTTCAGAAGCCGACATCGGCCGGGTCAAGCCCGGCATGCCGGCCTACTTCACGACCCTCAGCGGCGAAGGCCGGCGCTGGACCGGCAAGGTCCGGCAGATCCTCCCGGTGCCGCCCAAGCCGCTGGACCAGAGCAACCAGGGCGGCGGCAGCCCCACCAGCGGCAGCGGCGGGCAGAGCGGCAGCGGCCGGGTGGTGCTGTATACCGTGCTGGTCGACGTGGACAACGGCGACCACCAACTGATGGCGGAAATGACCGCCCAGGTGTTCTTCGTCGCCGCCACCGCGGAAAACATCCTCACCGCACCGGTCGCCGCCATCCACGACGACGGCAAGGGCGGCCAGGTCGCCTGGGTGGTCGGCAGCAACGGCAAGCCGCAGAGCCGCCAGATCAGGACCGGCATCAGCGACCGCCTGCGGGTACAGGTGCTTGCCGGCCTGGAAGAAGGCGACCGCCTGCTGATGGCCGCTCCCGACGGCAGCGACAGCTGATGGAAAACGCCACGCAACCCGTCCCCCTGATCGAACTGCGCGACATCCGCAAGCGCTACGGCGGCAACGGCACTCCGGAAGTCGAGGTACTCAAGGGCGTATCGCTGTCGATCCACGCCGGCGAGTTCGTCGCCATCGTCGGCGCCTCCGGCTCCGGCAAGTCGACCCTGATGAACATCCTCGGCTGCCTCGACCGGCCCAGCTCCGGCAGCTACCACTTCGCCGGCCACGACGTCGCCGAACTGGACAGCGACGAGCAGGCCTGGCTGCGCCGCGAGGCATTCGGCTTCGTATTCCAGGGCTATCACCTGATCCCCTCCGCCTCGGCCCAGGAAAACGTCGAGATGCCGGCGATCTACGCCGGCACCCCGGCGAGCGAGCGGCATACCCGTGCGCGGGCCCTGCTCGAACGCCTGGGCCTGGCCGAGCGCACCGCCAACCGTCCGCACCAGTTGTCCGGTGGCCAGCAGCAGCGGGTATCGATCGCCCGCGCGCTGATGAACGGCGGCCATATCATCCTCGCCGACGAACCCACCGGCGCCCTCGACAGCCACAGCGGCGCGGAAGTCATGGCGCTGCTCGACGAACTGGCCAGCCAGGGCCACGTGGTGATCCTGATCACCCACGACCGCGACGTCGCCGCCCGCGCCAAGCGCATCATCGAGGTGCGCGACGGCGAAATCGTCAGCGACAGCGCCAACGACGCCCGCCCGGCGCACCCGAGCGCCGGCGTCGAGCGCCACCTGCAGGCCGACGATCTCAGCCAGCGCCTCGCCGAGGGCAGCAGCGAACCCTCGGGGGCCTGGCGCGCCGAACTGCTGGAGGCGGTGCGTGCCGCCTGGCGGGTGATGTGGATCAATCGGTTCCGCACCGCACTGACCCTGCTCGGGATCATCATCGGCGTCGCCTCGGTGGTGGTCATGCTCGCCGTCGGCGAGGGCAGCAAGCGCCAGGTGATGGCGCAGATGGGCGCGTTCGGCTCGAACATCATCTATCTCAGCGGCTACTCGCCGAACCCGCGCGCGCCGATGGGCATCGTCAGCAGCGACGACGTCGCCGCCATCGCCACCCTGCCCCAGGTGAAGAAGGTCATGCCGGTGAACGGCGGCGAGCTGGTGGTGCGCTACGGCAACATCGACTACCACGCCTACGTCGGCGGCAACAACACCGATTTCCCGGAAATCCTCAACTGGCCGGTGGCCGAGGGCAGCTACTTCACCGAGCGCGACGAAGACGCCGCCACCACGGTCGCGGTGATCGGCTACAAGGTGCGCAAGAAGCTGTTCGGCAGCGCCAACCCGATCGGCCGCTACATCCTCATCGAGAACGTGCCGTTCCAGGTCATCGGCGTGCTCGCCGAGAAAGGCTCCAGCTCCGGCGACAAGGATGCCGACAACCGCATCGCCATCCCCTACTCCGCTGCCAGCATCCGCCTGTTCGGCACGCGCAACCCCGAGTACGTGATCATCGCCGCCGCCGACGCCCAGCGCGTGCACCAGGCCGAACGCGCCATCGACCAGTTGATGCTGCGCCTGCACCGCGGCCAGCGCGACTACGAGCTGACCAACAACGCGGCGATGATCCAGGCCGAGGCGAAGACCCAGAACACCCTGTCGCTGATGCTCGGCTCGATCGCCGCGATCTCCCTGCTGGTAGGCGGGATCGGCGTGATGAACATCATGCTCATGACCGTGCGCGAACGCACCCGCGAGATCGGCATCCGCATGGCCACCGGCGCCCGCCAGGGCGATATCCTCCGTCAGTTCCTCACCGAGGCGGCGATGCTCTCGGTGGTCGGCGGCCTGGCCGGGATCGCCCTGGCCCTATGCATCGGCGGCGTGCTGCTGCTCGGCCAGGTCGCGGTGGCCTTTTCCCTGTCGGCCATCGTCGGCGCCTTCAGTTGCGCGCTGGTCACCGGACTGGTGTTCGGCTTCATGCCGGCGCGCAAGGCCGCCCAGCTGGACCCGGTGGCCGCCCTGGCCAGCCAATGACGGACATGTCCATGAAGAATCTTTCTCTGATTTCCGCCTGCCTGCTGCTCGGCGCCTGCGGCAGCACGCCGGCGCCCCTCGACAGCGGCCTGGCCGCGCCCACCCAGTGGCGCTACCTGGCCGCCGGGCGCAGCGATGCCAGCGACATCCGCCAGTGGTGGAAGGCCTTCGGCGCACCGGAACTAGACAGCCTGCTGCAACGCGCCCTGCTGAACAGCCAGGACCTCGGCGCGGCGGTGGCCCGCGTGCGCCAGGCCCAGGCCTCGGCGGTGATCGCCGGCGCGCCGTTGCTGCCGGAGCTGAATGCGACGCTCGGCGCCAGCCGGCAGAAACTCCTGCGCGGCTCGGGCTACAGCGGCACCGACGCCACCTCCGACAACGACGCCGTCGACTCTTTCTCCGCCGGCCTCAGCGCCAGCTACGAAGTGGACTTCTGGGGTGGCCGCCGGGCCGCCTACCGCAGTGCCCTGGAAAGCCTCAAGGCCAGCGAATACGACCGCGCCACGGTGGAGCTGACGCTGCTCTCCGGCGTCGCCAACAGCTACCTGCAGGTATTGGCGCTGCGCGAACAGCAGCGCATCGCCAGGCTCAACCTGGACAACGCCGAGCACGTCCTGCGCCTGGTGGAGACCCGCCATGCCGCGGGCTCGGCCACCGCCCTGGAGGTCGCCCAGCAGAGCAGCCTGGTCGCCAGCCAGCGCAAGCAGCTGCCGCTGCTCGAGCAGCAGGCCCATGAGGCGCTGATTACCCTGGCCACCCTGATCGGCGAGCCGGTGCAGGCGCTACAGGTGGCCGAGCGGCCTTTCGACAGCCTGCGCTGGCCGGAGACCGGAGCGGGCCTGCCGAGCGAACTGCTCAGCCGCCGTCCCGATATCGCCAACGCCGAAGCGCAACTGGCCGCGGCCCAGGCTGACGTGCAGGTGGCGCGCGCGGCGCTGTTCCCCAAGCTGACCCTGAGCGCCTCGCTGTCGTCCGGCGCCAACCGCGCCGCCGACACTTTCCGCAACCCCTATTACAACCTGGGCGCCAACCTGCTCGCCCCGATCTTCAACCACGGCCGCCTGCGCGCCGAGCGCGACCGCAGCCTCGCGCGTCAGGAAGAACTGCTGGAAACCTACCGCAAGGCGATCCTCACCGCCTTTGCCGACACCGAACGCTCGCTGAACAGCATCGACGGCCTCGACCGCCAGTTGCACTGGCAGCAGCAGGAGCTGGAGCAGGCGCAGCGCGCCTTCGATCTCTCCGACAGCCGCTACCAGGCCGGCGCGGAAACCCTGCTGACGGTCCTCGAAACGCAACGCACGCTGTACGCGGCGCAGGATGCCGCCGTGCAGCTACGGCTGGCCCGCCTGCAGGCCTCGGTCGGCCTGTACAAGGCCCTCGGCGGCGGCTGGCAGAGCGACCGCCAGGGTCTCGCGCGGAAAGACTGAGGCCCGCGTTGCGCGGGCCTCCTCCATCCTTACTCGCTCTTTCGCCGTTCAGCGCCTGAGCTGGTCGCGCGCCAGCTTCAGGTTGCGCGCGTACCAGGGCCGCCGCGGCGCACGCTTGAGCCAGCCGCTCAGTTGATCTTCTTCGCTGAAGATGATGCGTACCGCCAGCTTCATGGTTTCCACGTCCAGCTCCACCGAATTGCTGCTCGCCTGCAGATCCGACAGGCCGCAACCATGGGTCGCCGGGCCGAGCCAAGGGTCGTCCACCTCCACCCAGCGCCCAGCCGCAAACCAGGGAATACCCTGCACCTCTCGACGCCGCACTTCGCCGGGATGGAAACGCTCGTGGGCACGGTACCAATCCTCGATACGGTCGTCGATCCAGCCATGGAAGGACCAGAACACGGGATTCACATGGGACGAGAACGGATCGCCGAGGAAATCGTTCTCCGGGCGGAACCAGCGCGGCGAGAAATCCGACGGGACGCGGTCACCCATGACCGGCGACCCGTTGGATGGGTCGCGGGTCACGGTCGCCCAGCGCATATGCAACCAATCGTGCATACCCAGCTCCATCTCCGAGCCGAACTGTCCCAGGGTCAACTTCGCCAGATATTCCGGATCCTGGTACTGCGACTCCCAGGCCAGGAAATTGGAATGGTACGCTTCTGCGCTTTTCAACCCACGCAGCCATTCGCTGTATTCGTCGTCCCCGACCGCTACCCAGGCCGGCGGCACGGAGAAACCATCTGGATTGTCGAAGTAGCGGATGAAGCCGGGACGATCGAATTCCAGCGGAACCGCGGGGCGCGGCAAACGCTTCCAGGATGGCAGGTCTTGCATGGATCGTGCGGTATGCAGCATATGCCGATGCATGAAAAGGAAGTCGATACCAGAAGCGTTGCGATCCTTTCTTGGCCCCCGCGCATCGCGCTCCCGGTCCAGCGGGCCAGGCTGCCAGCCCACCCCACGCAACGCATTGCGCTGCTTCTCCGACAGTTGATGCCACTTGTCCCGCGAGGCGTGCCATAGCTGGTGGAACAACCGGTGCTGCGGCGACACTAACCATCCCAGCAATTTCTCGTTGAGAGCGATGCGTTCGCGAGCTGGCGGAAAGTGTCGCTTGACCGCTACGAAGCGGAAATCTTCCTCCGGCAGCCCCGGAGAACGATCCAGGCGCAAGATATGCCCGCTCAGCGTGCCGTCCCCGGCATTGGCGAAATTATCCCAGACTTCATCAAATACTGCGGAGCAGTCATGGGTCGGCGCCATCGACGCCGAAGCCTGGTCGACCAGGCGCCAGCGAATTCGCGCCGAACTGGCTCCAACGAGGTCGCCGCTCACACGGAACCTGGGCTCATCGCTCGACAGCAGTCGTGTAGGAGTATCGAGATAGCCAATCAGGCCACGCCCCTTGGGAGCGACATCCAGCACCATTTGCAAGCCTTCCGCCGGCAGGCCGGGCAAGCCAGCATCAGCACCGACCAGACGCAGGTCCCACACCCCACGCAAGCGACCACCCAGGCGCATACCCGCGGTATCGGCCAGATCGAGCACGGCCTCGTCGGCCGTGGGCGGTTCCTCTTCTTCGCGGGCCAAGTGACGGCGGGTGTAGTAAGCCACCGGCAACGCCGCCGCTCCGGTCAGCGCCAAGCCGGCCATGAAACCTCGTCGAGAAACCGTCATCGTCCTACCTGTGTCAACCGCGAAGCCCGCTTTATCCAGCTAGAACGTTCCGTCCGTCGGCAAATTTACTGGCACGCCACCAAGCCTCGACACCATGGTCGAGAGGGGCCATGGCTAAATTTTCCCTCTCCCGCCTCGTTCCTCCCTGACAGGTGGGCCCGCTTCGACAGGCAACCGCCGGCGCTCCTCGATCTCGACCCTGACTGAGATGGCAATGACCAGACCACGTACAAGCAAGGCCCTCTACTTAGGCTTACCGATCCTCTTCATTACTCTCGTCGGCGCAGGCCTGCTGGCCTGGAAAGCTTTCGGGCCGAGCAGCGCCAGCTACCCACGCAAAGTCATGAAGCATGCAGAGGAATTGCAGGACCGCATCCTCTCCTTCGACAGCAAGATCACCGTTCCCCTGGATTTCGGTACGACCGGCAACGAAGTGGACAAAGACGGCCCCGGCCAGCTTGATCTGATCAAGGCTGGCCGGGGCCGTCTTTCGGGCGCCGCCCTGGCGATCTTCGGCTGGCCAGAAATGTGGAGCGGGCCCAATTCCCCCCACAAACCGACCCTGGGGTTCGTCGAAGAGGCTCGCCACCAGCAGGAAACCCGCTACAAGATCCTCACCGGCATGGTTCGCGATTTTCCCAACCGGATCGCTATCGCCTACTCGCCCGAAGACTTCCGACGGCTGGCCATGGAAGGCAAGTTCGCCGTAGTCATGAGCATGCTCAATGCCTATCCGCTTGGCGACGACCTTTCCCAACTGGACCGCTGGGCAGCCCGAGGCGTCCGAATGTTCGGCTTCAACTATGTCGGCAACAACAGTTGGTCCGATGCAGCTCGCCCCCTGCCGTTCTTCAACGACTCGCCGGACCCGCTGGGCGGCCTTTCGCCGCTGGGCAAGCAGGCGGTACAACGACTCAACGATCTGGGTGTGATCATCGACGTCTCGCAGATGTCGGGCAAGGCGCTGGAACAGGTAGCCGCGCTCAGTCGCGCGCCCATCGTCGCGTCACACTCGGCCCCACGAGCCCTGGTGGATATCAGACACAATCTCAGCGACCGGCAGATGCAACTGATCAAGGACAGCGGCGGTGTAATCCAGGTAGTTGGTTTCCCCGCCTATCTGCGCCCACTCAGCAAACCCACCCTGGAAAAGCTCAATGCGTTGCGTATCCGCTTCGATCTGCCCCCCCTGGAAGGCCTGGACTATGCCCTGATGCCGGGCGATCCGATCATCGCTATCTGGCCGGAGTCGAAGTTCGGTGAATACGCCAGCACGCTTTATGGAATCCTCGAAGAAGAACCAAAGGCAGGCCTCAAGGAACTGGTCGACGCCATCGACTACACGGTGAAGAAGGTAGGCATCGACCATGTCGGCATCGCCTCGGACTTCAACGACGGCGGCGGGCTGGATGGCTGGAAGGATGTCAGCGAGAACCGCAACGTCACCGCCGAGCTGATCATCCGCGGCTATTCCGACGCCGACATCGCCAAGCTATGGGGAGGTAACTTCCTGCGCGTCTGGGGCGAGGTACAGAAGCGCGCCAAGCCCATCTCCTCCCCCATCCAGCCATAACGGATCTCTTCATGACCGACCGTCGCACCTTCCTCAAGCAGGCCGGTATCATCGCCGCCGGCCTGCCACTGCTTTCTTCGGCCCGACTCACCCAGGCAGCCACCGAGTCGAACAGCGACAAGTGGCAGGCTCTGCGCCAGCTCTTCGACCTCGATCCGCGGTACCTGCATTTCGCCAACTTCCTGCTTGCCTCTCATCCGCGCCCGGTACAGCAGGCCATCGACCGGTTGCGTCTGCGCTTCAATGAAAACCCGGGCGAAACCGTCGACTGGCATCGCGAGGAAATCTGGAAATACGAGGACGAGGCTCGCGCCTGGGCAGGTCGCTACTTCGCCGTGCAACCTGGCCAGGTGGCGCTCACCGGCAGCACCACCGACGGCCTGGCGGCGATCTACGGCGGCCTGCTGGTGCAGCCGGGCAAGGAGATCCTGACCTCCTCCCACGAGCACTACTCCACCTACACCACCCTGGAGTACCGACAGAAACGCATGGGTACCCAGGTACATACCTTCCCCCTGTTCAAGGATCCACACCAGGTCAGCGCCGATGAAATACTCGGCAGCATCGCTTCGCGTATCCGCCCGCAGACCCGGGTGCTGGGCATGACCTGGGTGCAGTCGGGCAGCGGCGTGAAGTTGCCGATCCGCGAGATCGGCAAGCTGGTGCGCGAACTCAACCAGAAGCGCGACGAACAGGACCGGATCATCTACGTGGTCGACGGCGTGCATGGTTTCGGCGTGGAAGACGTCAGCTTCGCCGACTTCGACTGCGACTACTTCATCGCCGGCACCCACAAGTGGCTGTTCGGCCCGCGCGGCACCGGGGTCATCATCGCCCGCTCGGAGCAGCTCCAGGAACACCTGGTGCCGAGCATCCCGACCTTCTCCCGCGCCGACAACTTCGGCACCCTGATGACCCCTGGCGGCTACCACGCCTTCGAACATCGCCTGGCCCTGGGCACGGCCTTCGAGCTGCACCTGCAGTTGGGCAAGGCCGAGGTCCAGGCGCGTATCCACCAGCTCAACGCCTACCTCAAGCAGCGCCTGGGCGAGCATCCCAAGGTCCGCCTGGTCACGCCGACCAGCCCCGAGCTGTCCTCGGGCTTCACCTTCTTCCGCGTCGAAGGCCGCGATTGCGAGACGGTCGCCAAACACCTGATGGCGCACCGGGTGATCAGCGACGCCGTGGATCGCGATGTCGGCCCGGTGGTGCGCCTGGCGCCGAGCCTGCTGAACGACGAGGCGGAGATCGACCGGGTGCTGGAAATCCTCGCCCCGCAACTCGCCTGACCCCTTTCGCCACTCAACGAGAACCGCCATGCACGCATTATCGCCCCTGGCCCTGGCCGCACTGATCGTCGCCACCGCCCCCGCCTTCGCCGACGAAGCGAAGAAACCCGGCACGGTGTTCAAGGATTGCAAGGACTGCCCGGAGATGGTCGTGCTGCCCGCCGGCAGCTTCACCATGGGCACCCCGGACGACGAGGTCGGCCGCCAGCCCGACGAGGGCCCGCTGCACGACGTGACCTTCGCCAAGCCGTTCGCCATCAGCCGCTACCAGGTCACCGCCGGCGAACTGGACGCCTACCTGAAGGCCACCGGCGTCAAGCTGGCCGACGGCGATACCCGCCCCGGCCGCGAATGCATCGCCGGCAAGCCGCGCTACCAGCAAGGCCCTCGCCAGCCGGCGGTGTGCGTCGACTACAACGATGTGAATAACTACGCCGCCTGGCTGTCGAAGAAGACCGGCAAGCACTACCGCATGCTCAGCGAGGCCGAGCGCGAGTACGGCGCCCGCGCCGGCAGCGCCGGCCCCTTCCCCTTCCCGTTCGACGAAGGCAAGGAATACAGCATCGCCAAGCACGCCAACACCTACGGCGCCAGCGATGGCTACAACTTCACCTCGCCGGTGGGCAGCTTCCCGCCCAACGCCTTCGGCGTCTACGACATGCACGGCAACGTCTACGAGTGGGTCGCCGATTGCTGGCACGACCACTACAACGGCGCGCCGAGCGATGGCAGCGCGTGGATGGAGGACAAGTGCGAGCTGGTGCAGATCCGCGGCAACGACTGGGGCGAGCCGCCGATCTTCTCGCGCTCGGGCAATCGCAACAATGCCTACCCCGACACCCGCGGAGACTGGATCGGCTTTCGCGTCGCCCGCGAACTCTGATGGAAAAGGCCGGGACGCTCTCGCTCCCGGCCTTCGCTCAACGCTACGGCAACTCCCGGTCAGCCTTTTTCCGCCAGCAGCGCCAGGCCCTCATGCAGCGCCGGGAACAGACTGTTGTTGAAGTTGTTCCAGCGTAGTTCGAGGATGGTATCCTCGGGCGATATCTCGGTCTTCAACACATCGTGGAATACCTCGCCGGAATCGATGCCATTGTCCACATAGTGGAAGGATGCCCCGGTCCAGTACAGCGGCTCGACCGCGACCTTTTCCAGGGTCGACCAATCCACCACCTTCTCGCCACGCGCTCCATAGAGGGCATCCAGGGTCGCATAGGCACCACGACGCTCGTAAGGCGAGTCCTCGCGCGTCACGCCAGGATGGATATTCATGATCCGTCGTGCGAACGGAGCGCCTGGGCGCACCAGCTCATCGAGGATTACCAGGAGCCCGTCCAATACCACTACATCGGCGCCCAGCTCCACCAGGGTGTCATGCAGGCGTCGCTCGAAATCGCTCTTGCCGGCCACGTGCTCGGGCGTACCCCGTGGGTACCGACGGTAGGTGGACGGCACGCTGAGCAAGAGGTCGTTCAGGGTCTTGCCTTGCACCTGCAGGTCTGCCGGATAGAACCATTGCTGCCCGGGACGATAGGCGAAACCGTAGTCCCTGATTTTTTCCTGGTCGCGCGGCAACCCCGCATCGTCGTCATAGATCACGCCGACCAACTCGTATGCCTCTCCCAGCGACGTCTGGTTCAATCCCTCGACGAGAGACTCCAGCACCGACTTCATGTAGCGCTCTTCGCCCTTGTAGGGGACATACTGACCGGCCTTGTCCGCTGCAGCATTGCGCAGCGACCAGATGTAGGCGAGTTTCCGTTTCTTCATATGGTTCATTCCTGGGAGTGGATCGGCGTCGTGCATGGGAATACACATCGTGTACGCGGCACTCGCCGGGACTTCGAGCGCCCCGGTTGCATGCTCTCCATGAGAGCAACGAACGACCCCCGGCCGAATTTATCGGCAACTGCCGGACGGGCCAGAGCAACTTAAACATTTCCCCCGCCACTTCGTCCTCCAGCTAGGAGAAGTATCCCACGGCGCATGGCACGCCCTTTCCAGCATGCGCCCCACAGTTGCACGGCCTAAATCGGACGACCTCCTTCTCGTCTCACTGGATCAAGACGAGGTCAACGACGCGACTACCCATCGACCTCCATTTCTCCGTAGGCATCCGAGAAGGCCCCATGACCCGAACAGCTGAAAGCCTTGCCCATGAAACCCTGACTCTCCTCAAGCCGTTCTGGCCGCACGTCCTGCTTTCGGTACTGCTGGGAATCGCCGGCGGCCTCAGCGTCACGGCCCTGCTGGCCACCATCAACACTGCAATGAATACAGAAGGCGGCCCGAACCTGCACGTGGCCCTGCTTTTCGCCCTCCTGTGCGTCATGACCCTGGTCTGCTCGACCCTGTCGAAACTGCTGACGAATTATGTTGGCCAGCGCGTGGTCGCCACCCTGCGTCGAGACTTGGCCGCCAGGATTCTCGCCGCGCCGATCGAACAACTGGAACGCTATCGTGCGCATCGCCTGATCCCGGTACTGCTCAACGACGTCGGCGCACTCAGCGTCTTCGCTCTGAGCGTATCGCCCATGCTCATCGCCTTCACTGTGACCATCGGCTGCCTGAGTTACCTGGCCTTGCTATCCTGGCAGATCCTGCTGGTCACGGTGCTGACGGTGGTGCTCGGTAGTGGCGCCCAATATCTGGCCCACCGTCGCGGCACGCATAGCCTACAGGCAGCTCGCGACGGCGAGGACGAACTGCAGAAGCACTACCAGGCCATTTCCGCCGGAGCCAAGGAACTGCGCATACAGCGCGAACGCCGCATCGATTTGCTGGAGAGGCAGATCCATGGCACGACAGAAGACATCTGTAAGGCCAACGTACGCTCCGCCGCCATATTCATAAGCGCCGAGACCTTCGGCTCGATGCTGTTCTTCGCGGTGATCGGAATGGCGATCGCCTTCCTGGCACTCTGGCCCGCTGCCGAAAGAACCGTGTTGGGAGGATTCGTGCTGGTCATGCTGTACATGAAGGCTCCCCTGGAACAACTGGTCATCAACATTCCCAACCTGAGTCGCGCCAAGATCGCACTACGCCGGATCGGCGAACTGGCAGGACAGTTCTCCTCTTCCGAGCCACACCTTCTGGAAAACACTCCCGCTCCGGCGGACATGAGCCTGGAGCGAATCGAACTGCGCCAGGTGCGCTACGACTACCCACAATCCGAAGGCGGTCAGTCTTTCCATCTCGGCCCTCTCGACCTGACCATTCGCCGGGGCGAAATCGTCTTCGTCGTCGGGGAGAACGGCTGCGGCAAAACCACGTTGATCAAGCTGCTCCTGGGTCTATACACCCCACAGCAGGGCGAAATCCGCCTGAACGGCAAGACTGTGGATGACGCGCAACGAGACGACTACCGCCAATTGTTCGCCACCGTCCTCACCGACTACTACCTGTTCGACGAATTGCTTCGCGGCCGCACCGAATTGCCAGCGGAAGCCCACAAATACCTGGAGCGCCTGGACATCGCACACAAGGTGGGTATCCGCAATGGCAGCTTCACCACCACCGACCTCTCCACTGGTCAACGCAAACGCCTAGCGCTGATCAACGCCTGGCTGGACGACCGCCCGGTGCTGGTATTCGACGAATGGGCGGCCGACCAGGACCCCGCATTCCGCCGCGTGTTCTACACCGAGTTGTTGCCCGAACTGAAACGCCAGGGCCGCACGCTCATCGTCATATCCCACGACGACCGTTACTTCGACATCGCCGACAAATTGGTACATATGCACGCCGGCCAGATTGTGGAACCCGCGCTGCACCCCGCCTGATAGACATCAGCCTGACGGGACACCATGGCGTCCCGTCCGCCCTTCCCGCCTCGCGGTGATGCAGCAGCGAAGCTCACCCCGACAAACCGCCTTTCCACACGTCGTATCGCCCGCTCAGCCAGCCCGTCTCTGCGTCTCTCGACTCCCTCTCTTCTACCGCGAAGCGTGCTGAAGACATCGCCGCCGCCCAGTCGCCCAACATTAGCTGCGCGCCTCTATCTTTGTGCCTGCACTGCCGGCAATGACGCACCGTCGTGCTCGTCACGGACCAGCCGACGAGAATCGCCAACAACCCTGCTGGCCGTCACCCGGATTCCGAACGGATAGAAAAAAGCCGGCCCGAAGGCCGGCATTCGTTCCCGTTCCGGCAGGCCCGATGACCGGCCGTCAGCAGCTCAGTAGCTATAGGTAAGCGTGAACAGCACGTTGCGCGGATCGCCGAAGTAGTTGTGGCCATAGTCGACGGACTTGAAGTAGCGCCTGTCGAAAATGTTGTTGACGTTCATCGCACCGGTCAGCTCTTCGGTGAAGCGATAGGCCAGGCGACTGTTCCATACCGCGAAGCCGCTCTGCTCCCGTCCGTAGTAGCCGAACCCGGCCGACCGGCTCTGTGCATTGACGCCGCCGCCGACGGATACCCGCGACCAATTGCCCGGCAACCGGTAGTCGACCCAGGAGCGGAATATGTGCTTCGGTGTATTGACGCTGGCGCCAACGTCATCCGCTTCGCTGGGCACCTCGCCCTGGTAACGCAGCAGGTTGAGGGTGTAGGCGGCATATACCTGCACGTTGTCGAACAACTCGCCGCTGAGCTCGGTCTCGAAGCCGCGGCTGATAGCCTTGCCGCCGCCGTGGTAGCAGGTACCGCCGCAGTTGGCTTCCTGAACGTCATCGGGCAGGTTGGCGTCCTGGATCGGGATGTTGTCCTGTTCCATGCGGAACAGCGCGAAGGTGGCATTCAAGCGGCCATCGTTGAGGATGCCTTTCAGGCCGGTCTCGACGCTTTTCCCGCTTTTCGGTCCCAGGATGCTGCCGCTCGCGGTACGCACCGACTGCGGAAGAAAGATCTTGGTGAAGCTGGCATACGCACTCCACTCCGGATTGAGGTCGTAGATGATGCCGGCATAGGGAATGGCCTTCGCCGACTCCTTGGCCACCGCCTTCGAATAACCCCAAGGCCCATTGGAGGTATAAGCCTTCTGGTAGGACGAAATGCGAGTCCCGAGCACTACGGACAGGTCGTCGGTCAGATAGTATTGCCCCATGCCGTAGACGCCTTTCTGGATCGAAGCGTAGCCATCGTCGCTGCGCCTGACGGAATAGATGTCGTCATCGGATGGTTTGTTGGTATTGACCGGCGAGTTGAAGATATCCCAGTTGGGTACGTAGCGCTGCCTCCAGCCGAAGGTATCGCTGCTGTCCAGGTCCGAATAGTTCGCCCCGAATGTAAGGTTCAGCTGGCGATCGGCAACCTTGGTACGACCATTGACATAGACATCCCCGCCCCAGTGCTCGGAAAAGAAGTCGAAGACGTAGGCATCTCCCCGCAGCGTACTGGTATTGTCCGGATTGATGCTGCCGGCCATCAGCAGGTACTTGTAGTCGTTCTTCTCGCGCGCATTGACCACCGTGGCATTCAACGACCAGTCTTCGTTGAACTGGTGGGCAATATCGAAGTAGAAGGTCTCTTGGATCTTGTCCCAGTAGGACCAGTCGCCGCCGAGGAAAGTCGAGCGACTGAAATGCGGCATCGAACCATCGGTATAGTTGGGCAAGCCGTTGACATCGATGTTGGCGTCGATCCGCTCGCGACTGAAGCCGAAGCCGAGGCGTGTAGCTTCCGTAAGATCGTAATCGAGCGCGGCATAGATGGTCTGGCGGTCATCGCCTACGTGGTCGACGAACGAGTTCTTGGTGTCGTAGTCGAGAACTAGGCGCCCTCGCAGTCTTCCCTGTTCGTCGATCGGGCCGGAGATATCGGCCTGGGTACCATAGTGATCCCAGGAGCCGGCCTTGGCAGTCAGTCGGACCTGGTTCTCCGCCGTCGGTCGCTTGCGCACGAAGTTGACCGAGCCCGAGGGATTGCCGCCGCCCTCCAGCAGACCTTGCGCACCCCGGAGAATCTCTACCCGATCGAAGATCGCGGTCTGCCCGGTGAAGTCCGAACCACGGGCATAGGATTGGCGCTCCAGGGGTACACCGTCGTACTGGAAGTTTTCGATGAAGAAACCGCGAGAGTAGTACTGCTCGCCGGTACCGAACATCGGGATGGAGGTAACGCCCGGCGCGTTGGCCAGGACATCGGATACGGTGGACATGTTCTGGTCCTGCATCCGTTTCTGGGTGACCACCGTTACCGATTGGGGAATTTCCTTGATGCTCTTGTTGCCCTTGCCGATCGACACCGCAGGCGAGGCATAGGAGCCGCTGTTCTCAGTAGTGGGATTCAGCGCCAGGCCTGAGACCACCATTGAATCCAGGGATATCACCGAAGAGGAGTCCTGCAGGCGCAGGATCAGGGTTTTGCCCTGCAGTTCGAAACCGATACCGTTGGCCCCATCCAGCAGTTGGCTGATCGCCTGTTCCAATTCGAGTTTGCCGCTGACACTGCGGCTACGCAGACCACTCAGGTCGCTCGGGTTGTAGAGCACCTGCAGACCCGCCTGGCGGCCAAGCGCCTGAAGCGCCGCGTCGAGCCGCTGGGCGGGAACGTTGAATTCGTACTCCTGCGCGACCGCCTGGGCGCTCACCAGCAGAAGGGCCAGGCCAAGCCTGGACATCTTGTTTGCCCCCAAACTTCCTAAAGCCCTTGCCAGAGGGGAAACCGCATGTGCTGTTGGCATGTTTTTCTCCATATATTTCGTATGGATAAATATTTAAGAATACTTATCAATTACAAAGACGTCTCAGCAGGAAAAACCGGAAAAAAAACTCAACTGTCGTATTTCGTTACCCCGGACATACCCGGGCCGGGTCTACCTGTAGGTAAAACCCGGCCCGGCCCTCGTTTGTCGACGCGCTACGTACGTTGCTTCAAAGACCGCTCGCTAGCCTCGTCAAGCTCCTGCAACAGGCGCTCGTCCTGCATGATCGTGTCGTGCTCGGCCTGGCAGAAGGTTTCTCGCGCCAAGGTGAAAGACATCTGCGCCTGGAACTGCCGCGCCTCCGCCTCGCGCCCTTCGACCCACCAGCAATGAACCCCGGCAACGAGCCCTGCGAGTTCGGCGGCATCCCAGCAGAGCTTGCGCAAGGTCGCCACGGTTTCGAACACACCAATCAGCTCATCCGCCGTGAGGCCATGGCGAACAGGTTTCTCCGCCACCTGAGCACGGATATGACTGGCTACGACAGAGGCATCCACCGACGCCTCGGCCGGAAGCCGGGAGCGCGTCCCCAGGAATATCTCCAAGAACTCATCGAGGACCTGGCCCAGCTCCTGATCGCTTCTTCCCCTGCCGTCGACCAGCGGTGCATCCGCGAGGCCGAGGAAGACGACCTCCTCGCCCTGCTTCTCCAGTTCCCGCGCCACGAAGAGGCTGATGACTGCGCCCAGCGACCAGCCCATCAGGCTGTAAGGACCCTGAGGTTGTCTTTGCCTGATCAGTCCGGCGTACTGCCTGGCCAGCTCCCGCATCGCCAGGCCTTCGGGGCGATAACCGGAGAGCAACGGCGACTGGATACCGATAACCGTGCGTCGTCCCTCCATCCGCCGCGCCAACGGCAGGTAGTCGAAGGCCGTGCCGAAGATTCCGTGAATGCAGAACAACGGCGGCACCTGCTCAAGCCCCCTGTTCAAGCTCACCAGCGGACTCCCTGCATGTGACCGCGACTCCAGCAACGCGGCGATGGTTGGCTTGTGCATCAGGTCGCGCAGGCTGATCTCCAGGCCCGGAGCACGCCACAGCCTGATTCTCCCCACCAGTTGGACGGCCAGGATCGAATCGCCGCCAAGCTCGAAGAAGTTGTCGTGCAAACCGACCCGCTCGACACCGAGTACCTCTCTCCAGAGCCGCGCCAGGTCTTTTTCCGCTTCGGTCTGCGGGGGCGCGTATGCCTGCGTCTGTGCGCCGGCATCCGGCTTCGGCAAGGCCTTGCGGTCGATCTTGCCGTTGGGCGTCAGCGGCAACCGTTCGAGCGCCACCAATTGCGCAGGCACCATGTATTCCGGCAGGCAGCCCTTCAGTGCATTCCTCAGCACATCGCGCCAATCTGGTGCCAGTTCTGACGTGATGGGCACTACGTAGCCAACCAGTTGCGCGCCATGGGCTCCCTCCTGTGCCAGCACCACAGCCTCGCGCACGAGGCCCTGCTCCTGCAGGCGCGCCTCGATCTCGCCCAGTTCGATGCGGAACCCGCGGATCTTCACCTGATGGTCGACACGGCCGAGATAGTCGATAACGCCATCGGAGCGGCGGCTGGCCAAATCTCCGGTGCGGTAGAGGCGTCCGCCGTGTGCATCGAACGGGTTGGGCACGAAGCGTTCTGCTGTCAGGGCGGGACGTGCGAAATAGCCCCTGGCCAGACCGCCCCCGCCGATCAGCAGTTCACCGCCGCCCCCCGCCGGCATGGGTTCGAGTTCGTCATCCAGGACGTGTAGCGCGGTGTTGCCGATGGGTCCGCCAAGATGGATGACCTCGCTGTCGAGCACACGCTGGCAGGACGACCAGATGGTGGTCTCGGTGGGACCGTAGACGTTCCATAGGGAGTCCACGTGCGCGAGCAGACGTCGTGCCAGACCTCCGCCCAGCGCCTCACCACCACAGAGCGCCTTGCGGCCACGCAGGACCTCGGCGCGCTCCGGAGCGCCGTCCAGCAGCATCCTCCAAGTCGCCGGCGTCGCCTGGATGATGCTGACCTCAGCCTCTTCGATGAGGGCCAGCAGCGCCTGCGGATCCTTGCTCTGCTGAGCCTTAGGCATGACGATACAGGCACCGCGGGTCAGGCCCAGGTATAGCTCCAGGCCAGCGATATCGAAGGACAGAGAGGTCAATTGCAGCAGCCGGTCGGAAGAGGTGCACCCCGGCTCCCGCGCCATGCTGGCGAGGAAGTTGAGCAGCGAACGATGTTCGATCTGGACACCTTTCGGCCTGCCGGTCGAGCCTGACGTGTAGATCACATAGGCCAGGTTTTCCGCAGCCAGGGGACGCAGCGGGTCATTCGAGGGATAACCATCCAGCCAGCCAGTCCGATCCAGGTCGAGGGCGGCCACGCCCTTCGCTAAGGGCAACCCAGGGGACAGCCAGGACTGGCTCAGTACCAGCCGTACGCCGCTGTCTTCCAGCATGTAGGCAAGCCGCTCGCGAGGATAGTCGGGATCCAGGGGCACATAGGCGGCACCTGCCTTGAGCACCGCCAGTAGGCCGACAAGCATGTCCGGCCCGCGCTCCATAGCGATTCCCACCAGACTCTCTGTTCCCACTCCCTCAGCGAGCAAGTGGTGCGCGAGGCGGTTGGCGCGTCGGTTGAGTTCACCGTAGGTCAGTAGCTCACCGTCGAAGAGCACCGCAGGCGCGTCCGCGAAGCGCCCTGCCTGCGCCTCGAACAGCGTATGCAGGCAAAGGCCGCGAGGATATTCCGCATCCATGTCGCCGCCAAGCGCCAGGTAACGCTGCCGTTCATCCTCGTCCAACATCCGCAGTTCGCCAAGGCGGACTTCCGGCGCCCGGCACATAGCCTCCAGCAAGTTGCGCCAGTGCGACGCCAACCGCTCTACCGCCTCGGAATCCAGATAACGGCGATCGTAGCTGTACTGTACCTGGAGGGTCTCCCCCAGACCGACCGACAAGGTCAGCGGATAGTTCGTCTGCTCCCGGTTCTCTACCTCACCGAAGCGCAGCCCCGACGGGGCACCCTGCTCCAGTGCCTCCGATACCGGATAGTTCTCGAATACCAGCAGGCTGTCGAACAATCCCTCGCCGCCCTGCCCGGCCCAGCGCTGCACTTCGTACAGTGGCGTATGCTCATACTCGCGCAGGCCCAGGTTGCAGTCCTGCACCTGGCTGATCCAATCGACAACACTCAGGTCCGCCCTCGGGCTAGCGATCACCGGCAGAGTATTGATGAACAATCCCACCTGTTGCTCGATGCCGGGCAACTCCATCGGTCGCCCCGCCACCGTGGCGCCGAAACACACCGTGTCCTGCCCGGTGTAACGCTGCAACAGTAACAGCCAGGCCGATTGCACCAAGGTGTTCAAGGTCACCCGCTGGGTGCGGGCAAATGCCTCGAAATGCTGGGTGGAAACCGGATCGAAGGCGTGGACGAAATGGCCATGTCCGCTCGCTGGCAACAGTTCGCAACGTATAGCCTGTGCCAGGCGAGTTGGCGCATCGAGCTCGGCGAGCCGCTCTTTCCAGTAGCGCTCGGCGCTTTCCCGGTCCTGTCGCTGTAGCCAGGCGATGTAGTCGCGGTACCGGCCGGCCTGAGGAGCAGGCTGACGCCCCGAGTAGCGTTCAAGTACTTCGCCGAGCAGCAGGGAACCGCTCCAGCCATCCATCAGGATGTGGTGATTGGTGTAGATCAGGCGATGCCGGTGGTCGGCCACTCGCACCGAGACCCAACGCAGGAGCGGCGCCTGTTGCAAATCGAACGTCCGCAGCCGCTCCTGGTCTGCCAGGTCCTCCAGGGCTGACTCGAGGTCGGTGCGCCCGCGCCAGTCGTGCTCGGCAAAAGGAAGCGAAACGCTTTTGTGCACCACCTGCAACGGCCGACCCAGCTCTCCTTCCCAGACGAAGCCGCTGCGCAGGACATCGTGCGCCTCCAGGGTCGCTTCCCAGGCCAGGCGGAAGCGGGCGACGTCCAGCCCTTCCACTTCCACCTGCATCTGGTTGATGTAATCGCCAGCGCCCTCTTCGTACAAAGAGTGGAACAACATACCCTGCTGCATGGGAGACAACGGGTAGAGGTCGGCGATCGAGCCGACGGGCAATGGCAGGCTATCCAGGCGTGCCTGGTCGATATCCGCCAGAGGAAAGTCCGAAGGCGTCAGCCCACGATTCCGCTCTTCGCAACAGTGGGCAACCAATGCCTGGAGTTCTGACAAGTATTCGTCCGCAAGCCGCTGGATGGTGGCTTCTTCGAACACTTCCCGACTGAACGTCCATTGCAGACTCAATTCGCCGTCATAGACCTGCCCGCTCAGTGCCAGCAGGCCGTCGAGAACTGCCTCGTCGCTACGCTCGGCACCGCTTCCCTCCCGCGCGGGCACGAACAACCCCTGCTCCTGGTCGAAGCTGCCGTCGAACTGGCCTAGATAGTTGAAGACCAATTGGCCCTCCGGCAGGCACCCGAGCGTTGTCCGAGCTTCATCGTCGCCGAGATAGCGCAGCAGGCCATAGCCGATACCCTTGTTCGGCACGGCCCGTATCTGCTCCTTGATGGTCTTGATCGAGTCGACCAGATCGATTCGTGGACTGAGCCGCAATGGATAGAGGCTGGTGAACCAGCCAACGGTACGGCTCAGGTCGATATCCTCGAAAAGATCTTCGCGACCGTGTCCTTCGAGACGCACCAGCACCTCGGCCTCACCGCTCCAGCGGCAGACCACCCGGGCCAGGGCCGTCAACAGCAGATCATTGATCTGCGTGCGATAGGCCGCCGGAGCCTGCTGCAACAGACGGCGGGTCCACTCTCGCTCCAGCCGCCCGCCAACGTAGGCGGCATGCTTCAGCTGACGTCTCCCATGGGGGTTGTCGCAGGGCAGGTTATCCGACAAGCCCTGAAGCTGTGCCTGCCAGTAGGCAAGCTCCGATTTGAGTGCCGGCCCCCGGGCATGTTCCTGCACACGCTCGGCCCAGGCCTTGAATGAACTGGTCTTCGCCGGCAGGTGCGGCATCTCTCCGGTCGCCAATGCCTGATAGGCCTGCTGCAGGTCTTCCAGCAATATCCGCCAGGACACCCCATCCACCACCAAGTGGTGTACGACCAGCAGCAGTCGCTGGCTGCCGTCCGGCAGGGTCGCAAGCAACGCCCGCAACAGGGGGCCATGACGCAAATCCAGGCTGCGCTGGCAGGCCTCGATCACCTCCTCCAGTTCTTCCGTAGCATCCAGCGTACGTTCCCACAACAACTCTTCGCTCGCTTCCTGTGGCAGGAACTCCGCCTGCCAGCCCCTTTCGCCAGGCATGTAACGCAAGCGCAGGGCATCATGCTGTTCGACCAGCGCCGCCAGGGCCCCCTGCAGCGCCTGAGGGTCGAGCGCCTCGCTGGGTTCCAGCAGCAACGACTGGTTCCAGTGATGGCGCTCAGGGACATCCTCCTCGAAGAAACGTTGCTGGATCGGCATCAGTGGCATCGAACCGAGAACAGGCCCCTGATCGACAAGCTGCCCCGTATCGAACCGCACAGCCCCTGCCAGTCCCTGTATCGTCTGGTACTGGAACAGATCCTTGGGAGTAAAGCGGATTCCCGCCTGGCGCGCCCGGCTAACCAGTTGCAGCGAGATGATCGAATCCCCGCCGAGCTCGAAGAAGTTGTCGGCCATCCCG
>NZ_KV811391.1:0-12354 GCF_001813025.1 Pseudomonas sp. HMSC066A08
CTGTGGTCAACGTGGTGGCCCAGGACGCCGCCGGTAACAGCAGCCCGCCGGCGACGGTGACCGTCGATTCCAGCGCGCCGCCGGCGCCGGTGATCAACCCGAGCAACGGCGTCGTCATCAGCGGCACCGCCGAGGCCGGTGCCACCGTGACCCTCACCGACGGCAACGGTAACCCGATCGGCCAGGCCACCGCCGACGGCAGTGGCAACTGGAGCTTCACGCCGGGCACGCCGCTGGCCAACGGCACGGTGATCGTCGCCACGGCCACCGACCCGACCGGCAATACCGGCCCGCAGGCCGCCACCACGGTGGACGCGGTGGCGCCGCCGGCGCCGGTGGTCAACCCGAGCAACGGCGCGACCATCAGCGGCACCGCGGAAGCCGGGGCCAAGGTGATTCTCACCGATGGCAGCGGCAACCCGATCGGCGAAACCACCGCCGACGGCAGCGGCAACTGGACCTTCACGCCCGCCACGCCGCTGGCCAACGGCACGGTGGTCAACGCCGTGGCCCAGGACCCTGCGGGCAATACCGGCCCGCAGGGCAGCACTACCGTGGACGCGGTGGCGCCGAATACGCCGGTGGTCAATCCGAGCAACGGCAACCTGCTCAACGGTACCGCCGAGCCGGGCAGCACCGTGACCTTGACCGACGGCAACGGCAACCCGATCGGCCAGACCACCGCCGATGGCAGCGGCAACTGGAGCTTCACGCCCGGCTCGCAACTGCCCAACGGCACCGTGGTCAACGTGACCGCGAGCGACGCCGCCGGCAATACCAGCCCTCCCGCTACCACGACGGTGGATTCCTCGCTGCCGTCGATCCCGCAGGTGGACCCGAGCAACGGCTCGGTGATCAGCGGCACCGCCGACGCCGGCAACACCATCATCATCACCGATGGCAACGGCAACCCGATTGGCCAGGTCACCGCCGACGGCAGCGGCAACTGGTCCTTCACTCCAGGCATCCCGCTGCCGGATGGCACGGTGGTCAACGTGGTTGCGCGCAGTCCAAGCAATGTCGACAGTGCGCCGGCGGTGATCACGGTGGATGGCGTGGCCCCGGCGGCGCCGGTGATCGATCCGAGCAACGGCACCGAGATAAGCGGTACCGCGGAAGCCGGCGCGACGGTGATCCTCACCGATGGTGGCGGCAACCCGATCGGCCAGGCCACCGCCGACGGCAGCGGCAACTGGACGTTCACCCCGGGCACACCGCTGGCCAACGGCACCGTGATCAACGCCGTGGCCCAGGACCCGGCCGGCAACACCAGCGGCCCGGCCAGCGTCACCGTCGATGCCATCGCCCCGCCGGCGCCGGTGATCGATCCGAGCAACGGAGTCGTCATCAGCGGTACGGCGGAAGCCGGGGCCACGGTGATCCTCACCGACGGCAACGGCAACCCGATCGGCCAGGTCACCGCCGACGGCAGCGGCAACTGGGCCTTCACGCCCGCCACGCCGTTGGCCAACGGTACGGTGATCAATGCGCTGGCCCAGGACGCCGCCGGCAACAACAGCAGTCCCACCAGCGCCATCGTCGACTCGGTGGCGCCGGCCGCCCCGGTGATCGACCCGAGCAACGGTAGCGTGATCGCCGGTACCGCCGAGGCTGGTGCCACGGTGATCCTCACCGACGGCAACGGCAACCCGATCGGCCAGGCCACCGCCGATGGCAGCGGCAACTGGAGCTTCACGCCCGGCACGCCGCTGGCCAACGGCACGGTGATCAATGCGGTGGCCCAGGACCCGGCCGGCAACACCAGCGGCCCGGCCAGCACCACGGTGGACTCGGTGGCGCCGGCGGCGCCGGTGATCGACCCGAGCAACGGCAGCGTGATCGCCGGTACCGCGGAAGCCGGCGCCACGGTGATCCTCACCGACGGCAACGGCAACCCGATCGGCCAGGCCACCGCCGATGGCAGCGGCAACTGGAGCTTCACCCCGGGCACGCCGCTGGCCAACGGCACGGTGATCAATGCGGTGGCCCAGGACCCGGCCGGCAACACCAGCGGCCCGGCCAGCACCACGGTGGACGCGGTGGCCCCGGCCACCCCGGTGCTCGATCCGAGCAACGGTACGGTGATCAGCGGTACGGCTGAAGCCGGCGCCACGGTGATCCTCACCGACGGCAACGGCAACCCGATCGGCCAGGCCACCGCCGATGGCAGCGGCAACTGGAGCTTCACGCCCGGCACGCCGCTGGCCAACGGCACGGTGATCAATGCGGTGGCCCAGGACCCGGCCGGCAACGCCAGCGGTCCGGTCAGCACCACGGTGGACTCGGTGGCCCCGGCCACCCCGGTGATCGACCCGAGCAACGGTGTCGAACTCAGCGGCACCGCCGAACCCGGCGTCCGGGTGATCCTCACCGATGGCAATGGCAACCCGATAGGCCAGACCCTCGCCGACGGTAGCGGCAACTGGACCTTCACACCGAGCACGCCGCTGGCCAACGGCACGGTGGTCAATGCCGTGGCCCAGGACCCGGCCGGCAATACCAGCGGACCGGCCAGCACCACGGTGGATACGGTGGCGCCGGCCACGCCGGTGATCAATGCCAGCAACGGCAGCGTGATCACCGGCACCGCCGAGGTCGGCGCCAAAGTGATCCTCACCGACGGCAACGGCAACCCGATCGGCGAGACCACCGCAGACGGCAGCGGCAACTGGACCTTCACCCCCGGCACGCCGCTGCCCAACGGTACGGTGATCAACGCCGTCGCCGAGGACGCCGCGGGCAACGCCAGCGGTCCGGCCAGCACCACGGTGGACTCGGTGGCGCCATCCGCTCCGCTGCTGAGCATCAGCGCCGACGGCGCGTTGCTGACCGGCACCGCCGAGCCGAACAGCCAGGTGCGTATCGTGGTCAACGGCGACACCGCCAACCCGATCACGGTCACCGTCGACGGCGCCGGCAACTTCAGCCTGCCGTTCGCGCCGCCGCTGATCACCGGCGAACTGATCGCCGGGGTTGCCGTCGACGCCGCCGGCAACGTCAGCGGGCCGGCCACCATCAACGCGCCGGACCTGGCGCCGCCGACCATCAGCGTGCCGGAAGCCGGCGATACCTGGATCAACGCCGCGGAGATCGGCGACGGCATCCAGGTCGATGTGACGGTCCGTCCGACCATGCAGGTCGGCCAGGTGGTCACGGTCAAGTTCGCCGGGCAGAACGGCTATGAGGCCGAGGTCAGCCATACCCTCACCGCCGGCGACATCGCCGCCGGCAACGTGACCCTGACCCTGACGCCTCCCGGCGGCATGGGCCCGTTCCCGGAGGGCGCCTCGACCGTCACCGCCGACATCAACGGCGGCACCGCGTCGACCCCGGTGCCGTTCACCATCGACACCATTCCGCCGGCGACCCCGGTGCTGTCCCTGGTCGGCAACATCCTGACCATCTCGGCGGAGCCGGGCACCGAGCTGACGGTCACCGTCGACGTCGGCGGGGTGACCGCCACCGCCACGGTGACCGCCGACAACAGCGGGCTGGCGTCGCTGAACCTGCTCACCGACCTGGACATCGACTTCAGTTGGGACCAGTTGCTCAATGCCCAGGTGTCGGTGGTCGGTCGCGACCCGGCCGGCAACCCGAGCAACACGGCGAGCATCGGCGTCGGCACCAGCATCGAGCAACCGGTGACCATCGGCAACTTCGGCCTCGACGTCAGCCTCAACCCGCTGAACCCGCGTTTCGGTTTCAGCGGAACCACCGAGCCTGACTCCAGCGTGGTGATCCGGGTCATCACCCCGGCGTTGAACGTCGAATTACTGCCGATCCAGGCGGATTCGTCCGGAAACTTCTCGCTGAACCTGCTGAGCCCGACCATCCTCACCCAGTTGGGGCTGAACATCACCGACATCCTCAACCTCGGCTCGCAGATCTCGTTCAACCTGGTGTCCACCGACTCCAATGGCAACGACAGCGCCGCCTACGGGATCACCCTGACCCCCAACGGACTGTCGCTCAACATCGGCCAGATCGATGTCAACGGTACTTCCGGCGACGACGTGCTGTCCGGCGCCAACGGCAGTTCGGAGCACATCAACGGCGGCGACGGCAGCGACCTGATCTTCAACGTGGGCACCGGCGATCACGTGGTGGCCGGCAACGGCAACGACACCATCCAGATCACCGCGACCGATTTCGTCAGCATCGATGGCGGCGCCGGGTTCGACACCCTGGTCCTGGCCAACGGCATCGACCTCGACTACAACGCCGTCGGCGTCGGCACGCTCAGCAACCTCGAGCGCATCGACCTCGGCAAGGGCGACTCGGGTAGCGTGCTGACCCTGACCGCGGCGGAGGTGGATGCCATCACCGATGCCAACAACACGTTGCAGATCACCGGCGAGAACAACGACACCCTGAACGTGGTGGGCGCGGTGAATACCGGTACCACGCAACTGATCAACGGCATTACCTACGACGTCTACACCTTCGGCAGTACCACCCTGCTGATCGAGGACAACACGGTACAGGTCGTGGTCTGATGCGCGGGCGCAGGCAGTACGCGCGCAAGGGACGGCGGCATGGGAAGGGAGCCATCTGGCTCCTTTCCCTGGGGCTGCCGATGTTCGCGTCGGCCATGCCCCTCGACCAGGCGGTCAGGGCAGGGCTGGCGATCCACCCGGAAGTACGGTCCGCGATGGCCGAAGCGGACCGTGCAGGCACCGAGGTGGAGATGGCCAAAGGGGGGTACTACCCCTCCGTGACGATGTCCGGGGGGCCGCAGGAGTTCGACTTCGGCGAGATCGTCTACGATCTCACCGCGTCGCAGATGCTGTACGACTGGGGTCGGGTGACGAGCAAGGTCGACAGCGCCAGCGCGACCCAGCGCAAGCTGTCCGAGGCGGTGCTGGTGGCGCGCGACGATGCGGCGCTGGATATCGTCGAGACCTACCTCGACGTGCTTGCCTCGGAGCGCCGGGTGGAGGCGGTGCGCGAACACATCCAGCGCCTCGACGGCATCCGCGAGATGACCCAGGCGCGCGGCGGCGACGGCTACGCCGACCGCAGCGAGCTGGATCGCGCCAATCTGGAACTGTCGCGGGCCCAGGAGCAGTTGTCGCTGGAGAAGGGCAACCTGCAGGACGCGCGCAACCAGTACGCGATCCTGGTCGGCCAGGAGCCCGCCGACCTGGTGGAGCCCGAGCCGATGTCGCTGCAACGCTACCTGGCGGCCAGCGATATGGCGCGGGTGATCCGCGAATCGCCTTTGCAGCGCAAGGCCCTGGAGGACGCCAATGTCGCCGAGGCCGAGGTCCGCGAGGCCAAGGCGTCGCTGCTGCCGCAACTGAACCTGGAGGCCAGCGCGCTGCGCCGGGAGATCGGCGGGCATCCGGAAAGCGACTCGGTGGTATCCCTGCGCTTCCGCATGGACACCTTCCAGGGGCTTTCCAACTTCCGCCGGCCGACCGCCGCGCAGCAGCGCCTGGAATCGGCGAAATGGACCGCCGACGCGATGCAGCGCGACATCCGCCGGCAACTGCAGAACCTCTTCGACAACGGCGACACGCTGCGCTGGCGGGAACAGTCGCTGACCCAGCAGGTGACCGAGTCGGAGCAGGTCGGCGAGTTGTATCGCGAACAGTTCGAGGTTGGCCGGCGCGACGTGATCGACCTGCTCAACGTGCAGCGCGAGCGCTTCGAGGCAGAGCGGCAACTGATCAACCTGCGGATCGAACGCAAGCGCATCGAGTATCGGGCGGCCGCGCAAGTCGGCCTGTTGGGTCCGCTATTGGAGAACCGGCTGAATCATGGAAGCTGAGAAAACCCCGGATAACGTCGTGATCCTCAACCACGACCCCATCGTCGACCCGTTGCGCCAGGGCTTGTTGCTGCTCTGCCGGCAGCTTGGCCGACCGCTCGGCGACGCCGAACTGGTGGACGGCATGCCGTTGGAGCACGGTCGCCTGCCATTGCACCTGGTGGCCCGCGCGTTGCGCCGCGCCGACATCACCGCCCGGGTCACGCGCCAGCCGTTGCGCCGGATCGATCGCTACCTGCTGCCGGCCCTGCTGTTGCTCGACGACGGCCGCGCCCTGGTGCTGGTGGGCAACGACGGCGAGCACGCCGAGGTGCTGGTACCGCAGAGCGACGGCGGAAGCCAGAGGATGCCGCTGGCCGAGCTGGAAGCTCTGTACAGCGGCACGGCGATCTTCGCCAAGTGCCGCTACCGCCCGGACGGGCGGGTCGGCGACTACGCCAGCGCCTTGCCCGAGCACTGGTTCTTCGGCCCGCTCAAGCGGCTCTGGCGTTCCTACGCCGAGGTCACCGCCGCAGCGTTGGTGGCCAACGTCCTGGCGGTCGCCTCGGCACTGTTCGCCATGCAGGTCTACGACCGCGTGGTGCCCAACGCGGCGTTCGACACCCTGTGGATCCTCGCCAGCGGCGTGGCCCTGGCGATCGTCCTCGACGGTGTCCTGCGGATCATGCGCGGCCACCTGCTCAACGTGCTCGGCAAGCGTCTCGACCTGCAACTCTCGACCCTGCTGTTTTCCCGCGTGCTGAGCACCCGGGTCGCCGCCAAGCCGGCGTCGATGGGCGCCTTCAGTACCCAGGTGCGGGAGTTCGAGTCGGTGCGCGAGTTCTTCACCTCGTCCAGCGCGGCGCTGATCAGCGACCTGCCGTTCGTGGCGATCTTCCTGCTGATCATCGCCGTGATCGGCGGCCATGTGGTCTGGGTGCCGCTGCTGGCCTGCGGGCTGATGATCCTGCCGGGGCTGCTGACCCAGCGCCTGCTCGGCCACCTGTCGCGGCAGAACCTGCGCGAAGGGGCGATGAAGAACGGCGTGCTGCTGGAAGCCTTCGAGCACCTGGAGACGGTCAAGGCGACCCGCGCCGAAGGCCGCTGCCTGCACCAGTGGGAAACCCTGACCGGCGAACTGGCCGGTACGGCGATGAAGACCCATACCCTGGCCTCGACCCTGAGCTACTCGGCGAGCATCGTCCAGCAGCTCTGCTACGTCGGCGTGGTGGTCTTCGGCGTCTATCGGATCAGCGAGGGCGCGATGACCGTCGGCGGCCTGGTGGCCTGCTCGATCCTTGCTTCGCGGGCCATCGCACCGCTGTCGCAGGCGGCCGGCATCCTCGGTCGCTGGCAGCACACCAAGGTGGCGATGGAAGGCCTCGACCAACTGATGAGCGCCGAGCAGGAGCGACCCCAGGGCAAGCGCTTCGTGCACAAGGAGCGCCTGCAGGGGCATTACCGCCTGGAGGGCGTGCGCCTGGCCCACGGCGACAGCCCGCCGGTGGTCGACGTGCAGGCCCTGAACATCCGCGCCGGCGAGCGGGTGGCGCTGCTCGGCGGCAACGGCGCCGGCAAGTCGACCCTGCTGCGCCTGCTCAGCGGCCTGCTCGACGCGCAGGCGGGACGCCTGCTGCTGGACGACGTCAGCCTGACCCAGATCGACCCGGCCGACCGCCAGCGCGGTATCGGCTACCTGCCGCAGGACGTGGCGCTGTTCCATGGCAGCCTGCGCGACAACCTCAACCTGGAGAACGCCGCGCTGGGCGACGAGGAACTGCTGGAGACCCTCGACGGGGTCGGCCTGGGCGCCTTCGTCCGCGGCCACCCGCTGGGGCTGGACATGCCGATCCAGGGCAACGCCAGCCTGTCCGGCGGCCAGCGCCAGGCCGTCGGGCTGGCCCGGGTGCTGCTACAGGACCCTCCGATCCTGCTGCTCGACGAGCCGACCGCGGCCTTCGACCAGGGCAGCGAGAAACAGGTCATCGACTACCTGCAGCAATGGCTGGGCAAGCGCACCCTGGTCATCACCACCCACAAGAAAAGCATGCTCGCCCTGGTCGAGCGTGCGGTGGTCCTGCGCCAGGGCAGGGTGATCATGGACGGCCCGCTGGAGCAGGTGGTGCAGGGCAACCAGGTACAGGCACCGCAGGCCGCCGAAGGAGGCAACCATGGACTCTGACCGCGACGCCGCCGCCCTGCGCCGGCAACTGGCCGACCCGTTGCTGGCGGCTACCCACCCGGTCTACCGGCCGCTGCTCTGGACCCTGCTCGGTTGCGTGCTGCTGTTCATCGGCTGGGCGGCCTGGGCACAACTGGACGAGGTGACCCGCGGCGACGGTCGGGTCGTGCCGTTCAGTCGCATCCAGAAGATCCAGAGCCTGGAGGGCGGCATCCTCGACCGCCTGCTGGTGAAGGAGGGCGACCTGGTGGAAGTCGGCCAGCCGCTGGTGCGCCTCGACGAGACGCGCTTCCTCACCAACTTCCAGGAGTCGGCGAACCAGGCCAGCGTGCTGCGCGCGGCCATTGCCCGGCTCGACGCCGAGGTGCTCGGCAAGAAGAGCATCGAGTTCCCGCCGGACGTCGATCCCGAGGGGCCGCTGGCCCGCTCCGAGCGCGAGCTGTTCAAGTCGCGCCGCGACAAACTGGTGGAGGGCACCCAGGCGATCCAGCGGCTGATCCACCTGGCGCAGAGCCAGCTCGACCTGGTTCGCCCGCTGGTGGCCAAGCGCGCGGTGAGCCAGATGGAGGCGCTCAAGCTGAGCCAGGACATCGCCACCCTCAGCGGCAAGCTGACCGAGCTGAAAAGCACCTATTTCCAGGATGCCTATACCGAGCGCGCCCAGCGCAAGGCCGATCTCAGCGCGCTGGAACCGATCGTCCAGCAGCGCCAGGACCAGTTGCGCCGCACCGAGATCCTGTCGCCGGTGCGCGGGCGGGTGAACACCGTGCTGATCAACACCCGTGGCGGGGTGATCCAGCCCGGCGAGCCGATCATGGAAGTGATCCCGGTGGAGGAGCGCCTGCTGGTGGAGGCGAAGATCAAGCCGCGCGACGTGGCCTTCCTGGTTCCCGGCATGTCGGCCAAGGTGAAGATCACCGCCTACGACTACACCATCTACGGCGACCTCAAGGGCACCCTGGAGCAGATCAGTGCCGACACCATCGAGGAGGACACCCCGCATGGCAAGGAGTCCTACTACCAGGTGCTGATCAAGACCGATGGCAGCCAGTTGAAGCGCGGCGAGGAGGTATTGCCGATCATTCCGGGGATGGTCGCCGAGGTGGACATCCTCAGCGGCAAGCGCAGCGTGCTCAACTACCTGCTGCGGCCGCTGATCAAGGCGCGCCTTTATTGAGGCGTGTAGGACAGGCCCCGGTCGGTGGAAACGTGCCAGCCGCCTCCCTGTAGCCATGGCGAGCTACCTAGGCGGTGGCGCTGGCAACGCTGCCCGGGCGGGCGCACGCTAGGCGTCGCGCCGAGCTGCGAGGCGCTGTCGGGTCCTGGCGTCGAGTAGCTCGCGCAGGGCCTTGAACAGCGGTGCGCGGTCGGTATAGCGACGACCGTAGTCGAGGTTGAAGGCATAGTCGAAGTCCGCCGGATTGTCGCCCTGGGTGTGCTGGAGCAGGGTTTCCAGCTTGTCCAGGGCCTTCACTGCCAGGGCTTCGGCGGACTCGCCGCGCTCGTATTCGTCCCACAGGGCGAGCAGGCGGTCGCGCAGCGGCGCGTCCAGATGACGGGTCAGCTGCAACAGGTCGGCGCGTTCCTGTTCGCCCTTGTCCGGGTGCGCGGCCTGCTCGACGGCGGGGATGTCGCCGTGGATCGCTTCGCCGAGGTCGTGGACCACGCACATGCGCAAGACCTTGCCGAGGTCCAGGCCGGCCAGTTGGTCCTCGAAGGCCAGAGCCATCAGGCACAGCCGCCAACTGTGTTCGGCGGTGCTTTCCGGGCGACCGGAGGAGGTGTGCGCGGAGCGCAGGACGTCTTTCAGGCGTTCGGCTTCGCGGAGGAATTCGAGGCGGTTGCTCAGCAGTTCGAGGGACATGGCGCGGGCTCCGCTACCGGTGAAACGAGCCTGCAAGGCTAGGCGCGGCGACGGCGTAGGTCCATGGATAAAATATCCGCGGTGCGTTCAGAGGGTTTCCACCAGGCGTACCGCGCGTCCGTCCGAGAGGGTCATGCGGGTCCAGCGGCAACGGCTGCGCCGGATCGGCACGATGGCCGAGGTGTTCGCTCCGCTGGCGAACTCCAGCGCCGGCGGTGCCAGCAGTTCGCGCCAGCCGAGTTCCTCGAGGGTGGCTTCCTGGCGGAGGATTTCCTCGCTGCAATAGGGCCACAGCGAACGGTCGAGCAGTTCGCCGAGGGGCACGCCGAATTGCGCGGCGCGTGTCGGCGAACAGGCCAGCAAGCGATGGGTGAGGTCGCAGATCAGGTGCACGGGTTGCGGGTTGGCCTCGACCAGGCGGGCCAGTGCCTGGTCGGCGGCGGCTTCCAGGCGGGCGCCGAGCAGACGCTCCAGGCGTGCCCGTTCCTCCACCAGCAGCGCCTGGGTACCGGACTCCCAGCGTGAGATGGTCGATTGCGCCACGCCGAGCAATTCGGCGGCATGCGTTTGCTTGACCCGGTGCAGCAGGCGCCAGCGGCGCAGGGCGGGGCCCAGGGACGAAGAGGGAAGAGGCTCGGTCATGCTTGGCTACGCGGGCGAATGGACGCTGAAGTCTGCGCCCGACGCCGGGCGGAGGCAAATCGGCGCGACACCGGGGGGCCCGCTTGGTCGGCGGCGATCCTCGGCTGGCCGCCCGCCGCGCCGGCAGCCGTGGAACTGCCGGCGGGCGTCTTGCTCAGGCCTTGGCGAAGGAGGTGGGGAAGGGCAGGTTGTACAGGCGTTGCCCGGTGGCGGCGAAGATCGCATTGGCCAGCGCCGGGCCGATGGGCGCCACACCGGGTTCGCCGACCCCGGTGGGCGCTTCGCCGGAGGGCACGATGTGCACTTCGACCTTGGGCATCTCGGCGATCCGCAGCACCTGGTAGCCGTCGAAGTTGTTCTGCTCGACCTTGCCGTCCTTCAGGGTGATCGCGCTGTGCAGGATCGCGCCGAGGCCGAAGCCGATGCCGCCCTCCATCTGCGCGGCGATCACGTCCGGGTTGATCGGGATGCCACAGTCCACCGCACAGACCACCCGCTCGACCTTCAGCTTGCCGTCCTTGTCCACCGAGACCTCGACCACCTGGGCGACGAAGGTCTTGAATGCCTCGGTCACCGCGATCCCGCGTCCGCGCCCGGCGGGCAGCGGCCTGGACGGGTCCCAGCCGGCCTTTTCCGCGGCCAGTTCGAGCACGCCGCGCAGGCGCGGCTGCTCTGCCAGCAGGTCGCGGCGGAACAGGTAGGGGTCCTTGCCGGCGGCCTGCGCCGCCTCGTCGATGAACGCCTCCACCGCGTAGACCGTGTGCGAGCTGCCGACCACCCGCCACCACAGGACCGGTACGCCGACCTGGGTGGTGCTCAGCTCGACCGAGACATTGGGCACCGCATAGGGCAGGTTGGCGGCGCCTTCCACCGAGGTGGCGTCGACGCCGTCCTTGACCATCACCGCGGCGAACGGCGTGCCTTCCAGGATCGACTGGCCGACGATGCGATGTTGCCAGCCGACCAGCTTGCCGTCGGCGTCGAGCCCGGCTTCGAGCCGGTGGTAGTACATCGGCCGGTAGAAGCCGCCGTGGATGTCGTCCTCGCGGGTCCATTGCAGCTTCACCGGCACGCCGTTGGCACCCAGCGCCTTGGCGATCGATACCGCCTCGACGATGTAGTCCGACCAGGCGTTGGCGCGCCGGCCGAAGCTGCCGCCGGCGTAGAGCGTATTGATCTTCACCTGCTCCGGCTGCAGCCCGGCGGTACGCGCCGCGTTGCCCTGGTCGACGGTCTGGAACTGGTCGCCGGCCCAGATCTCGCAGCTGTCGGCGGTCAGCCTGACCACCGCGTCCAGCGGCTCCATCGGCGCATGGGCGAGGAACGGGAACTCGTAGCTGGCGGCGATCCTGCGGGTCGCCCCGGCCAATGCCTTGGCGGCGTCACCGTCCCTGCGCGCGGGCTTGCCGGGTTGCTCGGCGAGCTTGCGGTACTCCGCCATCAGCGCTTCGGAACCACGCTTCTCGGCCTTGCTCTCGTCCCATTCGACCTTGAGCGCGTCGCGGCCTTGCTTCGCCGCCCAGAAACCCTTGGCGACCACCGCCACGCCGTGCGGCACCTGGACGACCTCGACCACCCCCGGAATCGCCCTGGTCGCCGTGGCGTCGAACGATTTCAGCGTGGCGCCGAACAGCGGCGGGCGCTGGAGCAGGGCGACCAGCATGCCGGGCAGGCTGACGTCGAGGGTGAATTGCGCACTGCCGTCGGTCTTGCCGGGAACGTCGACGCGCGGCGCCTGGTGACCGATCAGGCGGAAGTCCTTGGGATCCTTCAATTGCACTTTTTCCGGCACCGGCAGTTCCGCCGCCGCAGCGGCCAGCGAACCGTAGCTGGCCTTGCGCTGGCTGGCCGGATGTTCGACGAAGCCGTCGCGGGTACGCAGTTCGGCAGCCGGTACCCGCCACTGGCGGGGGG
>NZ_KV811391.1:12454-30309 GCF_001813025.1 Pseudomonas sp. HMSC066A08
CGGTCCCCGCCACTGGCGGGCGGCGGCCTCGACCAGCATCGCGCGCGCCTTGGCCCCGGCCTCGCGCAATTGCATCCAGGAGTTGGCCATCGCCGAACTGCCGCCGGTGCCCTGCATGGTGCCGAAGGCCAGGTTGGCGTAGCGCTTGGCGTCGGCGGGCGCGCTTTCCACGCGGACCTTGCTCCAGTCCGCGTCGAGTTCCTCGGCGACGATGGTGGCGATACCGGTATAGGCGCCCTGGCCCATTTCCACGTGCTTGGCGATCACCGTGACACTGTCGTCCGGGGCGATCCGCAGGAAGGCGTTGGGCGCGAAGCCGGCGTCCGGCAGGGCCGCGGCGAGGGCGCGACGGGCTCCGCTCCACTGGAAGCCGATGGTCAGGCCGACCACCGCGGCGCCTTTGAGGAAGCCGCGGCGCGAGCCGGGCAGGGCGTTGCTCAGATCGATCTTGCTGTTCATGGCGTCAGGCCTTCAGGGTGTCGGCGGCTTCGTGGATGGCGGCGCGGATCCGCACATAGGCGGCGCAGCGGCAGATGTTGCCGTTCATCGCGGCATCGATGTCGGCGTCGCTGGGGCTGGCGTTCTGCTCCAGCAGCGCGGTGGCGGACATGATCTGGCCGGACTGGCAGTAGCCGCACTGCGGTACCTGGAGCTTGACCCAGGCGTCCTGCACGGCCTTGCCGGGCTTGCTCTGGATACCTTCGATGGTGGTGACGCGCTTGCCGGCGACCGCGGAGACCGGCAGCACGCAGGAACGTACCGCGGTGCCGTCCAGCTGCACGGTGCAGGCGCCGCACTGGGCCATGCCGCAGCCGAACTTGGTGCCGTGCAGGCCGGCGCTTTCCCGGATGGCCCAGAGCAGGGGCATGTTGGGATCGACGTCGAGGGTGACGTTCTTGCCGTTCAGGACGAGCGAGGTGGGCATGCTGATTCTCCACGGAAAGGCCCGGGCAGGGCGTTATCTCTTATCAGGCAGGGATGCATCGGGCGAAGTGTGCGCGAAGGACGAAACGGACGCCTTGCACGATCCTGCGAAAGTCTAGATCAATCCTGCCGAGCGTCCCGGCGGGCGCGGCGCGGAAACGCGGCGAAACAACTCCGTCGGCGCAGGCGTTCACCCAGCTTCGGCAACGCGCTAGGATCGCTGCCGTCGGTGACTGACGCCCGCCCGGGCGGCACGCACTTTCAGCCGGAAGCGGGACGACCCGTTTTCCCTCTTTCATTGCGCGGGGACGACCCTGCAGAGAGGCTGGAAATGGCGTGGATCTATCTCTTGCTCGCCGGTGTCTTCGAAATCGTCTGGGCCACGGCCATGAAGGAGTCGGCCGGCTTCACCCGTCTGTGGCCGAGCCTGGTCACCCTGCTGTTCATGATCCTCAGCTTCGGCCTGCTGGCCGTTTCCATGAAAACCCTGCCCCTCGGCACGGCCTACACCATCTGGGTCGGCATCGGTGCGGTCGGCGCCTTCGCCCTGGGCATCCTGCTCTTCGGCGAAAGCCCGAGCTCGTTGCGGCTGCTGGCGGTGGGGCTGATCGTGGCCGGCATCGTCATTCTCAAGCTGGCGACCCGTCAGGGCTGAGGGGCGACCATCATGTACGCATCCTTCGCTCCCGCGACCTGGGCCTTGCTCGCCTACCTCTTCGGCGCGCTCGCCCTTTGCCTGCTCATGCTGGGGTTGGGCCGGGTGCTGGGCGGTCGGTCGCATGGCCGGGCGAAGAACCTGCCGTTCGAGTCGGGGGTTGATTCCACCGGCTCGTCGCGCTTGCGCTTCTCGGTCAAGTACGCGTTGGTCGCCATGCTGTTCGTGATCTTCGGCATCGAGATGCCGTTCCTCTACCTCTGGGCGGTGTCGCTGCGGGAGAGTGGCTGGGCGGGTTTCGTCGAGGCGACGCTGTTCGTCTCCCTGCTGCTGGTCGGACTGTTCTACCTGCACCGGGTCGGCGCCCTCGACTGGTCGCCGGAGCGCCGGCGGAGAAAGCCGCACGACTAGTCGTGGAGGATCACCAGCAGGTAGCGGCAGGCTTGCCCGGCGGTGGCGAAGGCCACCGCGCGGTCGACGCCGAAGTCCAGGCGGTCGCCGCGCTGCAGGTGGAACGACTGCTCGCCGTAGTCCACCCGCAGCGCACCCTCGACCAGCCACAGGCGCTGCCGGTAGGGCCGGCCGCCCCAGCGGGGATAATCGAGGCGGGTGTTCGCCGGAATCTCCACTTCCACCATCTCGCAGCCGCTACGCGGATCGCGAGCGCCGACCTGGCGGCGGCGGTAGCCGCTGGCCGGGTCCTCCCACACTTCCTGCTGCGCGCGCCGGCAGAGCGGTTCGGCCGACGCCTGCGCGTCGCCGAGCAAGTCGGACAGGGCGATCCCCAGGCCGCTGGCGAGACGGCCGAGGACGCTGGCGGTGGGGCTGCTTTCGTTGCGCTCGATGCGCGAGATCATCGCCTTGCTCACCGCGCAGCGTTCGGCCAGTTGGGCGAGGGTCAGCTCGCGCTCCTTGCGCAGGGCGGCTAGGCGTCGGGCAATCAGTTCGTCGAGATCCATGGGTGGCCCTGGCGGGTTTTTCTCGTCCATGATAGTCACTATCCAATATATTGGAAATTCGACCTTGCATTGGAGATTGCCCGCGATGACCGAACCGACGATTCGCCGCCTGGCTGGCGAGGAGATCCTGGCGCGCCTGGACGAACTGGCCGAGGTACTGCTGGACTGCGTGGAAGGCGGGGCTTCGGTCAGCTTCATGTGGCCGTTGCCGCGGGAGCGGGCGCTGGCCTTCTGGCGCGGCGTCGGCGAGAGCGTGGCGGGCGGCGAACGCCTGCTGCTGGTGGCGGAAGCGGAGGGGCGGATCGTCGGTACCGTGCAACTGCTCCTCGACCAACCGCCGAACCAGCCGCACCGCGCCGACGTGGCGAAGATGCTGGTGCACCGGCGTGCGCGTCGGCGCGGCATCGGCGAGGCGCTGCTGGGCGAGCTGGACCGGCTCGCCCGGGCCTGCGGCAAGTCCCTGCTGGTGCTGGATACGGTCAGCGGCAGCGCCGCCGAACGGCTGTACCAGAAGACCGGCTGGACGCGGGTCGGGGAAATCCCGGACTACGCCCTGCTGCCGGACGGCACGCCCTGTCCCACCACCTATTTCTACAAGCGCCTGGCTGCTGCCGGCTGACCGAAGATACCGGCGTTCCCAGGGCAGGCCGGGTAGAATCGGCGGATGCGAGACATTCGGGGTCGATGGTGGAGTTACTGCAAGGGTTCGTCCTGACCCGGCACTGGCGCGATACGCCGGCCGGCACGGAAGTCGCGTTCTGGCTGGCGACCGAGCAGGGCCCGCGGCAGGTGCGGCTGCCGCCGCAGCCGTCGGTGGCGTTCGTCCTCGCCGAGCAGCGCGGGCGCGTCGAGTCCCTGCTCGCCGGGGAGACTGGCGCCGAGCTGCGCCCGCTGGCACTGCGCGACTTCCAGCAGAGGCCGGTGCTCGGCCTGTACTGCCAGCAGCATCGCCAGCTGATGAATCTGGAGAAACGCTTGCGCCAGGCCGGCGTCGAGGTGTTCGAGGCCGATATCCGGCCGCCGGAGCGCTACCTGATGGAGCGCTTCATCACCGCGCCGGTCAGCCTGGAGGCGAGTGTCGAGGCCGACGGCAGCCTGCTCGCCCGGCGCCTGAAGCCGGCTCCGGACTATCGCCCGCGCCTGCGCCTGGTGTCGCTGGACATCGAGACCAACGCCCGCGGCGATCTCTACTCCATTGCCCTGGAGGGCTGCGGCCAGCGCCAGGTATACATGCTCGGCCCGGCCAACGGCGATGCCGCGGCCGTGGATTTCCGCCTCGACTATTGCGACAGCCGTGCCGGGCTGCTGGAGCGTCTCAACCAGTGGCTGGCCGAGCACGATCCCGACGCCATCATCGGCTGGAACCTGGTGCAGTTCGACCTGCGCGTCCTGCATGAGCATGCCCAGCGCCTGAAGGTGCCGCTGCGCCTGGGGCGTGGCGGCGACGAAATGGGCTGGCGCGAGCACGGCAGCCGCAACAACCACTTTTTCGCTGCGGCGGCCGGCCGCCTGATCATCGATGGCATCGAGGCGCTGCGCTCGGCGACCTGGAGCTTCCCCTCGTTCAGCCTGGAGAACGTCGCCCGGACCCTGCTCGGCGAAGGCAAGGCGATCGACAATCCGTACCAGCGGATGGACGAGATCGATCGCATGTTCGCCGAGGACAAGCCGGCCCTCGCGCACTACAACCTGAAGGACTGCGAACTGGTGACGCGGATCTTCGCCCGTACCGAACTGCTCGACTTCCTCCTCGAACGGGCCACCGTCACCGGCCTGCCGGCGGACCGCAGCGGCGGCTCGGTGGCGGCCTTCACCCACCTGTACATGCCGTTGATGCACCGCGCCGGCTTCGTCGCCCCGAACCTCGGCGAGAAGCGTCCGGAAGCCAGTCCCGGCGGCTTCGTCATGGACTCGCGGCCGGGCCTCTACGAATCGGTGCTGGTGCTCGACTACAAGAGCCTGTATCCGTCGATCATCCGTACTTTCCTGATCGACCCGGTCGGCCTGGTGGAAGGCCTGCGCCAGCCGGACGACGAGCACTCGGTGGAAGGCTTTCGCGGCGCCCGCTTCTCGCGTACCCGGCATTGCCTGCCGGCCATCGTCGCACGGGTCTGGGAGGGCCGCGAGGCGGCCAAGCGCGAACGCAACCAGCCGCTCTCGCAGGCGTTGAAGATCATCATGAACGCCTTCTACGGGGTGCTGGGGTCCAGCGGCTGCCGCTTCTTCGACCCGCGCCTGGCCTCGTCCATCACCCTGCGCGGGCACCGGATCATGCGCCGTACCCGCGAGCTGATCGAGGCCGAGGGCTATACGGTGATCTATGGCGATACCGACTCCACCTTCGTCTGGCTCGGCAGCCCCCGCGCCGAGGAGGAGGCCGCGGCCATCGGCCGGGCGCTGGTGGCGCGGGTCAACGACTGGTGGCGCGGGCACCTGAAAGAAGAATTCGGCCTCGACAGCGCCCTCGAGCTGCAATTCGAGACCCATTACCGGCGTTTTCTCATGCCCACCGTGCGCGGCGCCGAGGAGGGCAGCAAGAAACGCTACGCCGGCCTGGTGCGCCGCGCCGACGGTGGCGAGGAGATGGTCTTCAAGGGCCTGGAGACCGTGCGCACCGACTGGTCGCCGCTGGCCCAGCGCTTTCAGCAGGAACTCTACCTGCGCATCTTCAACCGCCAGCCCTACCAGGACTACGTGCGCGATTACGTACGACGGACCCTGGCCGGCGAGCTGGACGACCTGCTGGTCTACCGCAAGCGCCTGCGCCGGCGCCTCGACGATTACCAGCGCAACGTGCCGCCGCATGTGCGCGCGGCGCGCATCGCCGACGACTACAACCTCGAGCGCGGGCGCCCGCGGCAGTACCAGGGCGGCGGCTGGATCAGCTACGTGATCAGCGTCGCCGGTCCCGAGCCGCTCGAGGCGCGGCGTTCGGCCATCGACTACGAGCACTACGTGGGCAAGCAGTTGCAGCCGGTGGCCGACGCCATCCTGCCGTTCGTCGGCGACGACTTCGCCACCCTGGTCGACCGGCAGATGGCGCTGTTCTGAGGCGGCCGACGCCTAGACGAGCCGCGCCGGGATCTCCGCGAGCAAGCTCCCGAGCCGTTCCGCCAGTGCCGCGTCGCAGCCCAGCAAGGGCGCGCGCAGTTCGTCGCCGATCAGTCCCTGGCGCGCCAGGCCGGCCTTGACCGGCGCCGGGTTGGGTTCGGCGAAGGCCGCGCGGATCAGCGGCAACAGCGCGAAGAAGTTGGCCCGGGCCGCGTCCAGCCGGCCCTCGACCACCTGCCGGTGAAGCGCGACGAAGCGCTGTGGGTGCAGGTGCGCGGAGGCGGCGATGGCACCGCTGGCGCCCAGGCAGAAGGCGTTGAACATTTGCAGGTCTTCGCCAGCGAGCACCGCTACCTGGCCGTCTGCCAGCAATGCCAGGGTGTTTTCCAGGCTGCCGCCGCAGTCCTTGATCGCGGCGATGCGCGGGTGGCCGACGATCCGTCGCAGGGTTTCCAGTTCCATGCGCACACCGGTGCGATAGGGAATGTCGTAGACGATCAGCGGCACGCTGGAGGCGTCGGCGACGCCATGGAAGAAGCGCACCAGCGCCTCCTGGGAGGGGCGGATGTAGTAGGGCGCCGGCACCAGCAGGCCGGCGAGCGGACGCTCTAGCACTTCGCGCTGGAAGGCCAGCAGTTGCGCCTGGTTGTTGCCGGCCAGCCCCATCGCCACGCGCTCCGGCGCCACCCGTTCGAGCACGGCGTCGAGCAATTGCAGCTGTTCGCCGTGTTCGAGCGCCGCGGCTTCGCCGGTGGTACCGCAGACCACGACCCCGGCGACACCGGCATTCAGCAGGTGGTCGAGCAGGCGCGGCAGCGCGGCGAAGTCGATCTCGCCATGGCGGAACGGCGTGACCAGCGGGACCCAGATACCTTGGAACGATGACATGACTCTCTCCTGATGGCTGACCGTCTTGTCGGCGTCAGGAGGGCGGAAGGGATTCGGCGGGAGGCGGGAGCGCCTGCGTGTCCTGTCAGCTCACCTGACGGGACAGCACGCCCCGGTCAAATGAGCGACTGTTTCTTCGATTTCTTCGCGGCAACGGCACGGCCCCGAGCCTTGGCGCCGGGGCCAAGCGGAAAACGCTCGAAGTCGAAGGACAGGGACATGCCGTGGAATACCGGAAAAAGGGGGACGGGCAATTTCTACGGACTGCGCGGCGCGCTGTCAACCGCGTCGCGGGTTCAGGCCAGTTGCGCCGGGTCGAGCATGTCGCTCTCGAAGGTCATCCAGCCGCCGTTCTCGCTGGCCGCGCCGTCGAGGATCGGGCCGTGGTAGGTGAGGCCGATGGTCAGGCTGAAGCAGATGTGGGTAGCGTTCTCCGGGGCGTCCAGCTGGCCTTCGAAGTGCAGCTTGAGCACGCCCGGCTCGACGCTTTCCAGGCCGATGGCGACGTTCGGGTTGTCCACGGCCTCGCTTTCGCGGCCACGTTGCTCGGCGCTGACGGTGAGGGTCACGGTGTCTCGGTACATGTTCTTGCTCCAGTTGTCATGGGGCCGGCGTCGCCAGCGCGGCGGACAGACTACTGGCAGCCGCGCCGGCTGGCCAGTGCTGGCTGCGGCAGCAGCCGCGCGGGGCCTGGGAATCATTCGCCGGCGGCGCAGTCCAATTGCGCATCACCAACCGACCCCCGAGGGGATGATGAAGCTACCCGTGCTCGCTGTATTGGGCGCCGCGCTGCTGTTGAGCGCCTGCGCGAAGAAGGAGGCCGAGGCCTGTGCCTCGCCGGACGTGAAGGATCAACTGATGCGGATCTTCCTCCAGGGCGCGATCACCGAGCGCTCGCCGGAGTTCAAGGACAGCGCGCTGCGCGACGTGGCGATCCTCGAGAAGGATCCCGACAGCGGCGTGCTGTCCTGCGTCGGCACCCTCAGCGTGCCGGCCGGCCAGCAGGTGGTCGAGGGCGTCCTGCAATACCGCATCGCCCCGGTGGCCAAGTCCGACTACGACTACCTGCTGCTGGATACCGCCGGCGCCAACACCACCGCCCTGGCGCAGCGCCTGAACAAGGCGCTCGGCCAGTGATCGCGCGCCTCGCTCAGGGTACGCCGTTGCGGCCGTGGGCGAGGAAGCCGGGACGGGCGCCGAGGCGCTCGTAATAGGCGCGCACCGCTGGCAGCGACGGATGCTCGAACGGCGTCTCGTACCAGCGGTTGACCGACAGGCCGATGGCGATGTCGGCCAGGCTGAAGGTCTCGCCGGCGACATAGGCGCCGGTGCGTAGCAGTTGTCCCTCGAGGATTTCCATGAAGCCCGTCCAGCCGCGCAGCGAAGCCTCCACCTGGACCGCGTCGCGGTGCGCCGGCGACTGCCGGACCAGGCTCATGAAGGCATAGCTCCACGAGCGGTTGAGGTCGGAGGCCTGCCAGTCCAGCCACTGGTCGACCCGCGCGCGCGGCGTCGCCTGCTGCGGATAGAGACGTTCGCCGGCATAGCGGTTGGCCAGGTAGCGGATGATGCTGTTGGATTCCCAGAGCACCAGTTCGCCGTCGCGCAGCACCGGCACCATGGCGTTCGGGTTGAGGGCGAGGAATTCCGCCGCGTGGGTGTCGCGGAAGCCGCTGCCCCAGTCTTCGCGGCGGTAGGGCAGGTCCAGTTCGGCGCAGGTCCAGAGGACCTTGCGCACGTTGATCGAAGAGGCCTTTCCGAGAATCTCCAGCATGGCGATGGCGCGTCCTTGGGCGGATAGGAAGGCTCCGAGTATACGGGCCGATGCCGCCGACGGGGAGCGGCTCGACCGGGGGCGCCGGCTAGGCGCCGCTGGCTTGCCGGCGGCCCGGGCGGCGGCGCGCCCAGAAGGCGAAGTAGAGCCAGCCGATGACGAACGACGGCGCCACGCTCGCCAATGGATGCGGCGTGCCCGAGAGCCAGTGCAGCGCGGCCATCGGCGCGGTCAGCAGGAGCACCACCAGCAGGGGCGCCTGGCGTTGCGCAAGGCCGTGGCGGCGGCCGAGACACTGCAACAGGTACAGGCCGAAGCGCGTCGCCAGGAGACTCGCGGCGCCCTGGACCAGGGCGGCGCCCCCCATCCCGGCCAGGCCGCCGTCCTGGTTGGCATAGGCCGCCCAGGCGCCGTAGAGCACCGCGGCCGGCAGCGCCGCCAGCCACGGGTCGTCGGAGCGCTGCGCGAGTCCGCTCACCGGATGATCCTCTGCTGCACGTAGGGTTCGGCACCGGGTGCGAGGCGGACCATGCAGAGGATCTGGTCGCTGCTGCCGACGTGGGCGACGAAGTGGTCGTTGGTCCTGGCGTGGCTGGACATCGCCATGCGCGGGAAGAAGTCCGGGGCGACGCTGCGTTGCCCGCCGGGTATCAGGCCGGTTTCCGCATCCAGGCGCAGGTTGGCGGACAGCGTGCCGACCACGTCGCGGGCCAGGTCGACCATGTCCGGGCACTGGCGTGGCGCTTCCAGGTCCGGGTACAGCGTCGCTCCCGGGATCCGCGCGCTGAGGGCGCGGAACATGTTGTAGACCACCGGGTTGTAGGTCTTCGCCACGATCAGCGGCGGCAGCCCGCCGTTGCGCTCGCTGACCTGGCGCAGGAAGAACTGGTTGATCCGCTTGAACAGGCTGGTGCGGTGGTAGCGGTCGACCACCATCGCCGTCCACAGGTAGAGGAAGCGCGTCGAGCCGCGGACGAAGTCCTTCGCTCCCAGGATGCCGATGATCCGTTCGCCCTCCGGGTCGGTCGCCAGCACCAGGTGGTCGTAGGTCTCGAAGATATCCGGCTGGTTGCCGAAGTATTGCAGCACGTCGAACTGCGGCATTCCCTCTTGCAGGTCGGCGACTATCTTGCGCTTGAAGCCCTCGGGGAATTGCCGTTCGCGGCTGGAGTAGTCGAGGTCGAAGGCGTTTTTCTGCGGATCGCTGGTCATGGTCGTGGCTCGCCGGAGGAAGAGGCTGAAGGGCGCAGGACCAACTGGCGGTCCGTCGCGTCGGTGGCGTCGTCGGCGATACGGATGTACGCGCCGCGGGCCCAGAGTTCGTTGAGGTCGGTGGCGCCGTCGAACGGCAGGCCGGAGTTGCGGGTGGACAGCGCGTAGCGCGAGTTGTCGAAGTCCGCCAGGTCGATGACCATCCGCAGGGTCGCGGCGATCCGTGTGTTGAACGGGTTGGCCGGGTCGCTGTAGTCGAAGCGCCCGACGTTGACGCTGAAGTTGTCGCCGCCCTTGTTGTTCTTCAGGTCGAACAGCGTGCGCAACGGGGTCTTGTGGAAGGGCACGTGCTCGGCGAGGGCGGCGTGCGCCTCGCCCCACTTCCAGCCATCCGGCGCGCTTCCGTGGGCGGCCCGCAGTTCGTCGAGGGCGCGGCGCAGCGACTGGTTCAGCTTGAGGTCGCAGCCTTGTTCCTGGCCGCACCAGAAGCGCAGGTCGGCCTGGCCGTCGAGGATCAGCCGGAGGAATCCGTCGTAGTTGCGCTGGTTCCAGCCGCTGGCCAGCAACTGCGTGCCGATCCTCGGTTGCAGCAGCTCGCGGGTGAAGGCGCGTACCCAGTAGCCGGCGATCAGTGGCGCGGCCAGGTCGGCGGCGGCCTGGTGGTTCCAGCCCTGGAGCAGGGCGAAGGCCTCGCTGGCGCGCAGGTCGGGGTCGCTGACCTGCTCCAGCATCTTCGGCAACAGGCTCGCCATCACGCTGGAGAACTCGTCGTTCTGCAACTCCAGGCTGTCTTCCAGGGTGCGCTGGCCGGGGCCGCCGAGCCACTCGCGGATGCGGTCGTAGCGGTAGGGCAGGACCCAGTCGTGGCCGAAGTCGAAGGCATTGTCGGACGGCACGATGCGCTGGTTCGCCGTGGCGATGAACCCTTCGCGCGGGTTGAGGCTGCGTGGCTTGGCGCTTTCCGGAACGTAGCCGACCCAGTCGTAGCGGCTCTCCCAGCCGGGCGAGGGAGCCAGGCCATGGAGGTCGTCGTCGGCGCCGCGGAGCGGTACGCGACCGGCGGAGACGTAGCCGATGTTGCCCTCGACGTCGGCATAGACCATGTTCTGCGGCGGCACGCCGAAGTCGGCGGTGGCGTCGAGGAACTGTTCCCAGCCTTCGGCCCGGTTGATCGCCAGCAGGCTCGGGAAGGTCTTGTCGTGACGGTCGAGGCCGGTCCAGGCGAGGGCGATCACCAGCCGGTCGCGCTGCGCCTGCGGCAGCCGCGCCGGTTCGTAGATGTCGCTGATCACCGGGCCGTGGCGGGTACTGCGGACCTCCAGCGAGACCGTCTCGCCGTCGCGCACGGCGATGCGTTCCAGGCGCGTCTCGAAGGGCCGGTAGCCGTCCGGGGCCAGGTAGCGCCGCGGGTCCTGGGGATCGACGCGCTCCAGGTAGGCGTCCTGGATGTGCGAGCCGGTATTGGTGTAGCCCCAGGCGATGCGCTGGTTATGGCCGATGACGAACAGCGGGGCGCCGGCGAAGTTGGCGCCGGTGAGGCTCAGGCCGGGGATCTTCAGGCTGGCCAGGTAGAAGGCCGCCGGGTTGGTCAGGCGCAGGTGCGGATCGTTGGCCAGCAGCGGCTTGCCGGTGGCGCTGCGGTTGGCGGAGACCACCCAGTTGTTCGAGCCGATGCCTTCGACGTTGGATCCGGGCAGTTGCCCCAGCAGCTTGCCGGCGTCCGGCGTGCCGCGCAGGGAGCGGTACAGGCTGGCGTAGTCGCGGGTGGCCGGCGGCCGCTCGCCCGGATAGGGGGCGAACACCTCGTTGATCCGCGCCAGGTCCAGGTGCTCGGCCAGCGCCAGGCGCTGCAACTGCATGCCCAGGTTGGCGCTCAGGGTCCAGGAATAGAGCAGGTGCAGGGACAGGCTGTCCACCGGCCCCCAGGGCCCCGGCCGCTCGTGGCGCACCAGGCTGAACTCCAGCGGCAGCGCCGCCGGGGCCAGCTCCAGGTAGGCGTTGATCCCGGCGCTGTAGCGTTGCAGCAGGACGCGCGTGGGCGCGTCCAGGTTGGCGTAGATGCCCTCGGCGGTGCGTCGGAAGCCCAGGGTGCGGGCGAACCTGTCCATCGGCAGGGTCTTGGCGCCGAACACTTCGGAGAGCGTCCCGCCGGCATAGCGGCGGGCGAACTCCATCTGCCACAGGCGATCCCTGGCGTGGCTGTAGCCGAGCAGGAAATAGCCGTCCTCCAGGCTCTGCGCGCGGATATGCGGGACGCCGGCGGCGTCCCAGGCGATCCGCCCCTCGTGTTCCAGGCCATGGCCGACCTGGATCTCGCCGTACTTGAAGCCCAGCGGGACGGCCAGCAGGTAGACCGCGCAGGCCAGTAGCCCCAGCAGCAGGCCGCCGAGGGACAGGCGCCAGGCGTAACGTGCGTTCTTCGACATCGCTTCGAGTCTCCACGCCGACGGGTCAATAGACCCGCCGGTTCCGGTCCGCATGGCGACTGACGAAGAACACCAGCGAGACGCGCTCGCCGGCGGTCACCCGCTGGACCTCGTGGGGATAGCTGCAGTCGCTGATGATCACCGAGCGCGGCTCCGGCTTGATGTCGTTGCGCAGGTTGCCGTCGCGGTCGTAGACCACGAATTGGCCGCCGGAGAAGTAGGTGCCGAGCTGCAGGACGATGGAGTACTGGTAGTCCGGGTTGCTGTCGGTATCCAGGTGCCGGCCGATGAACGAGCCGGCCTTCATCCGGTTCACCTGCATGCGCCGCACGTAGAAGGCGTCGTCGCCCATCAGCTTGCGGAACAGGCTCATCACGTTGTCGTTGCAGACGCGCGGGATGATCAGCTCCGACAGCGCATGGTTGACCACCGTGGGACGGTCGCGGTCGGTCATGAAGCGGGCCACGTAGAGGTCGTTCTCCTCGTCGGCGTCGCCGATCAGGATCTTCTCCCACGGCAGGGTCGAGTTGGCCAGGACCTGGTTCATCAGTTCCCAGTCCTGCTCGTCGTAGAGCGCGTCGCTGGGGGTGATATAGGCGCAGCCGTTGGCTGCCAGGCTCTGGGTGATCTGGGCAATCTGAGTATTCATGGGGTTTCCTGTGTGATCAGGCGGTAGCCTGGGATGCGGGTTGGTTGGTGTGGGGCTGGTTGGCGGCATCGGTCTCCGGAGCGAGCCGGGCATGGTTCTCGCGGTACCAGTCGACGATTCCGAACGGGTCCGACTGGCCGCGGCAGAGGTGGTCGCGCAGGATCAGGAAGTTCTCCCACATGCCCCAGGTCTCGGTCATCGGGCCGAACTTCGAGGGGCGCGCCTCGTTGGCCGCGCGCTCCGGCGCGATGCGCCAGAAGTTCACCCCCGGCTTGCGGTGGTGGAAGTCGTGGCTGGGCAGGTCCTGCATGAAGGAGAACACCCGCAGCGGGATGTCGATCAGCAGCACGCCCAGGCTCCAGCGAACGAACGCCAGGGCGAAGGCCAGGCCCTGCTTGTCGGCCGGGTAGGGGCGGCCGAGGAAGCGTCCCCAGCTCAGCGAGCCGTAGTGCAGGAAGCGCGGCAGGCCGTGCTCGTTGCGGGCGAACCAGAGGTGCTCGGAGACGTGCTGGATCCACGACGAGTACTGGGTGAGGATGAAGATCGGGAACAGGTAGAACAGCGCGAACGCCTCCAGGTAGCCGCTGGCGTACACCAGGCCGAGCAGCGCGGCCCAGTAGAGCGCGCGGCTGACGCGCTCGTGGCGAGGCGCGGAGACGAAGCTGACGTCGAAGCGGAACTTCAGGTGCTCGAGGACCCGTGCCGGATGGAAGGGCGCGAGCACCAGGCGGGTCCAGAAGGCGCTCTCGGACATACCCTTGTAGAAGCCGTGCTGCTTCATGAAGACCAGGTCGACGTCGTGCTCGGTATTGAAGGTGCGCACGCTGTGGTGCTCGTTCACGTGCAGCTTCACGTACTCGTCGCGCGGGGTGTGCAGGATCGGGATCGACAGGATCCACTTGCAGGTGAAGCGGGCCAGCGCCTTGTTCTCCAGGCTGGCGCCATGGGTGGTGTAGTGGAAGGTATGGAGGAAGCCGCGCTGGCGGTTGACCACCAGGCACATGATCAGCGCGCCCAGCAGGCACTTCAGCCACAGTGGCTGCTGCGAGGCGAGCAGTTGCTGGCCGTAGATCACCGCGAGGAAGAACACCGCATAGCCCCAGCTGATGTGCAGGTAGAGCTGCCAGGGCTTGAGCAGGGTGTCTTTCGGTCGCCGCGGCGGGCGGTCGTTCAGCGACTTGCCGGTGACCCAGGTCCAGAACGGCTGGCAGGGCAGGTCCTTGTAGGTACGTCGCACGTCGATGCCGTATCCGTACTTGGAGTAACGGGTCTTGAACAGTTCATCTTGCATGGCGCAGGCGCTCCCTCGTTACAGGTAGTCGGTTCGGATGTAGAGCGTCGGGACGGTCGCGAAGAACGAGTAGAACGGCTCCATCCGGTAGTGATCGACGGCCAGCACGACGAAGTTGTCGAAGCGCTCGCCGAAGAGTTTTCCCATCAATGCGTACTCGGCAGCCTGGGAGACGAAGCTGGCCCAGATCTGCTCGCGCGACTGGCTGGCGAACCATTTTTCGTAGAGCGGCAGGCGCGACAGGAAAATCGATTCCAGGGCCGGGTAGTCCAGCCCGGTCTGGCCGTAGTCGCCCTGTTCCAGGCGCTGGACGATCTCGCCGTGGGCCCGGTGCCAGCCGTCCTCGCCGCCGCACATCTCGAAGAACGAGCAGGTCGCGGCCGGGCAGGGCAGGGCCCCGGCGATCCGCTCGAGCTGGCGCTCGACCTTGCCGAGGAAACCCTCGCGGGTCTCGCCGGTGGCGGGGTTGCGGTTGAACGACAGGTACTCGAACTCGCCGCCGAGGATCGCGTGGCGGATTTCCACCTGGCGCGCCCTGGCCAGCTCCGCCACCGCCTGGCCGGCGCTGACCAGCTTGGCGCCGGCCAGGCCGGGCTGGTCGCCGACTCGCTCGAAGGTGTAGCGCGGCTTGCCCTCGGCATCGCTGGAGTGCGAGTAGTCCGGGCATACCGCGCTCACCAGGTGCAACGGACGGCCTTCGCCAGCGGCGCGCTCCAGCGCCTCAACCAGGCCGCGCAGCGCCCGCTCGCTGGGCGGCATGACGTTGCCGGCGGCCAGCCAGCGCTCGATGTCGCGGGCGTGGCGGTCGAGCTGCGGGATGTCCGGATGCTTGAGCTCCAGCTCGCTCTTGGCGTTGACCGCATCGGCCAGGAGCAGGGTGGTCAGGGACGGGATGCGTCCCTTGCTCTTGAAACGGTGGATGTTGGTGACCACCGAGTTGCCCTGGCGCAGCTTGAAGTCGAATTCCTGGTGGCGCGACTGGAGGATCAGGTAGAACAGGTAGTTGCTGAACGGCAGCTCGCGCGCGCCGTGGGAGATGCGCAGCTCCAGATACCTGCGTTTCAGTTCGCCGAGGCGCGTTTCCAGTTGCGCATAGGTATGGTCGGGGACCACTTCGGCGAGGGGGAGGCCATACGAGATGGATTTCAATATGTTCCGGCTGAGACGGGAATCGATGTCTGGAATCATGGCGTTCACCTGACGTCGGGCTTGACCAGGACGGGAGCGGGCTGGGTTTTTCCGGGAAGGCTGTGCACGTCGCGGAACAGCAGCATGTCGACGAACTGCTGCTCCTTGTCGCCGGCGAAGCCCTGCGGCTCGTCGATGCGGCGGGGGTTCTCGTAGGTACCGAACAACATGTCCCAGATCGGGAAGTCGCTGTAGTTGCACTCGTGGCGGTCGCGCTGGTGGTGGATGCGGTGCATCTCCGGGCGCTGGAACAGGTAGCCGAGGACGTGCGGGGTGCGCAGGTTCGAGTGGTAGAACATCTCGCCGAGCGCGGCGAACATGATGTAGTAGGCGCCGGCCTCGATGCTGATGCCCATCACCACGTAGGCGACGAAGCTGCCCAGCAGCGAGTTGAAGACCATCTCGGTCGGATGCTTGTAGAAGGAGGTGAATACCTCGATGCGTTGCGGCGCGTGGTGCAACTGGTGGAACAGCCGCCAGAGCGTGTCGTTGGCGTGGCGCGCGCGATGCCACCAGTAGGTGACGAAGGTGTTGACGAAGTAGGCGGCGAAGCCGGCCAGCAGTGGTGGCAGGGCATCCGAGGTGTGCAGCAGGCTGTGCCCCATCATCCATTTGTTCCAGGTGATGCCGGCGAGCAGGGCGATCGACACCTGGACGATGTTGAGGAAGATCACCCGGGCCACCCAGGTGCTCACCTTGGGCAATTTCCAGCCGGGAACCAACTGTTCCAGCATGAAGATGAATAGCGCCACTCCGATCAAGTAATAAATCATATTTATCTCCTCTTCCTTAGGGGCGGACGCCATGCGGAACTTTCATCGATACGAAAGGCCAGCGTCCTGTTTATTGTCTGAAGCACTTCTCGGCAGGCTGCGGTTATCGCTTCGCTATATTCGGAAGGCGATCTCGGTCAGGCGTGGATAGCTTGTCCATGGTCGAATGGAGCGCTCTTTTTAATTGCCTCAGAATGCGCTTCGTGAAAATCGGCACGGACAATGAAATGCCTGGTCGAATTAAATTGTCACAGCCCGGCAGGGACAACCTGCCCTTCCGGGCAGGTATCTGCGGAGAGATAGGGGGGGAAGTATGTAGTTGCCATTTCTGGTCCCCGGGGAGCCTCGTCGACGAGGCCCGCCATGGACCAAGGTTTGTTGTCGGGAGGCTCTCCCGACGACGATGGAGCGTGCGAGAAGAACAATGAGAAAGACCGCCGTGAGGCCCATCGGAGAGCCGTTCTACGGTTTCCGCAAAGATCCGGGGCGCCGTCCCCTCCAGCCCAGCGCAGTTCCTGCGCGGCGCCTCGTGTCCGTGCTCATCGAGAAGTTCTCTTCAGCCTCGTTTCGTCGTCGCCCGGCGGGCGGCGAATGGGCTCGACCTCGTCCGGAACACCCGCACAGGGCCGGTGGCGATATGTACTTCCAGGTCCGGCTTGATAAAGGGAATTGTCATGAGTGGATAAGACGGAAACAAAAAAGAATAAAAACGCTGAAGAACCGAATCCTGCCGGGATCGATTGTTGACTGGTGAAGCTGGCATGCATGATGAGAGAGAGGGATATCTCGAGATTTTGTCAAGAATAACAACCGAGGAAGAGTTCTTCTCCCTGGTTCTCGAGATATGCGGTAATTATGGATTCGAATTCTTTTCATTCGGTGCGCGGGCGCCTTTCCCGCTGACCGCGCCTAAATATCATTTCTTGTCCAATTACCCAGGGGAATGGAAAAGCAGATATATCTCCGAAGACTACACATCCATCGACCCGATCGTGCGCCATGGTCTCCTGGAATACACCCCGCTGATCTGGAATGGCGAAGACTTCCAGGAGAACCGTTTCTTCTGGGAGGAAGCGCTGCATCACGGCATCCGTCACGGCTGGTCGATCCCGGTCCGCGGCAAGTACGGGCTGATCAGCATGCTGTCCCTGGTGCGTTCCAGCGAGAGCATCGCCGCGACGGAAATCCTGGAGAAGGAATCCTTCCTGCTCTGGATCACCAGCATGCTGCAGGCTACCTTCGGCGACCTGCTGGCGCCGCGCATCGTCCCGGAAAGCAATGTGCGCCTGACCGCCAGGGAAACCGAGATGCTCAAGTGGACCGCGGTGGGCAAGACCTACGGCGAGATCGGCCTGATCCTGTCGATCGACCAGCGCACGGTGAAATTCCATATCGTCAATGCGATGCGCAAGCTCAACTCCAGCAACAAGGCGGAGGCGACCATGAAGGCCTACGCCATCGGCCTGCTCAACTGAATCGACGGTGAGCCCGCCGCGCAAGCGTCCGGCCATTCGCCGAATGGCCGGATAGCGTTTGCGCCGGCCGCCTGAGCGCAGCCTTCCCACCGGCAGCGTTTCCCCGCTGCCCCCTTCGCCATTGCGCCCGTCCTCCTGTTGTCCGGCACGCTAGTGCAACTTTCCGGGCGCTTGGCAAACCGGCCAAAGAATAGAACGGAATCGATGCCCCACACCTGTAATTTTTAAGGGGTTATGGCTATTGCAAAAAAGCGTTTATAAGTTTGTCCCCTGTAAAATCTGGTTACAACTGGGTTTCAGGCGAAACATTCGGTCATGGCAATTCGGCATTAGTTGAAACTTTGGAGACGCTCCGAAGCGGGCAACTTTTGCCCGGAAAAAGCTTCACGGCAATTTCTCCGGCCTGTCATCCCGATGTCTTCTTTCCAGTATGGATACCAGTCGATTCGAACTGGCGGAGATGTGCACCATGCGAGAGTACCAACGGTTGAAAGGGTTTACCGACAACCTGGAATTGCGTCGACGCAACCGCGCCACGGTCGAGCACTACCTGCGCATGAAGGGGGCCGAACGGTTGCAGCGGCACAGCC
>NZ_KV811392.1:0-317 GCF_001813025.1 Pseudomonas sp. HMSC066A08
CCGGCATCCGCACGGAAATGTATGGCGATAGCAAGCTGATGACCGAGTACAACGGCACGCGCTTGTCACAGTTCATATCGAACGACGACGAAAGCCAGCCTGCGACACTCCGCACCGCTATCCAGCAGCACGAAGCGGCCAAGCTGGCCCGGCAGGCCGAGCAGCAGAGTGCGCCGTACACGCCCGGCCAAGAGTCGCCCGCTTACACCGTGCAGAGCCGCCGCGTCGTGCCGGAGAATGCCGCCAATCATGCAGGCCAGAACGCCGTCTATGTGCAGCTCGATGACGGCCGCAAGGCTTGGGGATTTGGCGCGACC
>NZ_KV811393.1:0-215 GCF_001813025.1 Pseudomonas sp. HMSC066A08
TTGCCCGCGACCTTCAAAAGCATTCGCTCTGTCTGGCTCCACTGCCTCACCTGCGCATTGAAAGCCGCACTCTCGCGCTTGATCTGGTCGAGGCCCTGACGGCGGGCCAGAATGGCCGCCTGTCGCTCGCGCTGGTACTGATTGAACAGGCCCGCCGTGGTCGGGTTGTCCGGCCGCCGGGGTCGTGGTTCGTACCGCTTGCGGTTCGCCTTCGC
>NZ_KV811393.1:315-696 GCF_001813025.1 Pseudomonas sp. HMSC066A08
TTGCGGTTCGCCTTCGCCTCGGACTGCCGTTCGGAAGGCTGGAACGGGCCAAGACGGTCGGTTAGGGCCTTCATCGAAAGGTCGCGGCCGACGTTGCTGGCCTTCGCCCAAATGCCTAAATCTGGCTCGCCTATGACAAGGCCAGCGCCCCGCTGGCGAACCTCTAGGCCGTGCTCGGCCGCTGCGTCGTGCAGCTCCTGCCAGCTCGTCGCCTGTCGCATCGCCGGGGCCAGCTCGCGGGCCGCGTACCCGGTCAGCGTCTCGATGCCGCTGTGGGCCTCTGCGTCGGCGGCTTTGCCGCTTACCCGGCCGCGTCCGCCGCTTCCTGCTTGGCCAATAGCTGTTCTATCGCCATGTCCCGGCCGTCGCAGGCCGTCAGCG
>NZ_KV811394.1:0-373 GCF_001813025.1 Pseudomonas sp. HMSC066A08
CGATGACGCGCCCTTGGCCGCCGCTTGGCCGCCAGTGCTTGCACCGAGGCCGGAAGCTGCCCCGGTGCCGCCAGTTGCGGCCGCTGCGGGCGCACTGCCACCGGCAAAGCTGGAATTGATCGCAGCAGCCAGACCGCCGCCACCAATGCCACCGGCACCCGCTGCACCGGCACCGGCTGCACCACCACTACCGGCCGCGCCAAGAGCACCGGCCGCCGCCGGAGCGGCCGCCCCGGCCGTGGCGATGGTTGCAATAGCAGCCGCTGCACCGGCTGCACCGGCCGCTGCCATGCCACCGATGGCCGAACCGCCGCCCATCGAGGTGCCACTAATCATGCCCGCGACCAGCTCGGGGATAGTCTTGGCCAGATAG
>NZ_KV811394.1:473-713 GCF_001813025.1 Pseudomonas sp. HMSC066A08
GCGCAGACCAGAGCCAGCCCCACCATCGTCCACATGCTCGCGTCGTCGTGGTTGTAGGCCGCCTGCCACGTCTTTGCCGAGTCCACAATCAAGCCGACGATCAAGGTCAGGACGAACAACTTGGCACCAACGGAAACGGCGTAACGCACGATGGCCAACGCATATTCGCGTGTCCACTGCGAGGCACCGAAGCCCATAAACAGCACCGACGCATTGATGACCACATAGGATTCGATGATG
>NZ_KV811395.1:0-207 GCF_001813025.1 Pseudomonas sp. HMSC066A08
GGACGGCAGGACGGTGGAGCGTAACGAATGGCGCATGGAGATAGCACCAAAAGGAAGCCAGACGGCCAAGCCAAAACCGAACCGGCCGACGCCTGCACCGAACGACATGGATGCGGCGTTTCTGGCCGAAACTGGCCTGTCCGGCAAGCAGACGGGAAGCCGGACAAGCGGCAAGCCCGCGCAGCCCGTGGAGTCTGGCCCGGCGGT
>NZ_KV811396.1:0-265 GCF_001813025.1 Pseudomonas sp. HMSC066A08
CAGCTTGCTATCGCCATACATTTCTGTGCGGATGCCGGACGGCTCGCCCTGCTGGTCGTGGTAGGTGATTTCGTAGAAGTCGCCCAGCTCGCCAGACGCGAAGCCGATACGGGCGGAATAGCCGTTACGCTCGGCCTCGGCTTTCATCATCTGCCAGCTTTCCAGCGGCGAATAACCTTCCACGGCATTTTCGTGATCGCGTTGCAGCTCGGCCGCAACCTCGGGCGCGATTTCCGGCACGGGCTGATGCTCGACGGTTTGCGTT
>NZ_KV811397.1:0-469 GCF_001813025.1 Pseudomonas sp. HMSC066A08
CCGTTCGCTTCCCCATTTGGTGCAAACCGTGGACGAGCTGCGCGAGCGCGGCGTAGCGTTCCGCTCGCTGACTGACGCGGGAATTGACACCGCGACCCGAAACGGCAAACTGCTGTTTAACCTGTTCGCCACGCTTGCCGAGTTCGAGCGTGACCTGATACGGGAACGAACCAAGGCCGGGTTGGCCACCGCAGCGGCCCGAGGCCGCCACGGCGGGCGCAGGCCGGTAGTAACACCGGCCAAGCTGGAAAGAGCGCGTAAGCTGATGGCCGACAAGGGGCTGACCGTCCGCGAGGCGGCCGCCGCTGTCAAAGTCGGCAAGACTGCCTTGTATGAGGCTTTGAAGGACGCCGGCGACGGCGACCGCACGGAGGGCGACGAATAGGGCGGCCGGTGGCCGGCTCCGTTCGTTGACCTGTTTGGGTGCCAGTGTATCGGCTGGGCGGAATTGCAACGCTTTCAGCGTCCG
>NZ_KV811398.1:0-447 GCF_001813025.1 Pseudomonas sp. HMSC066A08
TGCCGTCGGCGGTGACCTGCCCGATCGGGTTGCCGCTGCCATCGGTCAGGGTCACGGTGGCGCCCGGTTCGGCGCTGCCGCTGATCTCCGCGCCGTTGCTCGGATTGACCACCGGCGCGGCCGGTGCCACCGAGTCCACGGTGGTGCTGGCCGGAGCGCTGGTATTGCCGGTCGGGTCGCTGGCCGTGGCGTTGACCACGGTGCCGTTGGCCAGCGGCGTGGACGGCGTGAAGCTCCAGTTGCCGCTGCCGTCGGCGGTGACCTGCCCGATCGGGTTGCCATTGCCGTCGGTCAGGGTCACGGTAGCGCCCGGCTCGGCGGTGCCGCTGAGCGTGGTGCCGTTGCTCGGGTTGAGCACCGGCGCCGCCGGGGCCTGCGAGTCCACGGTGACGCTGGCGCCCGGGCTGCTATTGCCGGCGGCGTCCTGGGCCACCACGTTGACCACAG
>NZ_KV811399.1:0-253 GCF_001813025.1 Pseudomonas sp. HMSC066A08
CCCAGCAATCCAAGCCCACCCCGGCCGCCGCCGGGCCGTCCAACAACAGCAACGGGGGCTTTGTCGTCCAATGAAAGGTCGCCGCTTCGGAATCGCCGCCTTGTGCGCGGCCGCAGTGATCGGCGTTGCGATCACGACCGGCTATCACGCAGGCCTGCGCCTCAACTTCACGGACTCGGCCCCGCATGGGCTTTGGCTTGTGCAGACCGCCGAAGCGGCCAGCATCAAGCGTGGCGAGCTGGTCGAGGTGTGC
>NZ_KV811400.1:0-285 GCF_001813025.1 Pseudomonas sp. HMSC066A08
ACAACGACGGCGGCCTGATCCAGCCTGCCCCGGCCGGGAACAAATCGAACCGGGATAAGTACCGCTGCCCCTGCTGCGGTGCGCAGGCGTGGGGAAAGCCGGGCCTCAAGCTGCTGTGTGGCAATGACGATTGCAACGCCGCGCCGTTCGAGTTGGCCATCAACTGACAAAAGGAATATGCGATGAATAAGGACAGGAAGCTGCTCTTGGCAGCATCGGGGGTGGCCGCCGCTGGGTGGCTCTGTGTTGCCGTCTTGGTGGCCGAAATAGGCTCGTCCGAAAAGC
>NZ_KV811401.1:0-330 GCF_001813025.1 Pseudomonas sp. HMSC066A08
TTCGGCCTTGGGGGCAACCTGCGCCGCCTGCCGCTGGAAAAACGTGTAGCTAACGCCAGCCACAGCGAGCAGGATCACGCCACCGACCACGAACAACGGTTTGTTGTTCAGGCGGCGAACCCCCTTCTCTCTTTTTGGTGTCGCCAGATAGTCGGGCGAGCCGTTGCCGTCCGCACGCATATCAGGATCGTCGTGCATGTCGGCATCGTCGTCGTGTTCGCGGTCGTTATGCACTTCCGCATCCTCAAGCGGCAGGTCGGTGTTCTGGTCGTTGTCTTTATCGTTTGTGCTCATTGCGCACCCCCTCGAACCGTGAACGGGGCACCCGGC
>NZ_KV811402.1:0-255 GCF_001813025.1 Pseudomonas sp. HMSC066A08
GCTGTTCATGCCACGGTATTCCTTGCCGGTGGTCGGGTTGTACGGCAAGCGCAGCTCGCCGGGCTGCCACGGCTTTTGCCACGGCGCGGTGCCCTGCTCCAACTGCTCTATGATCCGCGCCGCGACTTCCTCGGCGTATTCCTTTTTCATCGTTAGTTACCCCCCTTCCGCACGGCCTTGCCGTTCACGACGATGGCGGTTCCTTCCGGGTCAGCGGACAAGTCCGCGTTCGAGGCCCACGCCTCGGCTTCGGAC
>NZ_KV811403.1:0-329 GCF_001813025.1 Pseudomonas sp. HMSC066A08
AGCCCGAGCGCGGGACAATGAAAGTCGATCAGGGCGCATTCCGGCTCGTTGACACGGCACGCGAACAGGCGGGGTACAAGGTGTAACAACATAGCGGCGTCTCCTTGCTCACTCGGCCTGCTCACTGCTGGCCAGTTCGTTCAACAGCGAAAGGATGTGATTGCGTTCGGCCGGTACTTCCCGGCCGGTTTTTGGATCGAACACAACGTGGTCGGCCTCGACGTAACGCAGCCGGTAGTAGATGCCTTCCTTGATGCGGTCGGCGGCTTCGGCGGCCTTGAATCGGGCGTTTTCCTCGTCTTCGCGGTTACTGCGCCCAAAGATGAACC
>NZ_KV811404.1:0-282 GCF_001813025.1 Pseudomonas sp. HMSC066A08
AAGCGTCACCGTTCAGGGCTTCGTCCCACTTGGCCAGTCGCTTGTCTTCGGCCTGCTGAATCTGCCGCAACCGGCGTTGCATGGCCTCAGAGGGCGCGGCCGGGGCCGCCTTCTGCTGGGCTTCGGTCGGCTGGCCGCCGGTTTCGACCGGCTGCGCCGTGTCCGTGGGCATCTGCGGCTGACCTGCCGGGGGCACGTAGTCGTTGCCGTCCGGCCGAACAGGGGGGGCCGCTACCGTCGCCACTGGTGGCCCGTCGCCTTCGGCCTGTTCGAGCGCCTGGA
>NZ_KV811405.1:0-278 GCF_001813025.1 Pseudomonas sp. HMSC066A08
GAAGCTGCCCGCGCTGTAGCTGGAAAACAGCCAGACCTCGCCGGGCTGCACGATGTAGCGCCCGGCAGGCCAGCCCGGCAGCGCGGGCATAGCGGCGGTGTTCGGCAGGGCCACGCCGTTGACGGTCACGGGATGGCCCGGCTCGAACTGGATGGTGTCACCCGCTACCGCCGACACCGGCTTGAGTAGCGGGGTTACGCCGGAATCCTCGCAGTCACCGGGCGCGAGGTAGCCCCGTTCGCCCATGAGGCGAACAATCGGCGAGGCAGGCGGGCACA